>NZ_MKKG01000022.1:0-467393 GCF_001942325.1 Gordonia sp. CNJ-863
GTGTACTCGCCGCCGTGCACCTCCAGCAACCGCAAGGCCCTCGAACGGACCTCCGGATCGATTTTCTTAGGCATGAGCTCATCCTTCCTGACTCAGAAGGAAGCGGCATCAAACCAGGGGTGGTTCAGTAGCCGTTGCGGCGGTTGGTGCGCTCTGGTGTGCGTTGGTTCCATTCGGCTCCGCAGACCGCGTCGGCATCGGCCGATAGCAGCCGTTGATCATGGTTTGCAGCAGTTCACGCATCAGATCTGGTGACGCGTCTGCGAGGGCTTGGCCAAGAAGGCCTGCAGGGTCGACAATGTGGGGTGCGGTCATCGCGATGACTCCTCGAGGATTCTGTGGAAGGTTGACTCGAAGGATCACGCGGTGGCCGCTCTGCATCCGTTAACGACACGACGTCGATAACGAACTCGGCCACCGAGTTACACCACTCTATGGGGCACTACTCCTGCTCGAGGCTCGCGTGGTCATCGAGGACTTCAAGGACGACCACAACCACCGACACCGTCATTCGGCGCTGGGCTACAAGACCCCTGCCGAGTACGCTGCCGGATGCACCCACCGGCATCACCCCGTGGACTGCGAGATCGACTGACAGACTGCAAGTAGGAACTGGCTCTAGAACTGCCTGGACCGGTTATCGGGGACCTGCCACCCGCAGCTAGAGACATCCAAGAACACCAGTGTTCCGCAAAGTTTCGAGCTAGAAAATAGAATCAATCGCCGCACCTAGGAACGGAGCCAATTGAAATGGATTGGGGAACAGTGCCGGCCTGGATTGGGAGTATCCTATCTGGAGCCTCAGTGCTTCTCGCTTTCTACATTCTACACCGAGACAGGGACCTAAGGCTGGGAATGCAGGCCAGCTTGACGGTGGCATGGATGGAGAAACATGCGAACGAGACTCTTATCTACATGAGGAACACCTCCGAGATGCCAATATTTCAACCTGTGTATATCAAAAAGAAGAGAAGATTCTTGTTCTGGTTCATAAAGGCGGAGGAGGGCCGCATGGCCCCCGTGACGCAACCCAACGAGTTACATAGCAAGCAATCAATTTCACGCAAGGTTAAGCAGTCAGAAAAGTGCCGCTTCTACGTTCAGTTCATGTCAGCCGACGGATTAGCCTGGGAAAGAGACCTACAAACCGGCAAGGTTCGCAATCTGCATAGGTGGCGTGCCTCTCTATGACCGGGCTGAGGTCTGCTAAACTCGACGCTTCACGCGTGGTGCCGGGATGGTTCGGGCGCAGATAGGTAACTACAGCGCGGGGTTCGATCCCCCCACCACGCCATGATCTAGGACACGATGATGCGCGTAACAATATCCTGGCGGAACGTAGCTCGATTACCTCAACATCAGGAACAACAGGGAACCAGTCACGCCTTCAACAAATCCCAACACTCTAAGACTTTCAAACTTCTTGGCATTGCCGAGCAATTTCAACTACAAGCAGCGAACCTAACTCCCAACAGCACATATTTCCAGCGAATCAACCGGAAGGTCAATAGATCACCGCAGGATAAGAGCTATTTCGAAGTAAGCGGTGATTTGTCATCCGCCGTTACGGACACCAGGTTGGACATTCCGACAAGCAGAGTTTACGACCCAGGTATCGCAGTCGTGGGTAATAGACTGACGCTTGCAACGTCCGCGGAAGGCTTTCCGGTCGATAGCCTGATCAGCATGCGCGCATTAAACAAAATGGGCACAGCAGCAAAGGTCACCAAGGAGACCTACCATCTAATTCAACAGTTCCTTTCGTCGCAAACGAAACCAGAATACAGGGCCCGCCCCCTCCATCTACTGGAATTGGAACCCACTGCAGACGTCCCTGCAAGTTTTGTTCGCTTCAATCGCGAAGAGTTGGTAGGACTATTAATCGGGAATGCCGACTATGGATCAATGCACCCAGACATCCCCGATCACATTTTTGACGCATGCGCCGAACTCAACAAGAAATCGGTGCACGAATACCTACTCGCATCTAAACAAGGATTATTGGTAATCCGCCGCAACAAGACCGATCCCAAATCTGGGAGCAATGGTCTGTACGAGCGAGCCTGCGCCTGTTTTGAACTCGCGTCTGTGATCCACATGTTACTTTCAGATTACCCACAACTTCGGCAGATACAGCCATTAGCGACCGACGCTGCCCTGAGGAAGGCACAGTACCTTGTAAAGAACTCCGGCGCGATATTCAATGCCAGTTTCTCCACTCGCGAACTCTGGCGGATCTTGGTGAACGAAATGGCGTTAGATGCGCTATTTGATTTGGTGGCTAGCTCAAACCACGACGCCGCAACTGCCCTGTCTGGACCACAATAGCTAGAAATTGCGTCCTGTTGTCGTGTTCCTTGCTACCGCTTACAGCGGTTACCAACCCTCGTCCATTACAGGATCCCTTGTTATCGCGATACCCCTGCCATCGGTCGGCACCCCACGGCGACTGATGAAGGCCGACCACTCGGCAGGAGTCACTTTCTGAGGCAATGTAATCCCCCTAAACGCGAAGCTGACTCCCCGACCGCCGCAATTCGGAGAACGCCTTGATCGTCGTCGACGTCGCCGTGGCGACCGGCCGCAACTCCGGACCTGCCTCGACCTTCGACACCATCACCACGTTGTCCACGTACGGCTGGATCGTGCTGGTGTTCTGCACCGTGGCGACGATGATCAGCTGGAACCCGAACTTGCGGAACGCCGAGAGCGCTTGCTGGGCGAACTGCGGGTCGGACTTGGAGAACGCCTCGTCGAGCATCAGCTGGGCGAAGATTGGCCGGTTGTCGTTGCCGTGCGGGCTGGCCAGGTTGAAGCTCAGCGCACCCGCGAGACAGAAGGCCATCAGCTTCTCCTGCTCGCCGCCGGAGTTGTCGCCGGCATTGGAGTAGGTGCGGATGGTCTCGCCGCTCTCGGCGTCGTGCTCCTCGCAGTAGAAGTCGAAGCGGTTGCGCACGTCGAGGGCGTCGCGCGTCCACTGGCGGTCCTCCGGGGTGTTGCCGGCGAGGCGTTCGCGCAGCAGCAGGATGTCGGAGTACTGCTCGAGGATGGCCTGTTCGTCGCCGAAGCTGACCGCCGTTGCGCGGTTGGAGATCTGACGGGCCTTCTCGGTCAGCTCCTCGACCGCGGCGAGCTTCTTCCGGCCGGGGACCAGCCGCAGCCGGGTGCCGCGGTTGAACGCCACGGCGCCGAGGCCGGTGTTGACGCGCTCGATCTGTTCGACGATGCGTCGTTCCTCGGCGTCGGCAGCCATGTGCAGACCCAGGATCGCGCCCGGCGCCTGCTCGGTGATCAGGCGACGCATCCGCTCGTAGGCCGACGGCAGCTCGCGTTCGTCGATGCGGCGGCAGACGGCGACGTAGTCGTGTATGCGTTCGTCGAAGTCGTCGCTGTCGTTGGGGATCGCGTCGGGGAACTCCTCGTCGTAGGTGTCGAGGATCCGGGCCAGCTCGTCGCGAGAGCGTCGGGCGTCGGACCGCATGCGGTCGCGCTCACGGCCGGCGGCTTTGACAATCTCCTGGCGGTACGGCTCAGGGTTGAGCACGTCGAGGGTCGCCGAGAGGTCTTCGCGGAAGCCGTCGAGGGTCTTTTCCGCCTGTGCGGGAACGTCTTCGGGCTTCAGCCGGTCGATGAGGTCGAGCAGCTGGGTGCGGCGCTCGTCCTGGCGGGCGATCTTGTCCTTGACCAGCGCGGCCTGCGAGATCGCGTTGCGGACCTGCTCCCAGAGGTCCTCGGCCTTGCGCTGCAGGGCTTCGACGTCGGGGTGTTCCTCCATGAGGAGGTCGTACTGGTCGGTGAGCTGGTCGACGCGGTCATCGACGGAGTCGACGTCGATCTCGTTCCACTGCGTGAACTGCTCGCACACACGGCGATACGCGTCGCGTCGTCGTTCTTTGGCGGAACGTTCGCGGTCGAGTTCGGCGCAGTCCTCGCGGGCGTCGTCGAAAGCGCGTTCCTCGTAGGCGAGTTCGTCACGCAGCGCGGAGATCTTGGATTCGACGTCGCCGACGAAGATGTACTGCGACCGGCGCAGCTGCTGGCGGTCGTCCTTGACGGCCAGCTTCGCCGAATCCTTGCGCAGACCCTGGTCGGTGACGGCCTTGGCATACTGGGAGAACTCCCCCGGGTTGTCGACGCACATGTGGTTGCCGAGCTTCGCGAGCACGGTCATCGCCTCGGCCGCACAGGGATGGCCGGGGTCGACGGAACGCAGCTTGGACGCCAGGGTGCCCGGCTCGACGTCGGGCATCGGGCGGGTCTCGGCCTGGTGCAGCTGAATCCGGCCACGCATGTCGTGCGAGTTGACGAACCGAAGCGCGGAGCGGAAGTGCTTGTCCGGCACCAGCAGCCGCAGGCCAGCGTTGCGCAGGACCTTCTCGACGGCGAGCCGCCAACGTTCCTCGTCGGGGTCGAGTTCGACGAGTTCGGCGACGTACTTGAGCTCGGACTCGTCGATCTGCAGCGCGTGCGCGATCACGCGGCGCATCTCGTGTTCGGTACGCGGCAGCGCGGATCCGGCCTGCTCGACGCGGCCGAGTTCTTCCTGTGCGGTGTCGCGGCGGCTGCGGGCGGCGACCTCACGGGCCAGTGCCTCGGCATAGTGAGCACGACCGGCCTCGAGCTGGCCGTCGATCTTGGTGGCCTCCTCGATGAGCTCCTCGCGCAGCGACCAAAAGCCTTCGGCGTTGGTCGGCGGGGAAAAGCCGAGTGCGGAGACCTTGTCCTCGTACGCGTTCCGTCGTGCGGTGACTTCGGTGCTGAGTTTCTGAGCTCCGCCGAGCTGTTCGCGCAGCGGGGCGAGATCGCCGGTGGAGGTGGCGATGCGGGCCAGCAGCAGGCTGTGGTCCTGGCGTAGCTGGTCGTGCTGGGTGGTCAGCGCGGCGAGATCACCGTCGAGGCGGGTGATCTGGTCGTCGAGGTCGGCGACCTCGGGCTGTGCGTTGCGAATCCGCAGGTTGTTGACGTAGCTGCGGATGGTGGTGCTGTCGATGGTGTCGAGGACGGAGAAGGTGGCCGACTCGGTCGCGTATCGCTCGTGGACCTCCTCGATGTTGCCGAGGATGGTGCGCTTGCGGCGCGCGACGTCGAGCAGCTCTCGGGCCTCGACGAGCGGGTCGATCTGCTCGAGGGCGTCGGCGATACCGACGATGGACGTCGGGGCGTCAAGCATGAACTCCCGCACGAACTGCGCGAGACCGCCGACGCTCTTGAGCGACTTGGCTTTTCCGAGGAGCTGCTGTGCGGCGTCGGAGCCGCGGATGCCGATGAGCGAGTACAGCGTCGAGAGGTACTTGCCCTCACCGGGTCCGCCGCGCCAGCCGTGGTCGCGGAACTTGGCCGAGTTGTAGTTGGCCGCGGCCCACTCGTTGCAGGCCTCGACGATGTCGGCGTCGCCGTCGTAAATGAAGTACGAGCTGTGCGCGTCGGTCATCTTGCCCGCGGCCAACCACTTGAGGACCAGACCGGTGATGGCGGTGCCCGAGGTGGAGGTGTAGGTGACCGCGATGGCCGCCCACGCCGGGCCGGTGCCGCGCAGGTACATGATCTCGCGGTGCGCGTTGGTGCCGTCGCGCCGCTCACCCCACGCGCCGCGCACGTACTTGCCGACGGTGCGCTTACCGCTCGACGAGCCGGCGGCGGTGGCGTCGCCCGAGGCGTTGAAGTTGCGGCGGTGGTCGGGCAGGAACGCCAGCGAGATGGCGTCGAGCAACGACGACTTACCCGAACCCGACGACCCGGTGATCAGAGAACCGTTGGAGCTGAACGGGATCGAGTGATACCCGTCGAACACGCCCCAGTTGATCAGCTGCAACCGGGACAAGTGGTACTGGTCGACGCTCACCAGTCGTCTCCTTCGTCGTCGCCGAAGCCGTCCTCGGCGTCGTCGGGCCGGGCGGGTTCGTCGGCGGCAGCCTCGGGCGGCTCCTCCCCCGTGTCGCCGGCGCCGATGAACTGCTCGAACTGTCGCTGCAGGTCGGTGATGACCGACGCCGTCATCACCGCGGAGATCACCGGGCTGACGGTGAAGGTGTCGGCATCGTCGCGCTGCTTGCGCAGGAACTCGAGCTCCTCCATCTTGTCGATGGCACGCTCGATGCGCTTGTCGAAGAGCGCGAGGTCGCGGTCGATGGTGTTGGTGACGCCGGCGAAGAGCTCGTGGATCTCCTCGCGGGTGATCAGCGCATCGTCGTCCCGGGCGGCGCGGATGTATTTGGCGAGGTGCAGCGCCAGGATCGCGTCGTAGGTATGGACGGTCTCGCGCTTGAGAATGCGTCGGCCCCAACGGGAGTCGTAACCGGCCTGCTCGACGAAGGCGACCTGCAGTTCGTCGACGAGGCGGAGACGCAGGTCGAGTTCGGACAGGCGGATGCGCAGGACGTCCTGGTACTCCGACACCCACGACCACAACTGCGGCTGCCGGTCGCCGCTGACGTAGCGGCGAGCGAGAAGGTTCTGCAATGCCCAGCAGGCGCGGTCGGGCATTTCGCTGACGTCGCCGTCGAAGCGGGGTGCGCTCGGGGTATGCGAGGCAGCGCGGTTGGCGACGGTGGGGAGATCGTCGAAGCCGGCGAACTCGTCGGGGAGGTCGGGGCCCTTCGAGGCTCGCTCCGCTCGCACCTCAGGGAGCGAGGGGTTGGCCTCCGCGTTCACCTCAGGAAGCGAGGGGTTGCCCTTCGTGGCTCGCTGCGCTCGCACCTCAGGGAGCGAAGGGTCCGCCTCAGGCAGCGAAGGATCCGTCTCAGGGGGCAAAGATGTCATTCGGCGTCGACCTCCGCAGTCGGAATCGGTTCGGTGAAGGTGAGGTCGGGGACTTCGATGGCGTGGTCCTCCCCGAGGAGGGACCGGAAGCGCACGGTGGTCATCGGCACCTTCTCCCCCGCCGCGGCCTGCTTTTGGGCCCAGGACCACAGCACGATGACGTGCGCGAGGTACGCCTCGTCGATGCCCTCGATGACGTCGGTGAGCGCGACCGGGCCGGCGGCGACGGCGTTGTTCACGGTCTCGGTCAGTTCGACGGTGTCGACCTGGCCGGTCATCGAGGCGAAGGCGGTCAGGTCGGCGTCGGCGCCGCCGGCGGGTAGTGCCGGGGCGGGCGGGACGTGTTCGCGGATCTCGAAGGCCAGCCGGCCGATCGAGTTGAGCGTCGGCGCGGCGAGGGGCAGCTCGTAGCCGAGGCGGCGGTCCGCGAGCGACGACTTGAGTAGGTCGTTCGCGGTGGCGAGGGCGTCGTTGAGCTGACGCGCCAGGCCGCGGCTCTGCTCGAGGGTGCCGGATGCGACGAAGCGTCGAATACGACGGGCACAGCGCTGGCGGGTGCGGCCGACCTCGGCCATCTGCTGGGTGACCAGCCCGAAGAAGTTGTCCATCACCGACCGCAGGCCGGCGTCCATGCCGGGGAAGTTCTCGATGATGGTATCGATGTCGACCTTGAGGCGGGCGCGACGCTCCGGATCCTGGATCATCTGGGAAAACGCCTGGTACGACGCCGACTGCGACGACTGCAGCAGGGCCTCGTAGTCGTCGAAGAGCTGGCGCTGACGGTCGCGGTAGGCGAGGTCGGAGTCCCCCGGGTCGTCGAGCAGCGCGGTGGTGATGCGGTCGAGCATCGTGCCGTACTGGCCGATGTCGGAGATGATCTGTTCCATCTGGTAGCCGATGGCGCGGGCGGAGTCCTCGGCGACGCGGAGGTCGACCGGCGGGCGGCGGCCGGCTTCGAGGTCGGCGAGCTCGGCGTCGAGGTCGGACATCTGCGCCTCGAGCTCGAGGCGGATGGTCTCGGGGTCGTTGCTGACCTGGCCGGCGACGCGGCGGAGTTCGGCGGCGATGCCGGTGATCGAGCCGCCGGTGGCGATGGAGTCCTCGCGGCGCTGGCGGCGCATGAAGTCGAGGACCGAGCGGGCTTCGCTGGTCAGGTGGCAGAGGTTGGGGGCGTCGGGGTCGGTGGTGTCGGTGACGCGGTGCAGCCACCCCTGACGGGCCCACAGTTTGACCAGTTCCAGGCCGGTGGGCTGATCGTCGGTGAGGTCGAGTTCGGCGAGGTCGCGTTCGAGCCGCATCGTCAACTCGACCTCGGACATCTTGGTGCCGTAGTCGAGGTGCCGCTCCATCAAGGTGACGTAGAGAGCCGAGTTGTTGGCGGCGAACAGCTTGACCGCCGCCGACTTCTGCAGCGCACGGTTGGCCTCCAGGGCGTCACCCAGCGTGACCTGCACCGATTCCGACGGCACGGCGGGTCGCCCGGCCTCGCGCTGAGCCGGGAAGGCAGAACTCTCCATCGCCGCCTCACAGGGATCTCGGGGACTACAGGACCCGCGACAGTCTGCCACGTCCGGCCGACGGGACCCCAGTCCGGTGGGTCGCGCGTCCAGCCGTCGGTCACGGGCATCGCTACTCTGTGCGACATGGTGATGGCTGATCGTCCCGAGGTCGAGACCGCATCCGGACCGTTGACGGCGCTGGCCGTCGCCGGCCTGGCGTCGAGCATGCTCGGTGGACTCGCCCGGGTGCCGTTCAAGAAGCCGTGGTCGGGACCGTCGGGGTTGCTCGACAACGTCGGCCAGGCCGTCACCCGGCAGTCCATCCGTACGTTCATGGGCTACTCGATGGGTCTGCCGATCGAGGAGTTCCGGTCGATGGAGAAGATCCTCGACGACATCTGTCGCGTGGTGATGCCGCCGTTCGTCGAATTGACCGACGGAGTCGAACTGACCGACGACACCATTGGCGGCGTCCCCGGCCTGTGGTGTCGCGCGAAGGCGAGTACCGACGCCTACGTCGACGAGGACGAGGAGAAGCAGGAGATCGGCGCGACCATCCTGTACCTGCACGGCGGCGGCTACATCGGGACGTCGCCGATCATGTACTCGGCGTTCGCGTCGTCGCTGGTGCGGATCACCGGGTTCGAGGTCTTCATCGCCGACTATCGGATGGCCCCCGAGTTCCCCTTTCCCGCAGGTGTTCTCGACGCCGCCGACGTCTACCGGGCGCTGCTGGGACGCGGCGTGACACCCGAGCACATCATCATCGCCGGCGACTCCGGTGGTGGTGGCCTCGCAGCGTCGTTGGTGGCGCACCTGCACGAGCAGGGTCTACCCAAGCCCGGTGCGATGGCGTTGTTCTCCCCCGAGATCGATCTCGACCTCGATCACCCGTCGATCACCGAGAACGCCCAGTACGACGTGCTGCCGTGGAATATCCCCGTCACGCCCTACCTGCACGGCGTGCAGCCGAACGATGCTCGCGTCTCGATCATCCACGCCGATCCGGAGCCGGACTGGTTCCCGCCGACGTTCGTGTGCTGGGGCAAGGACGAGATGTTCCGCGACGGCATCAGGGAATTCGCAGCGCGGCTGGAGGACTCCGAGGTGCCCACGCGCGCGCTCGAGGAACCGGGGATGTTCCACGTGTTCCCGATCCTGATGCCCTGGGCCGAGGCGTCGAAGCGGGTCTTCCGAGAACTCCAAGAGCTCGCCCAGGGCCACGTGGCCAGCGACCCGGACGCCACACAGACGCACTGAGTTCGCCGTCAGGCCAGGACGAACGCGAGGAGGAAGCCCGCTGCAGTGGCGAGGCCCACCCACCAGCCGCCTTCGCGGTATGCCTCTGGCATCAGACCGTTCGCGAGGACGCCGAGGGTCGCGCCGCCCGCGAAGGCCTGGACGATGCTGACCGCGGTCGGCGAGATGGCATCGGAGACTGCGTAACCGCCCACGGTCACCGCGATGAGGATCGCGGCGGTGGCCACCCACATCACCAGCGCGTAGCGCAGCGACATGTCGTGTTCGCGTCTCATCAACGACGCCCCGCTGACCGCCTCGGGGACGTTGCCGACGGCGATCGCCACCACCAGCACCAGCGAGCCGCCCGCGGTGAGTGAGACGCCCAGCGCGCTGTTCTCGGGCACGCCGTCGAGGAAGACACCCAGCATGAGCGCCGGACCGATGGCGCGGGAGCCGAGTTTGGTCTCGACGACATGATCGGCGACCACGTACACCGCGGTGCCGAGGAACAGCGCGGCCCCGGCGAGGCCGATCCCGGCCTGTTTGAACGCCGGCTGGAACAGTTCGGTGGACACCGCGGCGATCATCGTGCCCGCGCCGAACGCCATCAGGGTCGCCAGGACGCGCGCCGGGAGATCACACCGGAGACCGATCGCGGCACCGATCGCGATGGGTACCGCGGTGATGAGACCGTAGAGAATCGCGGTGAGCATGAGTCCAGCTTGCGCCTCGCGACGCGGCCGTGGTGGAGCCACGCGGGCAGCTCGGTAAGCGCGCGGCGCGGGCGCCTCGTTTGTATGTGATCGTCGGGAGGCCCGTTCAGCAACGGCGTAGTCCGGTCGTACGACGTCACAGCGGGTTACGGTGCCGTAGAGGTCGGGTTCGTCCGGAATCCGTGAGAAACAGGTCACAGAATTGCGGATCCCTCGCTCGACCTGCGGAGACACAGACGATATGCTGACTTACGTCCGATGAACCGGTCAGACCCCCGACCCGACCGGTTCGTCGGACATTTTTGTTGCCGGACCATCCTGCTGTCCTGACGAGCGGTTGAGGGACGGGCGCGCGTCGAGCGACGTGTTACGCCGACCCCGCCGCCATTTATTCCTGCGGTAACCACCCGGTAATCGATAACCGGTGAACTGGTTCTCGTAGCGTTCAGCTACTCGATGAGATCGAAGTCTTACCGATCTGCCGCTCTGGGGCAATGATGCCCGATCCGCCCTTCTCACACGCCGAGCCGCCAGGCGCCGTCGTCTCGCCATTCCAGGAGTCCTTGTGCCCTCTTTCGACGAATCCATCACCGAGAACATCGCCGCATCGCTCGCGGAGATCCCGCACCCGTCGCTGCCGAAGGGCTCCAACATCTACGGCGGCACCAAGATCTTCCCGGACTATCAGGCCGAGGACGGCGAAACCTACTTCACGCTGGTGCACGGCATCGCCCACGAGTCGTCGGTGTCGTTCGTCGCCGTCCTGCAGGCAACCCGCGCACTGCGCAAGGGCTTCGAGTCGGCCATGTACTTCTACGGCCCCGGAGCCATCAATTGCCTTGCCACGCGCGGCTTTCCGACGACAGGCGACTCCGGCTTCCCCGGTGAACAGAACATCAACAATGCACTCGAGACCTTCATCTCCGAGGGCGGCACCGTGTTCTGTTGCCGCTTCGGGCTCGCGCTCCATGGCGGTCGCGAGGAGGACTTGATCGAGGGCGTCATCCCGGCGCACCCGCTCGACGTCCAGGACGCGATCATCCACTACGCACGCAAGGGCGCGATCATCAACTCGACGTACATGGTCTGAGGATTTCGATACGGCTCGTCGCTACGCTCCTCGCCTACTCAACCAGCGAGATGACCCTTTCCGCACCACCGACCCTGGGACATTCCTATGACCACCATCGGAACCGTCGCGGCGAACTTCACCCGCGATCTCGAACAGAACTACGCGACGATCGAAGAGTATGTCGCCCAGGCGCGGGCCCGCGGCGTCGACTTCCTGGTCTTCCCCGAGGCGGCGATCGGCGGATACTTGTCGTCGCTGGGCAACCACGGCGACACCCGGAAGAACAGTGCACGGTCGCTGCCACCGGCGATCTCCCTCGACGGACCCGAGATCGCGCGGGTGCAGTCCATCGTCGGAGACCTGGTGGTGGCGATCGGGTTCTGCGAACTCGGCGAGGACGGCGAGACCCGCTACAACGCGGCCACAGTCCTCGACGGCCACCGGATCTACGGCAGCTATCGGAAGGTCCACCAGCCGCTCGGCGAGAACATGTCGTACTCGTCCGGCGAGGGATACGGCGTCTTCGACACCCCGGTCGGACGGGTCGGACTCCAAATCTGTTACGACAAGGCGTTTCCCGAGGCCGCCCGCATCATGGCTCTCAAGGGTGCCGAGATCATCGCCAGCCTCTCGGCGTGGCCGGCGGCACGCACCGCGACCGCCGAGAACCTTCAAGAGGACCGCTGGACCTACCGGTTCAACCTCTTCGACGCCGCGCGCGCCCTGGAAAACCAGGTGTTCTGGGTGGCGTCGAACCAGAGCGGGACGTTCGGGTCGTTGCGGTATGTCGGTAACGCCAAGATCGTCGACCCGGGCGGCAACATTCTCGCCACCACTCTCCTCGGCAGCGGTCTCGCGGTCGCCGAGGTGGACATCTGCGAGAGCTTCACCGCGATGCGCGCCGGCATGTTCCACCTGCGGGACCGCCGCCCAGAGAAGTACGGCCTGCTCACCGAACCAGAGACCGCCGACGACCTCGCCTGGCGGGACCTCGCTCATGCCTGAGATGACCGTCCAGGTGCGCTGGCCCGACGGGCTGTTCCGCCAGTACTACTCCCCCAGCCTCGTCCTGCACGACCACCTCGCGCCGGGTTCGTACCGCGTCGACGACTTCCGGAAACGAGCCACCACCGCGCTCGACGAAGCCAGCGCACGGGTGCGGGCCAAGTACGGGTTCGCGTGCACCTCGGCCGCCGCGTCCGCTGCGGAGATCACCAAGGATGCTGCGCGGCATCTGGACTCGGCGGAGGTCGAAGTGGTCTCGATGTACCCGCCGCTACCCGCGCACACCACCGACCTACGGGAGCGCTCATGAACACACACGTTCCGGTCGTCGTCATCGGCGGCGGGCAGGCCGGCCTCTCGGTCAGCTGGTATCTCGGAGAGGCCGGAGTCGAGCACATCGTCGTCGACGCCGAGACCGCGGTCCACGCGTGGGCCGACAAGCGTTGGGACAACTTCACTCTCGTGACACCCAACTGGCATTGCCGTCTACCCGGGTATGCCTACGAGGGTCCGGACCCCGACGGGTTCATGACCCGCGACGAGGTGGTGGCCTGGCTGGAGGGGTGGCTGCAGACCTTCGAGCCGCCGCTCGTCGAACACACGCGGGTGACCCGTCTGCAGCGGCTCGGTGTTGACCGGTTCGAGGTGACCCTCGACGGTCCGGACGGCGTCACCTCCGTGACGTGCGACCAGGCGGTGATCGCGACCGGTGGTTATCCGCTGCCGGTGATCCCGGCGTTCGCGTCGGCGCTCGATCCGGCCGTCCATCAGATCCACTCCGAGGAGTACTTCAACCCGGACCAGTTGCCCGAGGGTGCGGTGTTGGTCGTCGGAACCGGGCAGTCGGGCACGCAGATCGCCGAAGACCTGCACCTGGCCGGGCGGCAGGTGCATCTGGCGGTCGGCAACGCGCCGCGGGTCGCACGGTTCTATCGCGGACGCGACTGCATGACGTGGCTGTCGGACATGGGGCTCTACGACACTCCCACCCAGGAGTATCCGGGTGGCCGTGCCGCGCAGGAGAAGACCAACCACTACGTCACCGGCCGCGACGGTGGCCGCGACATCGACCTCCGACGCTTCGCTGTCGAGGGCATGCAGCTCTACGGCATGCTGACCGACGGCAAGGACTCGACGCTGCGGTTCGCGCCGACGCTCAGCGATGCACTGGACAAGGCCGACGCAACCTACAACTCCATCTGCTCCGACATCGACCGGCACATCGACTCGCTGGGGATCGAGGCGCCGGAACCCTCGCGGTACGAACCTGTGTGGGCTCCCGAAGAAGACCCTGCCGAACTCGATCTCGCAGCAGCCGGGGTGACGTCGATCATCTGGGCCATCGGGTACCGACCCGACTACCGGTGGATCGAGGCCAGCGCCTTCGACGGTGGGGGTCGCCCGATGCAGACGCGCGGGATCACCGAGGTCCCCGGGCTCAGCTTCGTCGGGTTGCCGTGGATGCACACCTGGGGATCGGGACGGTTCCTCGGGATCGATCGGGACGCGAGGTACGTGGCGGAGCACATCGTCGGTGTTCTGGACCAGGGGCGCCCGCGATTGGCGGCGGCGCAGTAGATGGCCGGGCGAAACGGAGGAGTTGGGTCCGGACCTCGAGGTGAACGCTACAAGCGGGCCGTGCGCTCGAAAAACTCGTCCCCCTCAGCGTCCTCCGAGGGCAATCTGCCCTCCGGCGGTGCTCACGGGGACGAGTCTTTTGGCAGATTGCGTCGCGACGCACGCGAAGACGCAACTCGCACCTCACGGGGCAATGGAGCTCGCACCTCAGGGAGCAGCAAGAGCTTGTTACTCAGGGAACAGGGGAAGTACCCATGACGGTAACCACACGAGTTGACCTGGCACTGCTCGGGATTCGGGGCGAGCCGCCGGTGCAGCGGACCGGCGGTGCCGGGCCGAGCGACGACGGCCACCTGATGGTCGACGGCCTGCACGCTGCGATCCCGCGGAACCCGCAGAGTCCGTTCGTCTTCGACGGCGAACGTGTCCTGTACGACGGAGTGGATGTCGGCATCGAGGTCGAGGCCATCGGACGGCCCCGGTTCTACGACCTGCAGACCGCCGACGGGGTCAGCTACGAGAAGATCGCCCGTCTACACGGTCGTAACGTCTTGGCGACGACGGTGGTCCAGACGTGCATCCGCTACGACGAATCGGAGCGGTGCCGGTTCTGCTCGATCGAGGAGTCACTGCGGTCGGGGTCGACGATCGCGGTGAAGAAGCCGGATCAGCTGGCCGAGGTCGCCCGCGCGGCAGTCGAACTCGACGGCATCACCCAGATGGTGATGACCACCGGCACCACCGGGGGTCGCGACCGCGGGGCCCGCCACCTCGCGCGGTGCGTCCGCGCGATCAAGGCCGCGGTCCCCCACCTGCCGATCCAGGTGCAGTGCGAACCACCCGCCGACCTCGCGGTCCTCACCGAGCTGCGGGAGGCCGGCGCGGATGCGATCGGCATCCACGTCGAATCCCTCGACGACGAGGTGCGACGACGGTGGATGCCGGGCAAGTCCTCGGTGCCGATGGACGAGTACCGCGCGGCCTGGACGGAAGCTGTGCGGGTGTTCGGACGCAACCAGGTATCGACGTATCTACTCGTCGGGCTGGGCGAGGACGCCGACGAGATGATCGCCGGTGCCAAGGAACTCGCCGACCTGGGTGTCTACCCGTTCATCGTGCCGTTCCGGCGTCATGCGGGAACGCTCGCCGTGGACGTCGACGATGCACCCGCACCGGATCCGGCCATCGTGGAGAAGATCAGCCGCGAGGTCGCGCGCCATCTCACTCTGATCGGGATGGCGGGCGCCGATCAGCGGGCCGGATGCGCGGCGTGCGGCGCGTGCAGCATCCTGCCGACGGTGGGTGGCTGAATGAGAACAACCACCAAAGACGCAGTGGCCGGCGAACTCTCGATCCTTGCCGGTCGACGCCGCGTCGCCCCACGCCCGGACTTCCTGATCACCGTCGCCGACACCGCCGTCGAGCATGCCACCTACCGTGCGATGCGGCACCACGAGTTCGTCGATCGACAGGGACTTTTCGCGCATACCGACCTCGACGCCACGGACGACGATCTACGCACCGTGGTCCTCGTCGCGACGCTGCCGGACGGCACGATCGCCGGTGGCGTTCGTGTGGCCCCCGTGCGGTGGGACGGAACGTCGGACATGGAGGACATCGGCTGGTGGTTTGGCAGCCGGCTCGTGGTCGCCGACCCCGGGCACGCCGCCGGCATCGGTCCGGCACTCGTGCGCGCCGCGTGTGCGCACATCGAACAGCAGGGTGCACTGCGTTTCGACGCCACCGTGCAGGACCGCTACGCGCGGATGTTCCGCCGCCTCGGCTGGGACGACTGCGGGGCCGGTCCAGTGATCGCAGGTCAGGCGCACCGGGAGATGCGCTGGCCGATCCACCGCATCCAGCGGACCGTCGACGGCACCAAAGCCGTTCTCGCCGAGGCGCTTGCACCGTTCGCCGACCAGGACGGCGGACTCGGAGCGACCGGTTTCCGCGGTGACGACGGTGTCCCGCTGCCCGGGACCGACGTGATCGCGGCCTGCGATGCGATCATCCCGTCGATGATCGAACGCGATCCGGAATGGGCCGGATGGTGTTCGGTGCTGGTCAACATCAACGACCTGTCCGCGATGGGCGCACGACCGATCGGACTCCTCGACGCCGTCGGCGCACCCACGACATCGCATCTGACCCGCATCGTCCGCGGCATCTCCGCAGCTGCACGCGCCTGGCAGACCCCGGTTCTCGGCGGTCACACCCAGGTCGGGGTGCCGTCGGCGCTGTCGGTGACGGCGTTGGGGACCACCAGCAGTCCGCTGCGGGCCGGCGGCGGCGCGGTCGGCGACACCGTGACCCTGCACGCGGACCTCGGCGGATCGTGGCGGCCGGGCTACCACGACCGGCAGTGGGATTCGACGAGCTCGCGGAGCAGCAACGAATTGTGCTCAATGGCAGGTCATCTGGCGCGGGTTGGACCGGCGTCGGCGAAGGACGTGAGCATGGCCGGGATCGCCGGGACGCTCGGCATGCTCGCCGAGGCGTCGGGCACCGGCGCCGAACTGGACGTGATCGCCGTGCCACGACCGAACGACGCGTCGATGGGCGCGTGGCTGACGTGCTTTCCCGGGTACGCGATGCTCAGCGCGGACCGGCCGGGGCGTCGTGCCGAGGTACCTGCCCCGAGCACCCTGACCATCGCGGACTGCGGTCGTCTCACCGCGGAACCGGGCGTGCGCCTGCGATGGCCCGACGGTGCGGTGACAGTGGTGGTGGCGTCGACGGTCACCGGGCTGGGGGCCGCGTGATCGGACCTTCTCGCCGGTTCTCGGCCGGTACTGTTCGACCATGAGCACTGTCACCCTCGGTGCTCTCGCCGCGCATTTCGGCCGCGACGTGGAGCGCGGTGTGTCCAAGGCCGTCGGCATCGTCGAAGCAGCCGCGCGCGATGGCGTCGAACTGCTCGTCTTTCCGGACGCCACCCTCGGCGGTTACCTCGGCGACCTGCGCAATCCCGACCCCGACGAGCTGCCCCCGGCGCTGGATCCCGACGGACCCGAACTGGCCGCGATCATTGCCGCCGCGGGCGACACGACGGTCTGCATCGGCTACACCGAGGCCGACGGCGACAGGCACTTCAACACCGCGGTCTGCGTCTCCGGGGACGGAATCCTCGGCACCCACCGCAAGGTCCATCAGCCCGCCGGTGAGTCCCTCGCCTACGCGGCCGGTGACGAGTTCCGCTCGTTCGACACCCCGGCCGGCCGGATCGGCATGCTCATCGACTACGACAAGACCTTCCCGGAGTCGGCCCGGACCCTTGCCCTCGACGGCGCGCGAATCATCGCCGCGCTGTCCGCATGGCCGGCGAGCGTGACCGACCGCGCCGCCCGACTCCCCGCCGACCGGCAATCACGGCTGTTCGACCTGTACGACTGCGCCCGCGCCGCCGAGAACCAGGTGTTCGTCGTGTCGTCGAACCAGACCGGCGTGATGGGCTCGCTGCGGTTCCTCGGGCAGGCCAAGATCGTCGGACCCGGCGGCGACATCCTCGCCACCACAAGGTCGAAGGGTGGGCTGGCCAGCGTCACGGTCGACGTCGACGCGGAGATCGACCGCGCCCGCCGCGTGCTCAATCACCTCGCCGAGTTGCGCCCGGACTCCTACCGCAGTGCGAGCCACCAGTCCGGGACTGGCGCGGACCTATCATGACCGGTGTGGATTCCCCCTCCCCGCGAGTCGCCCTGCTGACCTATTCGACGAAACCGCGTGGCGGCGTGGTCCACACGTTGAACCTGGCCGAGGCGATGGCGCGACTCGGCGTCGACGTGTCGGTCTGGTCGCTGGCGCGCGGCGGTGACGAGGGTTTCTTCCGCGCGGTGGATCCGGCGGTGAAGTTGCGGCTGGTGCCGTTCGCCGATCGGGAGAACGAGACGATCACCGACCGCATCGTGCGATCCATCGACACCCTGCGCGGCGCCTTCGACGCGAGTGCCTACGACATCGTGCACGCCCAGGACTGCATCAGCGCCAACGCCGTTGGCACCTGTATCCGGACGATCCATCACCTCGACCAGTTCACGACGCCGATCCTCGTCGAATGCCACGAGAAGGCCGTCGTGAATCCGTATGCGCGGATCTGTGTCTCACGGGCGGTCGCCGACGAGGTGCGGCACGGGTGGGGGCTGGCGCCGGAAGTCATACCCAATGGTGTTGCCTATCAACGTTTTGCCGACGCGGCGTCGGACGCCTCGGCGGCGGTGGAGGCACGCGGCCGATGGACCTCGAAGCTCGGCGAGTACGTGCTGGCCGTCGGCGGGATCGAACCCCGTAAGGGCAGCATCGACCTGCTGAACGCATATGGCTTGCTGCGGGAGCGTCATCCGGAGTTGTCGCTCGTCTTCGCGGGCGGGGAAACGCTGTTCGACTATCGGGACTATCGCGCCGAATTCGACCGTCGCCGAGCCGAACTCGACGTCGAACCGATCGTCCTCGGTAACGTACCCGACGACGAGCTGCCGTCGCTGGTCGCCGCCGGCCGGGTGTTCGCTTTCCCGTCGGTCAAGGAAGGCTTCGGGCTGGCCGCGATGGAGGCGCTGTCCGCCGGACGGCCGGTCGTGACCCGCGAGCTGCCCATCCTCCGGGAGGTGTTCGGCGACAGGGTCGCCTACGCGTCGACGGTGCCCGAACTCGCCGACGCCCTGGCGGACGCGCTGACACCCGACCCGGAGCGCGTCGACGCCGGGCGATCGCTGGCGGCGTCACTGACGTGGGCGGACGCGGCCCGTCGTCATCTCGAGTTCTATGCCCGCCATCCGATGCCCACGCGCACATGACCCATCCGCGCGCCGCGGAGCGCGCCGGGATCCTCGCCGTGACGCTCACCGCGTTCCTGTGGGGGACGTCGGGCACGGTCGCCGCGTTGGCGCCGGCGCTCAGCGCGGTCACGATCGGTGCCATCGCGATGTCGGGCGGCGGGTTGCTGCAGGGTGCGATCAACGCGCGTGCGGTGCGTGCTGCCTGGCCGTCGTTGATGCAGCGATGGCCGACAGTGCTGGCGGGCGGCGTCTGCGTGGCGATCTACCCACTGTGCTTCTACGGGTCGATGCGCGTCGGCGGCGTTGCACTGGGAACCGTGGTGTCACTGGCGTCGGCGCCGTTGTTCTCGGCGGTCATCGAACGGGTCGCCGAGGGGCGGGCGTTGACGACGCGGTGGAGCGTCGCGTGTGCGCTGGGTATCGCCGGCAGTGTCGCACTGGCGTTGTCGCGCAGCGAGTCCTCGCACGGCGACAGCGTCTCGGGCAGCACCGCGTCGGCCTGGGGTGTCGTACTCGGGCTCGGCGCGGGTGCGACATATGCGGGCTTCTCGTGGGCGATGCGTCGCCTGATGAACGAGGGACTGGCCCGCGGGGCGTCGGCCGGTGGCGTCATGGGACTGGGCGGAGTTCTGCTGTTACCGGTGGTGGCGGTGTGCGTGCCGTCGGTGATCGAGCATCCGGAAAGCCTTGTCGTCCTCGCCTACCTGGTCATCGTGCCACAGTTCCTCGGATACGTCTTGTTCAGCCGCGGGCTACGACGGATCGACAGTTCGACCGCCACCACCATCACTCTCATCGAACCGGCCGTCGCGACCGTTCTGGCGGTCGTCGTGCTGTCCGAATCGATCACCGCGGTCGGCTGGATGGGCATCGGCGTGCTGGCGGTGGCGCTCGTCGTGTTGATGGCTCCCGCGCGGCGTCGGAGATCGGTTAGCGTCGAGCAGAGAAGTTCGCACAGCGGCACCCCTGCCGTGGACGAGGAGGACATGCATGAGGCAGTTCCGAGAGGCCGTCGAGGCACGTGACGCGCAGGCGATGCAGGACCTGCTCGCCGACGACGTCGTCTTCACCAGCCCGGTCGCATTCAAGCCGTACCCGGGTAAGGCGATCACCTCGGCCATTCTGCGGGGCGTGCTGCGCGTCTTCGAGGACTTCCGCTACGTCAGGGAGATCAACGACGCCGGGGGTCGGGATTCGGCGCTGGTGTTCGAGGCGACCGTCAACGGCAAGGCGGTCACCGGCTGCGACTTCATCCACATCAACGACGACGGCAAGATCGACGACTTCATGGTGATGGTCCGGCCGCTCTCGGGTGCGCAGGCCCTCGCCGAAGCGATGGGGGCGCAGTTCGACCAGATCGCAGCCGAAGCCGCAGCCGAGACCGCGAACGGGGCGAACGAATGAAACTCGGACTGCAACTGGGGTATTGGGCCGCGCAGCCGCCGGCCGGTCACGCCGACCTCGTGGACGTCGCGGAGAAGGCCGGTTTCGACTCGATCTTCACCGCCGAGGCGTGGGGTTCGGACGCCTACACCCCCCTGGCGTGGCTCGGGTCGTCGACGAACCGCGTGCGGCTGGGCACCTCGGTCCTGCAACTGTCGGCGCGCACGCCAACCGCCTGCGCCATGGCCGCGTTGACGCTCGACCACCTGTCCGGCGGACGCCACATCGTCGGCCTCGGTGTGTCCGGTCCGCAGGTCGTCGAGGGTTGGTACGGGCAGAAGTTCGCCAAGCCGCTCGGGCGCACACGCGAGTACGTCGACATCATGCGTCAGGTATGGGCGCGGGAGGCGCCGGTCACCAGCGCCGGACCGCACTATCCCCTGCCGTACAACGGCGACGGCGCATCGGGACTGGGCAAGCCGCTCAAGCCGATCACCCATCCGCTGCGACCGGACATCCCGGTCATGCTCGGCGCCGAGGGGCCCAAGAACGTCGCGCTCGCGGCCGAGATCGCCGACGGCTGGTTGCCGCTGTTCTACACGCCGCGCATGGCCGACACGTACAACGCGTGGCTCGACGAAGGTTTCGCCAAGCCGGGAGCCCGGCGGAGTCGCGAGGACTTCGAGGTCATCGCCACGGCCCAGATCGTCATCACCGACGACAAGGCCACGACCTACGCCGCCATCAAGCCGTTCCTCGCGCTGTACATGGGCGGGATGGGCAGTGAGGACACCAACTTCCACGCCGAGGTGTACCGCCGCATGGGGTACTCCGACGTCGTCGACGAGGTGACCAGGCTGTTCCGCTCGAATCGCAAAGAGGAAGCGGCGCAGATCATCCCCGATGCGGTCGTCGAGGACTCGGCGATCGTCGGCGACCTCGATCACGTGCGCGAGCAGATCAAGGTGTGGGAGTCCTGCGGTGTCACCACGATGCTGGTCTCACCGCGCACCATAGAGGAGATCGACCAGCTCGCCGGGCTCATCAGCTGATGCTGTCGCCCGCCCGGTTCACGATCATCGACGACGTCGTGGCGTTCCCGACACCCGTCGCGGATACGTTCGACTACCTCACCGACCCGAGCAATCGGCCTGCGTGGCAGTCGAGTCTGCGCCGTATCGACGACCTGCAGGTGGTCGGCGACCGGGCGGGTGACGTCGGCACGAGCTGGACCGACGTCACCATCGTGCCCGGGGTCGGTCCGCGGATGGAGGTCACCGACTGCGAGCCGCATCGGTTGTGGCGGGAAGTCGGTGGATGGCGATCGGTCGACGCAGTACTGACGTTGGGCTTCGAGGAACGATCCGACGGCGGCACGGATGTCCACGCCGTGGCGACGTTGACGGTGCCTGCCATCGGCGTGCCCCTGCTGGCGGTGAACCGGTGGCCGGCGGCGCGGGCGATCCGCGCCGACCTCGCTCGTGCGGCCCGGCTCGTCGCCGAGCATGATGGTCGGTGATCACCGGCCGCTCGGGTAGCGTGACCAGGGTGAACATGAAGAATGCGACGCTCGCGCTCGGCGCGGCCCTCGTCCTCGCGGTGGCCGGCTGTAGCTCCGACTCCGATTCCGATTCCGGCACAACCGAAGCCACCGGTACCGCCGCAGCCGGCAGCACCGACACCGGTTCGGCTCCGACCAGCTGCCCCACCGCGTCGGCCAAGGACGGCGCCGAGCCGCAGTGGACCTTGAAGGGCGCCACCGGCGAGATGGAGATGGTCGCCGCCACCGAGAACGAGGCGCCGAAGATCACCGTCCAGTCGCCGTTCAGCGTCGATCAGACCGTGGTCGAAACCCTCGTCGAGGGCGACGGGCCCGTCGTCGCCGAGACCGCATCGGTCACCGTCTGCTACGTCGGCGTCAACGGACGCAACGGCGAGGAGTTCGACAGCGCCTACCAGAGCGGCACTCCCGTCGACTTCCCGCTGAACGGCGTGATCCCCGGCTTCAGCAAGGCGATCGCCGGGCAGAAGGTCGGTTCCAAGGTAGGCGTCGCGATGACGTCGGCCGACGGTTACGCCCAGGGACAGCCGAGCGCCGGGATCGAGCCCGGCGACACGCTCATCTTCGAGATCGGAATTCTCGCGGCGTCATAGGGATCTAGAACGAAATACGAAGGGCTGGTGGCCGTTTGGTCACCAGCCTTCGTGGCTCGTCGCTATCGCTCCTCGCACCTCAGGGAGCGAGTGGTGGCGTCGACCGCTCCTCGCACCTCAGGGAGCGAGTGGTGGCGTCGACCGCTCCTCGTTTCCGACTGCCGAACCTCAACTCGACCGGCAGACGTCGATCGAAGTCTGCAGGTCGGGTTGAAGTCGACCGGCTTGCGGAGCCTCGTGCTGGACGGAAGAACTCGCTCGTTACAGCGCGCGGTGCCGGATGTCGATCGGCAGACCGTCGGCCGGGGTGGGTCCGGTGCCGTAGGTGAGTTCGGGCTTGTAGCCGGCCGGGACGGTCCACTCGAAGCGCTGCAGCATCTGGTGCAGGATCGACTTCACCTCCATGCCACCGAAGTACAGGCCGATGCACTTGTGTGCGCCGCCGCCGAACGGGGCCCAGGCGAAGCGGTGGACCTTGTCCTCGCGACGCTCGGCCGAGAAGCGCTCGGGGTCGAAATGGGTGGGGTTCGGCCACCATTCCTTGCGCAGCATGGTCGCCCACGGGTGGATGGCCAGCAGGGTGCCCTTGGGGATGTAGTGGCCGCAGATCTCGGTGTCCTCGATCGCCATCCGGAACAGCATGCCGACGGGGGCGTTGAGGCGCAGGGTCTCCTTGAAGGCGAGTTCCATGCTGGGGAGCTTGTCGACGTCGTCGTAGTCGATCGTCGGCTTGTTGAGCGCCAGCGACTCCTCGCGCAGACGCTGCTGCCACTCCGGATGGCGACCCAGGAAGTAGGTCAGCATCGACAGCGCGATGGTGGACGTGTCGTGCGCGGCCATCATCACGAAGATCATGTGGTTGACGATGTCCTCGTCGGTGAAGGTCTCACCCTCGTCGCTCTCGCTGTTGCAGAGGACGGTGAACAGGTCGTCGGCGTCGCTGCCGCGGCGCAGCGGGATCTCGGAGCGGAAGTACTCCTGCAGGACCTCGCGGCCGCGGAGTCCCTGCGCCCAGGTCCAGTTGCCGACGTCCTTGCGGACCATGGCCTGACCGCCACGGACCGCGGCCTCGAAGGCCTTCTCGAGGCGATGTGCCTCGGCTTCGCTCACGTGCGCACCCATGAAGACCTCGGTGGCAAGGGAAAGCGTCAGGTCCTTGGTGTTGGAGTACATGTGGAAGCCCTTGCCCACCTGCCAGTTGGCGAGGGTCTTCTCGATGTGCGGGGTCATGATGTCCAGGTAGCCGTTCAGGCGCGGGCGACTGAAGGCCTGCTGCATGATGCGGCGGTGCTGCATGTGCTCGTCGAAGTCCATGAGCATGACGCCACGGCGGAAGAACGGACCGATCATCGGCTCCCAGCCGAGCTCGCTGGAGAACGCCTTGTTGCGGTTCATCCACACGGCCTCGATGGCGTCGGGGCCGACGAGGGTCACCATGTTCATGCCGAGGGCACCCGACCAGGACACCTGGCCGTACCGCTCGAAGCGGTCCATCGCCGACTGCAGCGGGTCCGCGAGGGCCTGAAGGGTGTTGCCCAGGTACGGGATACCGGGATCACCCATGACCGGCTTGAGGCCTGAACCCGCAGGTGGCTCGGCCAGCGGGCGCTCTTTGCTCGGGTACATGCTGCTCAGCTTGCCGAGCGCGGTCTGCATCTGCTTCTTCCGACTAGCCATGTCCTTGCCACTCCCCGTTGATCCGTTGTGCCTTAGGTCACTATGCACCATTGGAACGGATTTTGACAGTTGTTTCAAGAGGCGAGTCTGTGTCAGCCGCTCAGTTCCCTCGGCTATTCACGATTTCACTGACAGAGTTCGAGGCCAGGCGTGGTGCGAGCACGCCGCAGGAGACGATCACGACCAGTCCCCAGACCAGGTACGACGACCCGATGACGTGCTGCCACCAGGCCCACGACAGCTCGGCGTCGTAGCGCTGCGGGACGTGCTGATGCGGGGCGTAGGCGAAGATGATCAGCCCGGTGCCGACCATCCACCACCAGATTCTCGACGCCTCCAGGCGTGCGGCCAGTGCGATCAGCACCAGGAGCAGCGGCACGATCCAGACCCAGCTGTGGTCCCAGGCGACCGGTGAGCAGAACAGCCAGGCGAAGGCGACGGTCATCACGGCCGCGACCTCGAGCGTCTCGTCGCGCCCATTCGCAGAGGCCTCCGACGCGGACAGCAGGCGCCACGCCGACCACGCGATGAGCAGTCCGACGACGAGAGCCGCGCCGAACCAGATGCGCTCCGACTCGAAGCCGAGTCGGGCCACCTCGCCCTTCACCGACTGGTTGTTGGCGAATTGCGGGCTACCGATGCGCTCGGTGTCGAACAGGGTGGATGTCCAGTAGGTGACGGAGTCGTCGGCCGCCAGCAGATACCCGATGCCGGCATAGGCGACGGCCGACACCGCGCCGACGACGAGTGCTCGCCAGTCGCGTCGGAGGAAGAACAGCAGCAGGAAGACCGCCGGGGTGAGCTTGATCGAGATGGCCAGACCGACCAGCAGGCCGCGCCACCAACGCCCTCGCCCGAGCAGGGCGTCGACGATGACGAGGGTCATCAAGACGATGTTGATCTGCCCGAAGTTCAGAGTGTCGCGGACCGGTTCGAGCCACAGGCCGATGGTGGTCGCGGCGGTCGCCAGCCACCAGAGATCCGACGACGAGCGGCCGGTCAGGTGGGCCACCACGATCCGGCAGACCACCAGCAGGCAGGCGATGGTCGCAGCGGTGAACAGCGCTTGACCCAGTCCCAACGGGACGACGGTGAACACGGAGAACAAGGCCGCCGCCAGGGGTGGATAGGTGAACGGCAGATAGGAGCCGCCGCCGAGCGTCGGAAGGGTGCCGTAGAGGTCACCGCCGTCGAGGAAGACGCGGCCGCCCATGCGATAGACGTCGAAATCGATGCGATAGGGCACCGGCGGATGGTTCGGGAGTACGAAGATCGCGATCGCCGCACTGACGAGGAAGACGACGAGCGTCAGCCTTCGCGCCCACGCCGAACGGAGATAGCGATCGATAACCGACCGGGGAATGTCCACAACTGTCACGAGCCCTCTCTTCCGAGCGGGATCGTATCGCGGTGGAGCTGAGAGTCAGCGGGGGCGGCGGTGACCCCGCTGAGGTGGTCGTGTGTGCAGGGCTCAGGCAGCGCCGGATTCTTCAGCGGTCTCCGACGTGGCTTCGTCGGGATAGCCGTCGAGCATGATCGTGGCGACCGCGCCCAACGCTTCCTCCCACGCCGAGGTCATCGCCGGCGTCCACGACTCACCGCCGATTTCACCCATGGCGGCGATCATGCATTCGGCGACCGCGCTGTACATCGGCCTGGTGACGCCGAGGCTCGCATGCCGCTTGCCGAGGGCGTGCAGGTTGGTCGTCAGCCACGCCGCGTCCTCGAGATGGTCGAGGACCGAGACGACGGCGGTGCGCAGCATCTCAGCCTGGACGCGGGTGTCCCGCTGGAACATCGGTTTCACACCGGGATAGCGCTCGAAGAGGATCTCGTAGAACCGGACGGTGAGACCGGAATCGGGTAGATCGACGAGGGTCAGGCTTTCTTCCAATAGTTGTTTGTCCATGCGAAGACTCTCCGGCCACGGCGTTGCGTCCAGAATGTCGCGCCGCAAGGGCTGCGTAACGGTGATCTCACAACCGCCTTGGGTGCGTGTGAGATGAACGCCGGGCGGTCGCCTCGGTCGACCGGATAGTTCCGCGAGTCCACCTCGTCACCGAGCAGCCAGAAGAGAATGAGCCAAGAAGAAAGACAAACCCACCCCTCTTCGTCCGCATTGCGTAACGCCTGTGACTGTTGATCACCAGAGACGACGATGCAGTTAACGAATGTGAAAGATATTGCAACTCCGCGTTTCTGACGTTCCGAACGGCTGTGGAGAAACCTGGTACCCGAACGTATGTTCGAGTACATTGGGGTCATGGCAAAGCTCGACTCCCTCCTCGACCAGCTCATCGCGATCACCCCTCCGGTTGACGACCCCTCTGGGAGAGCAACATTCGAAGAAATCGATTCATTGCGACAGATGCGCAACGTCGTCGACCACAAGATCGTCTGTCACACAGCGCAACTCGGCCAGAGTCAGTTGGCGGAAAGATCCGGTTCCACCACCAAGCGACTGCTGATCGAGATGGGATTCCCACCATCCGCAGCTTCCCGGCTCATGCGCATCCTCGCTGGCCTGTACGGCCTCGGCAAGGTGGTCGGACACGCTGCGGATGGGCGACTGTCGGTCGAGGTCGTCGATGCCGTCGTCAGCGGGGTCGCACTCATCGAGAAACGCTCGCCTGACGGCCTCTCCGACGGTGATCGGGCCGAATTCGAGTCCCAGCTCGTCAGCCAAGCCCTGTCGGGAGCGACGCCCGCCGAGGTCCAGACCTTCGCCCGGCGGATCGGCAACGACGTCGCCGAGTCAGTGGACACGGGCGTTCCCGCATCCGACGATCGCTCATTGAACACGCTCAATCACAGCGTGACGGATGACGCTCGGATCGACATCCGCGCCAATGTCACGCAGGTGATCGGTGAGAAGTTCGCAGCGATGATCGACGAGCGTGCGGCACCTCGCCCAGAGCCGGACGGCGCGGACGATCGACGATCGGCCGAACAACGCCGGGCCGACGCTTTCGAACTACTACTGGACCAGGCAGCTCTCGGCGCATCCGTCGACAGCGCGGGGTCGCCACATACCCAGATCGTGCTGACGATCCCGGCGGACGGTGAAGATCCCGCCGCGCTGCCGTGGACGGGTTCGGTCACGCACGCGACCGCGCGACAGTTGTCCTGCGACGGCTCGGTTTCCGAGATCGTCATCGACGCCGAGACCGTGCCGCTGCAGATGGGCCGTGAGCAGCGCCTGTTCCCGGCCCACCTGCGACGAGCGATCATCATCCGCGATGAGTTCTGCATCAAATGCGGTGCACCGCCGTCTCATACGCAGGTGCACCACGTCGAGCACTGGAGCGACGGCGGAAACACCGATCTCGACAATGGCTGCCTGCTGTGTCAGCGCTGCCATACCCAGGTTCATCACCACGGATGGGACGTCGTCATGGGATTCGATCGACACCCGTGGCTCGTCCCGCCCGTCGAGATCGACCCGCAGCGTCGGCCCTGCCCCGCCTACAACCGCCGCACCATGCGCCTCGACGACGCCGCATGACGCCAGCTTTCGCGTAGCACCTTCTCGCACCCGGCATACGAGCACAGAGCCGGGACCGCATTCGATCTTTGACAAGTACACAGTGTGAACACTGCGAGCCCACGGGCTCCGTCCTGCCCGGCAGTGGCGCTGGGCAGGACGGAACGCCGGGCAATCAGGCTCCGACGTACTCGGCCAGATGCTGTCCGGTCAGGGTGGATCGATCGGCGACGATGTCCGCCGGAGTCCCCTCGAAAACGATCTGACCGCCGTCGTGGCCGGCACCGGGGCCCAGATCGATGATCCAGTCCGCGTGCGCCATCACCGCCTGGTGATGCTCGATGACGATCACCGACTTACCCGAGTCGACGAGCCGGTCGAGCAGCCCGAGGAGCTGTTCGACGTCGGCGAGGTGCAAACCGGTTGTCGGCTCGTCGAGGATGTAGACGTCCCCCTTCTCCCCCATGTGCGTCGCCAGCTTCAGACGCTGGCGTTCGCCGCCGGACAGGGTCGTCAGCGGCTGACCGACCTTGATGTAGCCAAGGCCGACGTCGACCATGCGACGCAGGATCTTGTGCGCTGCAATCAGTTTGGCGTCACCATCGGCGAAGAATTCCTCGGCCTGCGCCACCGACATCTCGAGGACCTCACTGATGTTGCGGCCGCCGAGGGTGTATTCGAGGACCTCGGCCTGGAAACGCCTGCCCTCGCACACCTCACACGGGGCCGCGACGCCGGCCATCATGGCGAGGTCGGAGTACACGACACCCGCGCCGTTGCAGTTCGGGCAGGCGCCCTCCGAATTGGCGCTGAACAGAGCCGGTTTGACGCCGTTGGCCTTGGCGAACGCCTTGCGGATCGGTTCGAGCAGTCCGGTGTAGGTGGCCGGGTTGGAGCGTCGCGAACCCTTGATCGCCGTCTGATCGATCGAGACCACGCCGTCGGCGCCGGCGACCGACGAGGTGATCAGCGAACTCTTGCCCGACCCCGCGACGCCGGTCAGCACGACCAGGACACCGAGCGGGATGTCGACGTCGACGTTCTGCAGGTTGTGCATGTTCGCGCCGCGGACCTCGAAAGCACCGCTGGGTGTGCGGACGTTGGGTTTGACCGATGCACGGTCGTCCAGGTGACGCCCGGTGAGGGTGTCGGCGGAGCGCAGTTGCTCCACCGTGCCCTCGAAGACGATCTCGCCGCCGTCGGTGCCGGCCCGCGGACCGAGGTCGACGACGCGATCGGCGATGGCGATGACCTCGGGCTTGTGTTCGACGACCAGCACCGTGTTGCCCTTGTCCCGCAGCGCGCGGAGGAGGTCGTTCATGCGCTGGATGTCATGAGGGTGCAATCCGATCGACGGCTCGTCGAAGACGTAGGTGACGTCGGTGAGCGACGATCCGAGGTGACGGATCAGCTTGGTGCGCTGGGCTTCACCGCCCGACAGCGTTCCCGCCGGGCGGTCGAGGGACAGATAGCCCAGGCCGATGTCCACGAATGCGTCGAGATGTTCGCGGAGCGACTTGATCAGGGGCGCCGCCGACGGTTCGTCGAGTTCGGCGACCCATTGCGCCAGATCGCTGATCTGCATCGAGCAGGCGTCGGCGATGGAGATGCCATTGATCTTCGACGACCGGGCCTCGGCGGTGAGTCGGGTGCCCTCACAGTCCGGGCAGGTCTGGAAGGTGATGGCGCGGTCGACGAAGGCGCGGATGTGCGGCTGCATCGCCTCGCGGTCCTTGCTCAGCATCGACTTCTGGATCTTGGGGATCAGACCCTCGAAGGTGACGTTGATGCCGTCGACCTTGATTCGCGTCGGTTCCTTGTAGAGCAGGTCGTTGAGCTGCTTCTTGGTGTACTTGGCGATCGGCTTGTCGGGGTCGAAGTAGCCGCAGCCCCGGTAGATCCGCCCGTACCAGCCGTCCATCGTGTAACCGGGGATCGTCAGGGCGCCCTCGTTGAGTGACTTCGACGAGTCGTAGAGCGCGGTCAGATCGAAGTCGGAGACATCGCCGCGGCCCTCACAGCGCGGACACATGCCGCCGGTGACCGAGAAGCTGCGGCGCTCCTTGACCTTCTGGCCGCCCTTCTCAATGGTGACCGCACCCGCGCCGCTGATCGACGCGACGTTGAACGAGAACGCCTGCGGCGAACCGATGTGAGGTTTCCCCAAGCGGCTGAACAGGATTCGCAGCATCGCGTTCGCGTCGGTAGCGGTGCCGACCGTCGACCGCACGTTCGCGCCCATGCGTTCCTGGTCGACGATGATCGCCGTGGTGAGTCCTTCGAGGACGTCGACATCGGGCCGGGCCATCGACGGCATGAAGCCCTGCACGAAGGCGCTGTACGTCTCATTGATCAGACGCTGCGATTCGGCGGCGATCGTGCTGAAGACCAGAGAGCTCTTGCCGGACCCCGACACACCCGTGAACACGGTCAGCCGCCGTTTGAGCAGCTCGACGTCGACGTTCTTGAGGTTGTTCTCGCGGGCCCCGTGCACCCGGATGCGGTCGTGAGTGTCGGCGGGATGGGTGTCGTACTCGTCGACCGGGGCGGATCGGGGCGTCGACTTCGTGCGCGAGGCAGGGCTCATCGTGTCTCCATCGCGGCGGCGCGTCTCGGTGCGCAGCCATCGTCGTGATCGGGCAGGATTTCCGTTGTCGTACTGGTCTGACTCGATCCAACCAGGAGAGTCATCGGTGATTCGGCAACTCCCCCGGCGAGCGCTTCACGTGGCGGCAATCGACCGGCGCCGCACACCTTTCAGGCCGCCTGGTCGATACGGATCAGGTTGCCGGAAGGGTCCCGCACCGCGGCGTCGCGGACGCCGTAGGCTGGTCCATCGGCTCCTGCACGATGTCGACGCCACTGGCCTGCAGCTTCTCGAACAGTCCGTCGAGGTCCTCGGTGGCGAGGGTGAGCGCGCCGTAGCTGCCCTTGGCGATCAACTCGAGGATGGTCTGCCTTTCGGCGTCCGTGATGCCCGGTTCGGCGGCCGGCGGGTACAGCACGATCGACGTGCCCGGCTGATTCGGCGGGCCGACCGTCAGCCAACGCATGCCCTCGTATCCGACGTCCTTGCGGACCTCGAAGCCGAGGATGTCGCGGTAGAAGCCGAGAGCTGCTTCGCCATCGGTGTGTGGGAGGAATGCGTACTGGATGCTGATGTTCATGGATGTCAGGCTAGGCATCCTCACCCCCGCTGCGCTTCTCGATTCCTGATCGGTCTGGTGATGTTCTTGGCCATGCATGCAGGGATTCCGTCGGTGGCATCGGCGGACTGCTCGCGATACACCTTCGGCGGTACCCCGACGAGCTCGGTGAACCGCGTGCTGAACGTCCCGAGGGACGAACAGCCGACCTCGAAACAGACCTCGGTGACGCTGAGATCGCCCCGGCGCAGCAGCGTCATCGCCCGCTCGATGCGGCGGGTCATCAGGTAGGAGTACGGCGACTCACCATAGGTCTGACGGAACTTGCGGCTCAGATGCCCGGCCGACATGTTGACGCCCCGCGCCAGCGCCTCGACGTCGAGCGGCTGCGCGTACTCACGGTCGATCCGGTCACGGACCTGGCGGAGCAGGGTCAGGTCACGCAACCGCTGGTCGGAATCGGATCGGGGCACCCGTCGATCGTAGATCGTCAACCGGCGCGCGGGGCCCACTCAGCCGCGCAGAACTGCGGCGATGTCGGCGCTGAGCTCCTGGAGCCGTTCGGCGGCGCGGAGGTGCGGGACCTCGGTGTCCGCACAATCGAGGACGACCTCGAGGTAGCACTTCAGCTTCGGTTCGGTCCCCGACGGCCGCACGATGACCCGGTCGTCGGTGGCCGTGCGGAGGACGAGTGCATCGGTGGGCGGAAGGTCGCCGGAACCCGTGGCGAGGTCGAGGACCTCGACGACCTGGGAGCCGGCGAGTGCGTCGATCGTCGTGGTGCGTAACCGGTCCATCATCTGTCCGATCTCGGCGACGTCGTCGACGCGAATCGTCAGCGGGGCAGTCGCGTGGAGGCCGTGGCGTCGGGCGAGGTCATCGAGGAGGTCGACGAGTGTGCGGCCGTCGGCGGCGAGTTCTTCGACGAGACCGATGACCCGGACCATTGCAGAGATCCCGTCCTTGTCGCGCACGGCCTCCGGGTCGGTGCAGTACCCGATGGCCTCCTCGTAGCCGAATCGCAGATCCGGTGTCCGGGCGATCCATTTGAAGCCGGTGAGGGTCGCCGCGAACCGAAGTCCGTGATGGCCGGCGATCTTCCCCAGCAGCCGGCTCGACACGATCGAGCAGGCGAGCGTGTTCCCGTTGCGACCGGCGTCGCGGGCGGCCTGTTCGCCCAGCAGCCAACCGATCTCGTCGCCGGTGAGCTGGCGCCAGTCGTCGTCGGTGGGGGTGGCGACCGAGCAGCGGTCGGCGTCTGGGTCCAGGGCGATCACCACATGTGCGTCGACGTGGCGGGCGAGATCGAGAGCACGGTCGAGGGCTCCGGGTTCTTCCGGGTTCGGGAAGGGGACGGTCGGGAAATCGGGGTCGGGAGAGAACTGGTCGCCGACGACGTGGACGTCGGTGACGCCTGCAGCGCTCAACACGGCGAGTGCCGTCGAACCGCCGACGCCGTGCATCGGGGTCAGGACGACGCGCACCGGGCTGGGGCCGGTGCCGGGCCGGAGTGCGGCGGCCCGGGCGATGTACGCCTCGAGAGTCGTACCGTCGAGGGCGACGACCGAGGCGGCGTCGCGGGTGATCTCGTCAGCCGGCGGCGCGGAGTCGATGAAGGCGGCGATCTGCTCGTCGGCGGGCGGGACGATCTGGACGCCACGACCGGCAGAGTCGGTGGCGCGGCCACCGAGGTACACCTTGTAGCCATTGTCGGCAGGCGGATTGTGCGACGCGGTGATCATCACCCCGGCATCGCAGTCGAGCGCGCGGGTGGCGTACGCGGTCACCGGCGTCGGTAGCCGACGAGGGAGCGTCATCACGGTGACGCCCTGTGCGGCAAGGACTTCGGCGGCGGCGTCAAGGAAAGCATCGGAACCGTACCGGGCATCGCAACCGATGACGGCGCGCGCATCGGGCCCGACGGTCTCGATGAGGTGGCGGCCGAGGCCGTACGTGGCGCGGGTGACCACCGCGACGTTCATGCGGGTCTCCCCCGCCCCGACCTCGCCTCGCAGCCCTGCGGTACCGAAGGTCAGCGGGCCGCGGAATCGGGAGTCGAGATCGGCGGCGGCCGCGGCGTCTCCGGATTCGGCTGCCTCGATGAGGCCGGCGAGTTCGGCGCGGGTCGCCGGATCCGGGTCGTGGTCTCGCCAGGTACGCGCGGTCTCGATCACCCGCGCGACGCTATCAGTCAGCGGATCCGGCGGTGACATTCGACGCGGTCGCCGAGAGCGACCTTCGCTCCCCGGAGGATCTGAGTGTCCATCCCCACGAGCGTGATCTTCTCGGTCGGCACCGGCCGGGTTCGGGGATGGCCACCGATCGTCGCCCGCGGCCCCACCCGGACCCGTTCGTCGAGGATCGACCACGACACGGACGCCCCGGTGCCGATCACGGAGTCCGCGAAGACAACCGAGTCGACGACGGTGGCCCCCTTCTCCACCACCACGCCCGGTCCGAGGACGCTGCGTCGCACGGTTCCGCACACGTGGGCGCCGCTGCTGACGAGGCTGTCCTCGACGACCGCCCCGGTTTCTATCCGGGCCGCGGCGCGCTGCGGCTGGTTCGTCAGGACCGGTCGCTCGGCGCGGAAGACGTCGATCCTGCCGTCGATCAGATCCCGATGTGCCTGCAGGTAGGTCTCCGGCCGGCCGGCGTCGATCCAGTACCCCGACATCGCGTGCGCAACCGTCTTTCCGCGGTCGACGAACCACGGCACGAGGTGTTCGCCGAAGTCGCCGAGCCCGGTGTCGTCCTCGGCCGAACCCACCGTCGTCTCGCGCACCAGGCCTTCGAGTCCTTCGATGAGCACCTGCGGGTCGTAGATGAAGATCTCGGTGGCGATCGTGCGGGTCGTCGCACGGTCGGGCTTGTAGCGGAACTCGCGGACGGTGCCGTCGCGGCGGGAGGTGACCGTGGCGTGCTGGGACGCCTCCTCCAGCGAACAGGTCGTGGTGACGATGGTGCATTCGGCGCCGCGGCTGCGGTGGGTGTCGAGGGCGTCGCGGAAGTCGAAATCGTAGACGTGGTCGGCGCTCATGACGATCACCTCGGCCGGTCCGTGTTCGGCAATGCGGTCGCGGATCCGGTAGAGAAGGTCGGCGTTGCCGGTGGCGAAGCCGTCCTCGGTCTCCGGGGCGTCGGTCTGCTCGGGAATGACGATCCGCAGTCCGCCGCTCGTGCGGTCGAGGTCCCAGGGGCGCCCGCCGGCGACCAGTTGGGTCAGCGTCTCCGCCTCGTACTGGACGCACAGCCAGACGTCGTCGACGTGACTGTGGTGCAGGTTCGACAGCGGGAAGTCGATGAGTTGATAGTTCCCCGCGAACGGCAGGGCCGGTTTGGCCCGTCGATCGGTCAACACCTCCATCCGGGAACCACGCCCACCGGCCTGCACGATCGCGAGAACATCAGAGTGCCGCATCAGCCCAGTGTGCCCGAGACCTCGATCTGTACCGGGATGATCGGATGGGCGAGGAAAAGGGAGAACCCGGTGGAACGGACCGATTGCCTGGTGGTGGGCGGCGGCATCGTGGGTCTGGCCGTGGCTCATGCGCTGGCTTCGACCGGGCGCGAGGTGATCGTCGTCGAGGCGGCCGACTCGGTCGGTACGCAGACGACCTCGCGGAGTTCGGAGGTCATCCACGCAGGGATCTACTATCCCGAGGGCAGTCTGAAGGCGCGGTTGTGCGTGCGGGGTCGTGAACTCCTCACCCGGTACTGCGACGAGCACGGCGTCTCCTGGCGTCGCCCGGGCAAGCTGATCGTGGCCACCGACGACGCCCAGACCGACCGGCTCGACGTACTGCTCCGGCACGGACTGACGAACGGTGTCGCCGATCTGCGACGGATCGACGGTGCCGAACTGCACGAACTGGAACCAGATGTGCACGGTGTGGCCGCGCTGCTGTCGCCGTCGACCGGGATCGTCGACGTCGACGGCACGGTCCGGGCTCTGCGACGGGACCTCGAGTCCGCAGGCGGCGCAGTGGCGTTGCGCAGCAGGGTGATCGGCGGGCACGTCGACAGCGGCGGAGTCACCGTCGACACTGCGGAGGCCGGCTCGGCGTCGGCGAAGATGCTCGTGAACTGTGCCGGGCTGGGTGCGTGGGACCTTGCCCACTCCCTGGACGGGTTCGACGGTCCGATCCCGCCGCGCCACCTGGCGAAGGGCAACTACTTCGGATTGTCCGGTGCACGAGCGCCTTTCGAGCACCTGGTCTATCCCGTGCCGGTCGACGGCGGACTGGGTGTGCACTTCACCATGGACCTCGCCGGTGCGGCGCGCTTCGGCCCGGACGTGGAGTGGGTGGACGGGGACCTCGACGGCGAGCTCGACTACTCGGTCGACGAGACACGCGTGGCCGATTTCGAGGGATCGATCCGCCGATACTGGCCCGGATTGCCCTCGGGCGCACTGACTCCCGCGTACGCAGGCATCCGACCCAAGACCAGCGGCCCCGGCGAGGCGACCGCGGACTTCACCATCCACGGGCCGGCCACACACGGGCACGCCGGGCTGGTCAACCTGTTTGGCATCGAGTCGCCGGGCATCACCTCGTGCCTGGCGATCGGCGAGTACGTCGTCGGGGTCCTTGATCTGTGAGCCGGATCGCTCATCATCTCCGTACCGGCTCACGATGTCCGCGTGAGCGGGAACGGAGATCGTGAGCGACCGGTGAGCGGAGCTACTTGGCGGCGTATTGGTAAGCGGCGCTCTGCTTCTCACGCTTCTTCATGGCCTGGATCGCGTCGTGGTGGCGACGGGCGTGGTAGGCCAGCGGGAAGTAGGTCGCACGCTCGGGCAGGGTGCGGTAGGCGAACCGCAGGCGACGGTGGATCTTCTCGAGGTGGCGCTGCTCCTCGGTGGTCCAGGTCAGCCCGAGGATCTCACGCACGCGCGGATCCATGACGCCGACGGTCGTGAGGTAGTTGAAGTCCTGGAATAGGACCGATGCGGTGGCGGCAACCTTCTTCACGGCCGGGCGCAGCGCCTTGGGAACGGTCTTCGGCACCGGCGGGGCGGCACGCATCTGCTCGATGAGTTCGATCGCCACCGGGTGACGGACCAGCTTGTTCTCGACGAAGTCGTCGAAGTACTCCTCGAACTCCTCGAGGGTCTCCGGGTAACCCTTCATCGGGACCTGGACGATCTTCGCGATGCGTCGGTTGTCGCGGAGCAGTTCCTTGCGCTCCTCGAGGGTGAACTCACGACCGAGGACGAGCGGCGCAGCCGTGGTCATCGTCGGGAGCGCGGTTGCGATGACCCACGCGTAGGCCTCCGGGTTGAGCGCACTGATGTGCTTGCCCTCGGCGTTGCGCATCTGCAGCGGCTGGTGCAGCTTCCGCAGTCGGTGCCCCTCGGCGATGGCTTCCTGACCGCCGTAGGTCCAGCGCAGCACCGAGTCGGCGGACCGGATCGCCCGCCCGACCGGGTCCGTGCGGAACACCGAGAACTTGTCGACAACGTCACCGATCACCGGGTGCATCACCTGCATCACGAACGCCGCGCCGTTGATCGGCAGGAACGTGTAGAGCCCGGTGAGCTGCGCGGTCAGCGAATCCGGCGGGATCAGCTCGATCTCGTCGTCACGGTGGTTGATCAGCCGATCGGTGTCCTCGAGTGCGGCGGTCGTCGGTTCGTCGTGTACCGCGGTCATGGTGCCCCCAACGTCGTTTTCGACAGCGTGTCTTTCGACAACATTCGTAGTCAGATTAACCCAGCCGCGTCTGGAATCCCACCCGGACAGGAGTGTTGTCCGGAACACTCGTGTTCCGGTACGAGCCGACCGACTCGCCGCCCTCGCAGTCGACGAGTCGGAGACCGAGGAGGATCAACCCTCAGAACTTGATTCTTCCCTCTCATCGGGTGCGAGCAGGTCGCGACGTCGAGGCGCCTCGTGCAGTCCGGGTATTAAAATTGCATCACCAGGCAAGATCCGACGTCAGCCCGCGCGGTTCCCCGTAGACTTCGCAATCGTCTTCTCTCGCCACACGGAGGGACCGGAGCATGCCGAGACCACTCACCCCAGGCATTATCGCGGTCGGCATCGCAGCAATCCTCGTCGTAGTTCCGACGGCCTGCTCATCAGGCGATTCCGAGGACGCCGGGATACCGGCCACCACTCCAGCAGTCGAACCGATCGAAACGGCGGATGCGATCCCGACCGAGACGGAACAGGCTGCCACCCCCACGACTCCCACCGATCCCCGAACCCTGACAGGCACTTGGACGGCTTCCGATGGTCAGACCATTTCCTTCGGTAGCGATGGGCGCTGCGATAACGCGTACTACGTCAACGGGGAACCTTTCGACATAGGCGGGCCGATGTACTGCGCTCTGTCGACCGCCCCCGACTCCGCCGGCCGGTACCGATTGATCGTCCGACAGGCCTCCAACAAGGCGACTTACTCCGTCGAATTCATCGATGCCGACTCGGCTAGCGTCTACGACCGGGAGGGAGCGTTGATCTACCGAATCACGCGATTCTGACAACGACGACGTCGGATTACCGATCGTGCGGCATTTTACCGTCCGCGATCAACAAGGAATGTCGGGGGGAGGCAGTGGTGGTCGGCCGTCACCGCAGCCTCGAACAGCGAGTACTGCAACCCCGAGGGAGCACAGAAAATGGGCTACGACTTGTTCGTCGTCGAAGAACCTGGTCTGCCTGATACATGGTCATACCCTGCATTGGACGACGACTTGACGCTGCGGTGGGAAGAGATCGATGGGCAAGTCGCAGGGCCTCACCTCGCCACCGCCGTCTCGGAGATGATCCGTGACCCGCGCAAGAACAAGTACGTAAAGGAATGCGAACTCAAGGACACCCAGATCTACTGCTACACAACCGAGTCTCGGTTCGTTTTCGTGTGTCGGAAGTACGACAAGGGTGGCGGATGGTCCGGTGGCGGTTTGGACGCTGCGGGGATCATCGTCGGCGTCACCACCGCCGCTGTGGCCAATGCAGTGAGCAGACGGAGAGCAGCAAGTCGCTCGCGGGGCACAGCACTAGTCGGACAGCTACGCCATCCGTGGGCCTGGTGCGTCCAGTTCAAGCGAAAGACCGGTAGGGCCTCTGACGAAGCGATCCGGATCTACTACACCGATCCGGACGGTCCGGGCCGCTACGCCGAGTTCATCTTCGACAAGGGCGAAGACGCGTCCGCCATCGCCTTCTCTCTGGCCCAGAACATCGCCCGATACCGGCTGAGTGACCGCGAACCCAAAGACGAACCCGGTCGTACAGGATTGACCGATTTTCTCGCCTCCGGGCCCGCCGAGATCGCGGACCCGGGCCAGTTCACCGACTGCGACATCCCTTGCGACAGTTTTGTTGCTGGGGCCGGAGAGGAGTTCGCCCCCTGTATGTGCCGTCTTCAGGACTGAACGTTCCGGTAGACGTCCCCCCGTCTGATTGCACGGAGCCGCCAGAGGTGGCCGATCCACCGAAGACAGAGCACGGAACCGTCGGCACACACGCACCGAACGATCCCGAGGACTGGTCTTGGCCCGCAGTCGACACGAACCTGGCGATCCGGTTCGACCATCTTGACGGCGAAGTCATCGGCCCACTTCTCGCCACCGATGTGACCGACTACAAGATCTACAACCACGGTGGTAAGCCGTCCGAAGAGCGCACCGGCTGGATGTCCGACGACAACATCGCCGTCTTCGTCACCGAAGCTCGTCTGGCCTACGCGTGCCCGGACCTTCAGACAGAAGGCGGACCGCCACGCACCGCTACGGCTGGCCACATTCGGTTTCCATGGGTCTGCATGCTCGAGTTCACCACGAAGCAAAACTGGCTCACCTACGAGATACTGCGCGTGTTCTACGAAGACCACGAGGGCCTCAAAGTATTCGAGATGATCTTCGACAAACGGGAGAAAGCTGCTTCCCTGGCGACGATTTTGGTCCAACGGATAGCTGCGTATCAATTGGCCTCGACGACCCCGAAGGAGCCCTCGACAGTGCGGCAACTTCAGTCTCTGCGTGAACTCCAGCAGCTGCCCGTTCCGAAAAAGTTTGAGTTCACAACGGTCGACATTCCTGGCTACTCGTCCTTCGGCACAGGCCAGGATCACGCTCCCGCCGATGCACCGTCCCGGCTACTTGCGCACTCCGGAAGTACACCAGAGGTCCGTACGGAGTGCACTCCCCCGTTAAGAGCTTTGAAGTTCAACCCTCCACCAACCTGGCCATCTCCCCCCACGGGCTGGACTCCGGGCCCCGACTGGCAGCCGGATCCCGCGTGGCCTACACCTCCTCCAGGTTGGAAACTGTGGGTTGAATGATGTCGGTCGCAGTTTGAACGACCACCCTCGCCAGGTATGAACGAAGCGTCATCAGGCGTCCGGTCCGATGACGACAGTGCGGGTACCGAGAACTCGTTCGCGGATCGTAAAGATACGCGTACTCCGCTTACGGCCCTTGCGGATCTCACTGAGAGCCATGCCTGAAGACGACAGGCGCGCGTGGGTCGCCTCGACGTCGGTGGACCGCCAGGCGACACCCCACAGCGAGGTCGCAGCGGGGGTCGGCGGCTCGGTCGAGGTCACGGCGGTGACAACCTCGACGATGAGGTCGCCGGCGCGGAAGAACAGCTGCCGGGCGTTGTCGCCGATCGGCTGGTCGAGCCGGAAGTCCAGGCCGAACACGCCGCCGAACAGCGCGACCGCCCGATCGCGGTTGTCGCAGGTGAAAACGAGGTGGTCCATCCCCGTCACGTCCCCGGCATGTGTCGACTCCCCCACGGCCTCACGGGCGGCGACACCGAGCGGGGCCGTCTCGCCGAACACCCCGAGCGTCGACTCGACCACGGGGAAGCCGCGTCGGACCAGCAGCCGGTGCATCGCCGGGAGGTCGTCGGCCGTGAAATACACCCGGTGATCGGCTTCGGCATCAGCATCCCCGGCGGGTGCCTGACGCAACCGGAGCTCGGTGTTCCCGAGAACCACTGCCGGCGAATCGGCATCGGGCGTACCGGAGAGACCGAGAAGGCTCGCGTGAGTACGGGCGGCGAGTGCGGGGTCGGCGCAGGCGAGTTCGACGATCGCGGTCGGGAACGGGTTCGGCGGGATCACCGCTTCTTCTTACCCTTCCGCCTACGGGGTGCCGGCGGGGTGGGTCGGTACGTCAGCCGCGCCGAGCTGGTGATGTGCCAGGCACCGCACATGCACTCGTAGTAGCGGAGTGACAGGGTGCCCAGCGCTCGCCGCTTGATGCGGTCGATGCCGTCGAGCGCATCGGCCGGCGACGAGAAGGGAAGCTTGTCCGGTGTCGGACACTCGGCTGTCTCGATCCGACGCTCCGCTCGCGCCGCGGGGCGCCGGTGCATCAGCTCGTGGAAAGCCGTCCGCGCCTCGATCTCGCGGTAAAACGATTCGAGATCGTCGTCGGAGAAGGGCACGGATCGATTATCCCCTCACCGCGGATCGTCGGCAGAACCGCGCCCGGCGCGTGACTAGCGGGCCATCCACAGACGACGGCGGATGACCTCACGCATACGGCGTAGCTCGGCGGCGCTCAGGGCCTCCGGCGGATCGGCGTCGACGATCCGGTTGAGCTCGGTGAAAAAATCTCGATCAGACAGCCCGAATTCCTCGATGATCTGCTTCGACGACCCACCGCCCAGCGGGTACCAGTACTTCTCGAACTGGATCATCTGCTGCTGCCTGTCGTTCATTCCACCTCCAACTGCGTGCTGTTTGCGAAGTAGTGCCGGGGCACCTCGCCCCGGTCGCGCAATCCCGGGATCGTGCGTGACGCACGTCACCGACGGAGTCCTTTGTACACCTGTCGACCGACAGTCGGGAGCAAGTGACCCAGGGTGATTCGAATGTGTCTCAGAACGTTCACCGGAAGGTCATGAATTCCCGTCGAACGCTTCCGATCGGGGCATCAGGCGTTCACCGAAGACGGGGTTTTCGGGCGTCGTGAGTCGCGTCGATTCGCCCGGATGCTGCTCGCGAGCGAGGCACCGATGAACGCCACTCCGACGAGGCCGGTGACGATCTCGTCGATATGGAATTCCACGCCCAGAAGGAGGATGACGGCGAGCGCGCCGATCGCCCAGTGCGCTCCGTGCTCGAGATACCGGTACTCCCCCAGCGTGCCTGTACGCACGAGGTAGATCGTGATGGACCGGACGAACATCGCGCCGATGAAACCGAGGCCGAGCGCGATGATGATCGGGTCAGAGGTGATCGCGAACGCGCCGATCACGCCGTCGAAGGAGAAGGACGCGTCGAGCACCTCGAGGTAGAGGAAGAGGAAGAACGCGGCCTTGCCGGTCGCCCTGGTCGCTCGGGTCGGACCCGGCTCGTCGTGTTCCGGACCGTCGGACATGAACAGCGAACTGAGTCCGTCGACGGTGATGTAGGTGACCATGCCGAGGATCCCGGCGATCAGGACGGTGGCCCTGATGTCGTCGGACGCGAGGTACTCCGCGCAGAGCACGAGGCCGGTCGACGCGAGCACGACCGGTAGCTGGTCGAGCTTGCCGATCTTGGCCAGTGGGCGCTCGAGCCACGTCAGCCAGGTGCGCTCCCGCTCGGTCAGCACGAAGTTCAGGAACAGCAGCAACAGGAACATGCCACCGAACGCGGCGATCTGCGGATGCGCCTCGGTGAGGATCGTCTCGTAGCTGGGTTGGCCGTCGGCGAAGTGGGTCTGCCCCTCCGGCGGTGGGTTGGTGGCCAACCGCAGCGCCTCGGCCGGATTCAGGCCGCCGGTGATCCAGACGATCAACAGCGGGAACAGCAGACGCATCCCGAAGACCGCGATGAGCACGCCCACGGTCAGGAACATGCGCTGCCAGAACTCCGACATCCGCTCGAGGATGGTCGCGTTGATGACGGCGTTGTCGAACGACAGCGACACCTCGAGCACGCCGAGGATGGCGCACAGCGCGAGCCCGGTCCAGCCGAGGTAGAGATAGGCGACGATCAGCGCCGCCACCGAGACGACGGCGGACAGGCCGAAGATGCGCGTGATCACCGCAGCTTCTCGGCTTCCTTCGCGAGTTCGAGCAGGGTGTCGGTCAGCTCTGCCAGGACATCGTGGTCGGCGCGTTCGGCGACCGCGGTGCCGAGGTCCTCCGCGGCGCAGCGGAGGGCGAACATCCGGTCCCCGAAGTCCGCGGCCTCGGCCGCGGACAGGATCACGGCGTCGGCGGGAATGGACGTGCCCTCGAGGAGCGTTCTCTGCTCATAGGCGCGCTGCCTGCACGAACGCTTGCAGTACTTGCGGCGCCGGCCGAGTTCGGAGTCGACCATCATCGAGCCGCACCAGGCACAGTTGTACGGGCGGCGCCGGTGATGGGAGACCTGTTCCACATCGGAGACGGTACCCCGATCGGACGCCCGGAGACCGGCACGGCACGTCCGGCAGCCGCCACCGGCAACACGGGTCGTCGGCGGTGGCGAGCCACCGGGAGGAATGCGCGTAGAATGTTCCTGTTGACGACTCAGTTGGCTGCGTTCGATGGTGAACGCCGCGTGAACACAGCTGATAGATCCGGCAAACTGAGAATCTGACGAAGCTTTGAGAGGAACCCTTCATGGCAGATCGAGTACTTCGGGGTAGCCGCCTCGGCGCGGTGAGCTACGAGACCGATCGCGACCACGACCTCGCGCCACGTCGCATCGTCCAGTACCGCACCGACAACGGTGAGATCTTCGACGTGCCTTTCGCCGACGACGCCGAGGTGCCGTCGAAGTGGCCGTGCAAGAACGGTATGGAAGGCACGATCCTCGAGGGCGCAGAGCCCGAGGAGAAGAAGACGAAGCCGCCGCGCACCCACTGGGACATGCTGCTCGAGCGTCGCAGCGAGGAAGAGCTCGAGGTGCTTCTCAACGAGCGCCTCGACCTCCTGAAACAACGTCGCAAGGGCATCTCGCACTGAGCCCGACCGCTTGACATACAGACCGCGGCAGGAACACCTGCCGGGCCGGTCTGTATGTGTATGCCGAGCTAGGAGTTCTTGACGAGGCCCAGGCGCTCGAGGCGGCTCTGGATGCCCCAGCGCGCGACCATCGTGAAGGCCTCCGACATGACGCCACCACTCATCTTGGACACGCCCAGCTCACGTTCGGTGAACGTGATCGGCACCTCGCGGACATCGAACCCGGCCCGCACGGTCCGCCAGGCCAGGTCGATCTGGAAGCAGTAACCGGCCGACTCGACCGTGTCGAGCTGGATCTTCTCCAGCACGCTGCGCCGGTAGGCGCGGAAGCCGGCGGTGATGTCGTGCACCTTGGCGCCGAGAGCGACGCGGGCGTAGGTGTTGGCGCCGCGCGAGAGGAACTCACGGTGCTTGGGCCAGTTCACCAGCTTGCCGCCGGGAACGTACCGGGATCCGATCACGAGGTCGGCGCCGTCGTTGATGGCGTCGAACAGGCGGTGCAGCTGTTCGGGGGCGTGACTGCCGTCGGCGTCCATCTCGACGATGACCGGGTAGTCGCGGCTCAGGCCCCACGCGAAACCGGCAAGGTAGGCCTTGCCGAGGCCGTCCTTCTCCTCGCGGTGCAGCACGTGGATGCGACCCGACTCCTCGCCCTTCTCGGCGTGTGCCTCGGCGTCCTGGCGGGCCAGCTTCTCGGCGACCTCGCCGGTGCCGTCCGGACTGGAGTCGTCGACCACCAGCAGGTGCACGCCGGGCAGGGCGGCCTGGAGGCGTTCGACGATCACCGGCAGGTTGTCGCGCTCGTTGAACGTCGGCACGACGACCAGTGCGCCCGCTCCGTCGGCGCCGACCACCGGCTGCGGCGCGTCGCCTGACTGCCGCTGTCCTGCCGAGGCGTCAATCCCCGATGCCATCGAGCTCCTTAAATGTCACCGGACGCCCGTGCGGCGTCCCTGCGTGGCTTGAGTGTGAACCTAGTACGCGAGGCCAGCGCAAACAAAAGACCACCCACCGCCACGACGATCGCGAGGGCCTCGGGCCACATCCCGAGGCGGGTCGCGAGGGTCGTTCCGTTGTGCAGCGGGAGGGTGCTGGTCAGCACGTCCGAGGAGAAGACGCCGGATTGTTCGGTGATCGAGCCGTCGGCGTCGATGATCGCGCTCACACCGCTGGTCGCGGCGACGACCACAGCACGTCCGTGTTCGACGGCGCGCACCTGCGACATCGCCAGCTGCTGGTATGTCATCTCGGTGCGGCCGAAGGTCGCGTTGTTGGTGGGGACGAAAAGCATCTGCGCCCCGTCGCGGATCGACTGGCGCGCCGCACGGTCGAAGGCGACCTCCCAGCAGGTCGCGACTCCCACCGTGACCTCACCCGAGCGGCCGGGCACGTCCACGACGGTGGGACCGGTGCCCGGCTTGAAGTTGCCGGCCATGTCCGCATACGACGAGAAGAGACGGAAGAACGGGCGCCAGGGCAGGTATTCGCCGAACGGCTGCACGATGTGTTTGTCGTAGCGGTCGACAGGTCCCTTCGCGCCGTCCCAGACGAGCACCGAGTTCGTGGGGCGGCCGTCGGAGTTGCGGATCAGGGTGCCGACGAGGATCGGGGCGCCGACCGCCTCGGAGGCGGCGGTGATCTCCGCGGCGGCGTCGGCGTTGTCCAGCGGCGAGATGTCCGAGGCGTTCTCCGGCCACAGCACGAAATCGGGCGGGGCGGCGAGGCCGGCGTCGATCGCCTGGGCGTAGCCGATGGTGGTGCGCACATGGTTGTCGAGCACGGCACGACGCTGTGCGTTGAAGTCCAGGCCGAGTCGGGGCACGTTGCCCTGGACCGCCCCGATGTGCACCGACTCCGACGAGATGGTGCGGTCGATGGTGGCCGGTGTGAGGGCGATCGCCGCCACGGGTGCGAGCAGCGCGATGGCGACGGCGAGGGTCGCGACCCGCACGAAACCCGAGGGCTGGTCACCGTTGAGCGCCGCCGCCGATCGGGCGGATCGGCGATAGGCGGAGACCAGGATGATCAGCATCCAGGCGACCGACGCGCCGAACAACGCCACGCCGGCGGACAGCCCGGGGGCGCCCAGCACGGAGGCCAGTGGTAGCAGTGGGCCGTCGACTTGACTGAAAGCGGCTCTCCCCCAAGGGAACCCGCCGAACGGGAACGCCGATCGCAGGGCCTCGACGAGCACCCAGGAGACCATGAACCAGACCGGCGGGACCGGGAGTCGCATGGTCAGGGTGGCAATCGCGCCGAACAGGGCGAGGTACCCGGACAGCAGCACCGACAATGCGAGCCACGGCAGCGGCCCGACATAGACGCCGATCCACGGCAGCAGCGGGATGAAGAAGGCGAGCCCGAAGACGAAGCCGACCCATGCACCCGTGCGCACCCGCGGGCGCCGCACGTACAGGGCGGTGAACAGCACGCCGAGCCCGAAGACCGCGAGGAACCACCAGTTGCGGGGCGGGAAGGCCGCCCACATCGCCAGACCGGCGACGATCGCGGCCAGGGTGCGGAGACTCCAGTCCCAGGTCAGGGTGAAGCGACGCGAACGCGCCTCGGTCTCCTCGGCGGACGTCATCGTGTCGGTGGCGTTCACCCGACGGCCCGGTCGTACAGGACCTGTCCGCGGTGCACGGTCCGGACGCACCGCGGCAGTTCGGCTCCCGGGGAGACGTCCGGCAGGGCGGGCACACGGGAACGCGGGTCGGTGGACCAGCGCTGCACCTTGTCGTGGGAGCCGGCGACGACGAGGTCGTCGACCTCCCAGACGGCGTAGCTCGCTGGTGCGCCGGGTGTCAGGGTGCCGGTGAGACCGTCGTTGATGCCGCCGGCGCGCCAGCCGCCGCGGGTTGCCGCTGCGAAGGCGCCGCGTGCGGAGATCGCGTTGGTCGGCTGATGATGGTGCACGGCGGCCCGGATCGTCGACCAGGGATCGATCGGCGTGACCGGAGCGTCAGACGAGAACGAGAGTGCCACACCGGTTTTCGCGAGCATCGCGAAGTCGTTGAGCGTTGCGGCGCGGGCCTTGCCGAGTCGGGCGTCGTAGAGGTCGCCTTCGCCGCCCCATTCGGCGTCGAAGTGCGGTTGCATGCTGGCGATGACGCCGCAGCGCGCCAGGACCTCCGCGTCGCGGGCGGTGACCATCTCGGCGTGCTCGAGCCGGTGTGCGCAGCGGGCGATCGCCGGGGTGCCCAGCTCGTCGGCGAGTTCGGTGAGCGCGGCGACGACGGCACCGGTGGCGGCATCACCGATGACGTGGAAACCGGACTGGATACCGGCCAGTGTGCAGCCGCGGAGATGATCGCGGACCGTCTCCATGTCGAGGTAGCTGATGCCGCGGGTGTCCGGGGCGTCGGTGTACGGCTCGTTGAGCCACGCGGTGTGCGACCCGATCGCGCCGTCGATGAAGAGGTCGCCGCCGAGGGCGTGGGCGCGGGTGATGGTCATGAGCTCGGCCGCGTGGTCGGCGTCGGTGACGGTCTGTCCCCAGTAGCGGCGGATCTCGACGGGGTGGTCGAGGTCGGCGATGGCCAGGAAGTCGTCCATACCGCTGATGTCGGGGCCGCCGTTCTCGTGGACTGCGACGACACCGTGCGCGGCGGCCACGTCGAGCGCACGACGCTGCGCCCGTTCACGATGTGCGGCGGTGACGAGGAGGCGGGCCGCACCGCGGACGAGATGATGCGCCTCGGCGACAAGCGGCTCCTCCGGGTGGTAGCCGACGGCGCCCGCGAGTTCCGGGACGAGACGACGGAGTGCCGTCGAGGCGACCGCGGAGTGTTCGTCGACGCGGGCCAGGTACACCGGGCGGCCACCGACCACGGCGTCGAGTTCGCTGGTCGTCGGGAACCGGCCGTCCTCGGGTTCGGGGCCCTCCCAGGTCGAGTCGTCCCAGCCGAGACCCCAGAGCAGGTCGCCCTCGTCGTGGCCGGCGGCGGCGTCGTCGGCCACCGCCTTCCCGACGAGACGCAGGCAGTGCGTCCGGCTCGTCGCCTCGTTGAGGGTGAGACCGTCGAGCGAGAGACCGGTCGACGTGAGGTGCACGTGCGAGTCGACGAAACCCGGGCTGACGAAGAGCCCGTTCAGGTCGACGATCTCCGCATCCGGGTGGAGAGCCCGGCCGATGTCATCGGTACCGACCCACACCACCACCCCATCGGTGATGGCCATCGCGGTCGCGTCGGGGGCGGCCGCCGAGTACACGGCACCGCCGAGAAGCAGTTGGGTTGCCACGATCGTTCAGTCTGCCTTGCCGTGAGTGAATGTGGCCGGGAGGGGTCGGGCGGGGCGTGCCCAGGTCAGCGCGTGGGCGGCAGCTGCGGGGTGGTCATCGGTGTGGTTCCTGGGCCGAAGCCGGTTCCGGGGGTGTCGGACTCCACAACCACGCCGTCGACGACGGTCCCACCACCGGGGACGCCGCCACCGCGGATTCGGCTGCCGTAGACGCCGGTTGCGTACAGGCCCGCGCGGTCCATCGCGGTCGCCATCCGCTTCGCGCCCACGGCCACCACGACCGGGCGCAACACCTTGCGGGTCGGCGGGAACAGCAGCAGGATGCCGGCGAGAGTCGAGACGACACCCGGGATGACCAGCAGGATCGTCGAGGCGGCGACCAGCGCGGTGTCGGCCAGCGGCGCCCGTGCGTCGACCTCGTTGTTGGCGGCGCGGCGCAACTCGCCGAACACCTTGCGGCCCTGCCAGCGCAGCGTCAGGAACCCCAGGACGCCGGCCGCGATGCTGATCAGCACGGCCCAGCCGAACCCGAGCCATACCGCCATCGCCACGAAGGCGGCGATCTCCAGCAGCGCGTACACGGCGAAGTAGCGGAGTGCCATGGTCGTCTCACCTGTCTTTCGGTGCCTTGTGGGCACCCTCGACGTCAGGGTCTGCAGGACCAACGAACGAGGTGGCGATTTTTCTCCCGGGGTTCAGTCTTCGCCGCGGGCCTCGATGTCGCCCTCGGTCTGCAGGTAGACGTTGCGCAGCTGATCGAGGAGGTCGGCGGGCGGTTCGTGCCACATGTCACGTTCGACGGCTTCCAACAGTCGTTCGGCGATGCCGTGCAGTGCCCACGGGTTGGACTGCTGCATGAACTCCTGGTTGGTCTCGTCGAGGACGTAGGACTCGGTGAGCTTCTCGTACATCCAGTCGGCGACGACGTCGGTGGTGGCGTCGTAACCGAAGAGGTAGTCGACGGTCGCGGCCATCTCGAAGGCGCCCTTGTAGCCGTGGCGCTGCATCGCCGAGATCCAGCGCGGGTTGACGACTCTTGCGCGGAACACGCGGGCGGTCTCCTCCGAGAGCGTCCGGGTGCGAACGGAGTCGGGCCGGGTGCTGTCACCGATGTACGCCTCGGGTGCCGTTCCGGTGAGCGCGCGGACGGTCGCGACCATGCCGCCGTGGTACTGGAAGTAGTCGTCGGAGTCGGCGATGTCGTGTTCGCGGGTGTCGGTGTTCTTCGCGGCCACCGCGATCCGCTTGTAGGCCGCGCGCATGTCGTCGACCGCGGGCACGCCGTCGAGTCCGCGCCCGTAGGCGTAGCCGCCCCACTCGGTGTAGACCCGAGCCAAGTCCTCGTCGCTGCGCCAGTCGCGGGAGTCGATGAGCTGCAGGATCCCTGCGCCGTAGGTTCCGGGCTTGGAACCGAAGACCCGGGTGACGGCGCGGCGACGGTCGCCGTGATCGGCCATCGAGGAGCGGACGTGGGCGGCGACGAAGTTCTGGTCGTCGGGCTCGTCGGCTGAGGCGGCGAGGGCGACCGCGTCGTCGAGCATCGCCACCACGTGGGGGAAGGCGTCGCGGAAGAACCCGGAGATCCGGACCGTGACGTCGATACGCGGACGGCCCAGTTCGGCGAGGTCGATGAGTTCGAGATCGACGACGCGGCGTGACATCTCGTCCCACACCGGCATGACGCCGAGCAGTGCGAGGACCTCGGCGACGTCGTCACCGGACGTGCGCATCGCGCTGGTCCCCCACACCGACAGGCCGACCGACGCCGGGTGGTGGCCGTGGTCGGCGACATAGCGTTCCAGCAGTGAGTCGGCCATCGCGCGTCCGGTCTCCCACGCCAGCCGCGAAGGCACGGCCTTCGGGTCGACGGAGTAGAAGTTGCGGCCGGTCGGCAGCACGTTGATCAGTCCGCGCAGCGGAGAGCCACTGGGGCCGGCGGGGATGAAGCCGCCGTCGAGGGCGTGCAGCACGCGAGGCACCTCCCCCGTGGTCTGCCGCAGACGCGGGACGACTTCGCCGGCGGCGAAACGCAGGACGTCGGCGACCGCGTCGGGCAATCCGGCGGTGGCCTCGGCGACGGCAGCCTCCGACCAGTCGTCCTTGGCACATGCGGCGACGAGTTCACGGGCCTGCGCCTCGACGGTGTCGACGGTCCCGCGTTCGGCGGTGCCGTCCTCGACAAGGCCCAGTGCCTCACGGAGTCCGGGCAACGCCGACGTTCCGCCCCACAGCTGACGGGCGCGCAGCATCGCGAGGACGAGGTCGACCTCGGCGTCGTCGCGGGGGGCCTCGCCGAGGACGTGGAGGCCGTCGCGGATCTGGACGTCCTTGATCTCGCACAGCCAGCCGTCGACGTGCAGGAGCATGTCGTCGAAGACCTCTTCGTCCGGGCGTTCGGTCAGTCCGAGGTCGTGGTCCATCTTCGCCGCGGTGAGCAGCGTCCAGATCTGCTGGCGGATCGCCGGAAGCTTCGCCGGGTCGAGGGCGGAGATGTTCGCGTGTTCGTCGAGCAGCTGCTCGAGGCGGGCGATGTCGCCGTAGGACTCGGCGCGCGCCATCGGCGGGATCAGGTGATCGACGAGCACCGCGTGGGCCCGGCGCTTGGCCTGGGTCCCCTCCCCCGGGTCGTTGACGAGGAACGGGTAGATGAGCGGGAGATCGCCCAGGGCGGCGTCGGTTCCGCAGTTGGCGGACATGCCGAGGTTCTTGCCCGGCAGCCATTCGAGGTTGCCGTGCTTTCCGACGTGCACGATCGCGTCCGCACCGAAACCGGCCTGCCCCGTTGCGTGTCGGGCGGCGATCCACCGGTAGGACGCCAGATAGTGATGCGACGGCGGCAGGTCGGGGTCGTGGTAGATCGCCACCGGGTTCTCGCCGAACCCGCGCGGCGGCTGCACCATGATCGCGATGTTGCCGAAAGTCAGTGCAGCGATGACGATGTCGCCGTCGGGATTGTTCGACCGGTCGACGAACAGCTCGCCGGGTGCCTCGCCCCAGTGTTCGACGACGCCGTTGCGCAGTTCTTCCGGCAGCGTCTCGAACCAGTCGCGGTACTCCGCGGCGGGCAGGCGGATCGGGTTGGCGGCGAGGGTTTCCTCGGTCAGCCAATCCGGGTCCTGACCGCCCGTCGCGATGATCTCGTGGATCAGCGCATCCGAATCGTCTTCTGCCAAACCGGGTATCGCACCGGGACCGGATTCCGGTCCGATGTCGTAACCGGCCGCGCGCAGGGCCGAGAGCAGACGCAGCAGACTCCGAGGGGTGTCGAGGCCGACGGCGTTGCCGATGCGGGCGTGCTTCGTGGGATACGCCGACAGCATGACGGCGATGCGCTTGTCGGCGGCCGGAGTTCGGCGCAGCTGTGCATGCGACACCGCGATGCCCGCCACGCGGGCGCAGCGCTCGGGATCCGGCCGATACCAGGGAAGGCCGTCGTCGTCGAATTCCTTGAAGGAGAACGGGACGGTGATGATCCGGCCGTCGAACTCCGGCACCGCCACCTGCGTTGCGACATCGAGCGGTGAGAGACCGTCGTCGCTCGCCTCCCAGTCCGCCCGGGAACCCGTGAGGCACAGGCCCTGCAGGATCGGGATGTCGAGTGCGGCAAGCCGTTCGATGTTCCACGCCTCGTCGTCGCCGCCGGCCGATGCGGTCGCCGGGGTCGCGCCGCCGGCCGCCAGGACCGTGACCACGAGAGCGTCGACCGTGCCGAGCAGCTCGATCAGGTCGTCGGGAGCGGTACGCAGGGACGCACAGAAGATCGGCAGCGCCCGGGCGCCTCGCTCCTCGATGGCGCTGCAGAGCGCGTCGATGTAGCGGGTGTTCCCGGCGAGGTGCTGGGCGCGGTAGTAGAGCACCGCGATGGTCGGTGCATCGGAATTCTCCCGCTGCGCGCGCTCCAGGATTCCCCACGCCGGGGTCTGCTGCGGCGGCTCGAAGCCGTATCCGGTGAACAGCACGGTGTCGGAGAGGAAATGATGCAGGTTGACGATGTTCGCGACGCCGCCGGCGGCGAGGTAGTCGTGGGCCTGGGCGGCCACACCGGCCGGCACCGTCGAATGGGCCATCAGGTCCGGGTCCGGTTGCTGCTCGCCGGAACACACCACCAGCGGTTTGCCGGTCGCCTCGACCGCGGCGAGTCCCTCTTCCCAGGCACGCGTTCCACCGAGGATGCGGACGACGATCAGGTCGGCGTCGGCGGCCAGTGCCGGGATCTCGTCGATGAGCAGTCGTGCGGGATTCGCGCCGCGGAACCCCACTTCCGGGTTCGCCTCGCCGGCGGCCGCCGCGGTCAGCAGATCGGTGTCCGAGGTCGAGAACAGCAGGATCATCGTGTCTCCTCGCCGGGTTGTCGCGCCCGGAGTGTCGGGTGTGTGCGAGGGACTGGTCTGGCTGGGGCACCGGCGTCTACCGGGACCCTTCACAGTGGCGCGACCGCGCCGGAATCTCACCGGCTTCAGCCCGCTCGCGGTTGGGTCTCAGCCTACGGCGACCGGTCGGCGGAGTCGTCACCTGGTCCGGTCGTAGGCTGGTGGGATGACTGAAGCGGCCGAACCCGCTCCCGGCACGGCGATCCGGGAATCCGCGGATCGTTGCCCCGGCGTGTTCAGCACGCACGAGGCGAAGGACGGCGCACTGGCCCGGATCCGGCTTCCCGGAGGCCGGATCCGCGCTGATCAGCTCACCACCCTCGCCCAGGCTGCGGCTGCTCACGCCGACGGCTTCCTCGAGCTCACCGCGCGCGGGAACCTGCAACTGCGCGGGATCACCGACGTCGAGGCCGTGGCCGACGCCGTGGTGAGCGCCGGCCTCGCGCCCAGCTCGTCGCACGACAAGGTCCGGAACATCGAGGTCAGCCCGCTGACCGGCCGCATCGGCGGTGTCATCGACGCAGGTCCGCTGACAGCGGCACTCGACGACGCGCTGCGCGCCGATCCCGCGGCCACCTCGATCTCGGGACGCTTCCTGTTCGGGGTCGACGACGGTCGCGGCGACATCCGGCGCCGAGGCGCCGACGCGTGTGCCGTGGCGCGCTCGGCCGAACCTGTGGTCGCCGACATCCTGGTCGGCGGCGTCGCGGTCGGATCGGTCGGAGGGGTGCCCGGGATCGTCGAGGCACTCATCTCGGTGGCCGCCGGTCTGAACGCGGTGGCGCCCGGCGCCTGGCGCGTCCGCGATCTCGGCGCCGAGGACCGCCACCGCCTGGAGCGGCTCGTCGCCGAGAACCTGGCCCCCACCGTCGAATCCGACGAAGACGACGTAGCGGCCCCGGTGGAGCCGATCGTGGGCTGGTTCGACCAGGACGACGGATCGGTGCTGCTCGGCTCGGTCGTCGAACTCGGCCGCCTGCCCGCGCGCCTCGCCGAGTTCATCGGCGCGGTGGAGTCGCCGGTGGTCTTCACCCCGGACCGGGAGATCCTGATCTGTGACCTCGGTGAAGGCGTTGCCGAGACCGTGGTGCGGGTGCTCGCACCGATGGGCCTGATCTTCGACGCGAACTCGCCGTGGGCACGGCTCAGCTGTTGTGTGGGCGCCCCGGGCTGCGGATCGGCCAACGCCCCGGTGCGCAAGGACCTGCTCGCCCATGTCGAGGCCGGCCTCCCGGTAGGCGATCGCGAACACTGGGTGGGGTGTGAGCGTCGCTGCGGCTCCCCCGCCGGCACACACCTGTCGGTGCAGGCCACGCCCGACGGCGGGTACGACCGCCGTCGCCGCTAGGCTCGTGCGCATCATGACCGAGTACCTGCGCGACGGCGCCGCGATCTACCGCCAGTCCTTTGCGACGATTCGGGCCGAGTCGGACTTGTCCGCCTTCGGCTCCGACGTGTCGACCGTGGTCGTCCGGATGATCCACGCCTGCGGACAGACCGATCTCACACGCGACGTCATCGCGACGCCCGGCGTCGTACGCGCGGCCCGCGGGGCACTCGAGGCCGGAGCACCGATCCTCTGCGACGCGTCGATGGTGGCGTCCGGCATCACCCGCAAGCGTCTGCCCGCCGACAACGAGGTGCTGTGCCATCTCTCCGAACCGGGTCTCCCCGCTCTGGCCGAGGAGATGGGCACCACGAGAACCGCTGCTGCCCTGCAGTTCTGGTTGCCACGCCTCGATGGCGCGGTCGTCGCGATCGGCAATGCCCCGACCGCGTTGTTCGCCCTGCTCGACATGATCGACGAGGGTGCACCCCGCCCGGCCGCAATCGTCGGCGCGCCCGTCGGTTTCGTCGGCGCCGCGGAGTCGTGCGAGGCCCTCGCTGCCCGCACCGATCTCGAGTTCATCACCGTCACCGGTCGTCGTGGTGGGTCGGCGATCACCGCCGCCGCCGTCAACGCGCTCGCCACCCCTCAGGAGTGAATGTGCCTGCAGTCAACGATGATCAGCGGCCCGGCAAGCTCTGGGGAATCGGCCTCGGGCCCGGCGACAGCGAACTGATGACGGTCAAGGCCGCGCGGGTGATCAGCACCGCCGACGTGGTCGCGTATCACTGTGCGCGCCACGGCAACAGCATCGCGCGGTCGGTCGCCGAACCCTATCTGCGCGAAGACCAGACCGAAGAGCGTCTCATGTACCCGGTCACCACCGAGACCACCGACCATCCCGGCGGGTATCAGGGTGCACTCGACGACTTCTACGCCGAGAGCGCGGAACGGCTCGCCGTCCACCTGCGCGCGGGCCGGGACGTCGTCCTTCTCGCCGAGGGGGATCCGCTCTTCTACAGCTCCTACATGCACATGCACAAGCGGCTGTCCCCGCACTTCGATGCGGAGATCGTGCCGGGTGTGACGTCGGTGAGCGCGGCGTCGGCGGCCACCGGTGTTCCGCTGGTGGAGGGCGACGAGACCTTGACGGTCGTCCCGGGTACGGCATCGACGGAAGAGCTGCTGTTCCGCTTCCGTTCGGCCGACGCCATCGTGGTGATGAAACTGGGCCGCACCTTCGAACGGGTGCGGGAGGCGTTGCGCGAGGCCGGCCGCCTCGACGAGGCCTTCTACGTCGAACGGGCGTCGACCACCGTCGAGCGTGTGCTGCCGGCGGCGGAGGTGAATCCGGCTGAGGTGCCGTACTTCTCGATCCTCGTGGTTCCCGGCCGACGGAACAACCCGCGCTTCGAGCCGGAACCGGTACCGGGCGAACTGGTGGTCGTCGGTCTCGGACCGGGTCACGACAGCTGGACGACACCCGAAGTCCGCGCGGAACTCGCCACCGCGACCGACCTCGTCGGGTACACAACCTACCTCAAGCGGGTGACCCCGAGACCGGGCCAGCGCGTCCATGCGAGCGACAACCGGGTCGAGTCCGAGCGTGCCGAGTTCGCTCTCGATCTCGCCCGACGCGGAGCGCGCGTGGCGGTCGTGTCGTCGGGCGATCCGGGCGTATTCGCGATGGCGGCCGCGGTGACCGAGGTGGCCGCCGAACCGCAGTGGCATGACGTTCGGGTGCGCGTGGTTCCGGGGATCACGGCGGCGACCGCCGTCGCGGCGGCCGTCGGTGCGCCGCTCGGTCACGACTTCGCGGTGATCTCGCTGTCCGACCGGCTCAAGCCGTGGTCGGTGATCGAGCGCCGCATCCGTGCCGCCTTGGCCGCCGACCTGGTCATCGCGATCTACAATCCGGGTTCGGCCAGCCGGTCGTGGCAGGTCGGGGCCCTCAAACACACGCTGCTGCAGACGGTCTCATCCGACCGGGTCGTCGTCCTCGGTCGCGATGTGGGCGGTCCGGAGCAGTCACTGACCACGACGACCGTGGCCGGCCTCGACCCCGAAGTGGTCGACATGCGCACGTTGCTCATCATCGGTTCGTCGGCGACCCGAGCGGTGTCCCGCGCCGGGGGTCCGCTGGTGTTCACCCCGCGCCGGCACACTCCCACCGAGGAACCGGAACAGGTCTCAGCCGAGCAGCCGCTCGAGCCAAGCCTGGGCGGCAGCAACCTCTGACACCGCCGGGACGTCGGGCTCGATCGGACGGTCGACGACGATCACGTCGATCCCCATCGTCGCGGCGGCGTCGAGTTTCGCCTTCGTCAGCGATCCCCCGCTGTTCTTGGTGACCAGCAGGTCGATCCGATTCTCGCGCAGGAGTGCAAGCTCGGAGTCGTAGTCGTAGGGCCCGCGTGACCGCAGAATTTCGTGGTGCGCAGGGAGTTCCGCGGTCGGCGGATCAACGACCCGGATCAGGAACCAGACGTCGTCGATGCCGGCGAACTCGCCGACGTCCTGGCGACCCGTGGTCAGCAACACCCGGTTGCCGCGGTGCCGTACCTCGTCGGCAGCGGTGGCGAGATCCGGTACGCGGATCCAGCGGTCGGCGTCGGACGGGACCCAGGGTTCACGACGCAGCCGGAGCAGCGGCACCCCCGCTTCCGACGCGGCCTGCGCCGCGTTCCGGGTGATGGTCGCCGCAAACGGATGCGTGGCGTCGATGACGGCCTGAATCCGGTTGCTGAGCAGCCACTCCCGCAGGCCGTCGACTCCTCCGAAGCCGCCGATGCGGACCGGGCCCACCGGGAGGCGCGGATTGTCCACGCGGCCCGCGAGTGAACTGATGACCGACCTCCCGGTCTCGGTCAGGGACGCCGCCAGTGCTCGTGCCTCCCCGGTGCCGCCGAGGATGAGGATCTGTTCATCGGTCATGGGTGCGGTGTCTCGCGGAGTTTCGTCATTCGCGCGTGGGAGTACAGGTAACTGTCGGTGACCTCGGGATGCGTCATGGCGTCGAGCACGCGACCGACGAAGATGATCGCGGTCTTGCGGATGTCGGCGGCGTCCAGGGTCTCCGGTAGACGGCTCAGTGCACAGCGCACCACCTGCTGGTTCGGTCGGCTCGCGAAAGCGACGGTCGCCGTGGGACATTCCGATCCGTAGTGCGGTGCGAGCGCCTCGACGATCTGTCCGGCGCGGTGTGCGGCGAGATGGAGGGCGAGTGTCACACCGGTTGCGGCGAGGTTCGCCAGGTCCTCGCCGTGGGGCATGTCGGTCGACAGCGTCGACACCCGGGTGATGAGCAGGCTCTGCCCCACTCCGGGGACGGTGAGTTCGGTGTCGAGAGCAGCGGCCGCGGCGGCGAACGCGGGTACCCCGGGCACGATCTCGTACGGAATGCCCCGTGCACGCAGTTCGCGTTGCTGCTCTGCCAATGCCGAGTAGATCGAGAGGTCACCGGAGTGGAGACGGGCGACGTCGTGTCCGCGTTCGTGGGCGGCGACGATGTGATCGACGATGTCGGGCAACGGCATTCGCGCCGTGTCGACGAGGACGGCGTCGTCGGGGCACAACTCGAGCATGTCGCCGGGTACCAGTGACCCGGCATACAGGCAGGTGCGGCACTCCCCCAGCAGCCGAGCGCCACGCAGCGTGATCAGGTCGGGAGCGCCGGGCCCGGCGCCGATGAAATAGACGGTCATGTCGTCGATCCCGCCTTGTCTGCTGTGTCGTCTCTGGTTGCGGCCCACTGGACGATCGGCAGCGCGGGCCGCCAGGTGCTCATCGTCCCCAGGGGTGCGACTGTTTCCACGGACAGGCGCCGAAGGGTGCCGCCGCGTTCCGCATGCCAGCGGACCAGGATCTCCTGGTTCTCCACGGTGACGGCGTTGACGACGATCCGTCCGGACGGTCGCAGTGCGTTCCACGCGGAGGTGAGGACCTTCTCGTCGAGGCCGCCGCCGATGAACACCGCGTCGGGAGGCGGTGCGTCGGAAAGGGCTTCGGGCGCGGCGCCGCGCAGCGTCAGGCGATGACCGACGCCGTGCCGGCGAGCGTTGGCGGTGAGCCGCTCCGCCCGGTCCGCGTTCTGCTCGAAGGCGACCGCCCGTCCCCGGTCGTCGGCGCGCAACCATTCGATGGCCACACTTCCGGATCCGGAGCCGATGTCCCAGAGGAGCTGCGCCCCGGCCGGTTCGAGAGCGGCGACAGTGATCGCGCGGATCGTGGACTTGGTGATCTGGCCGTCGTGGTCGTAGGTGTCGTCGTCGCGGCCGGGCATCCGGCTGCGACGTGGTCCGACGCAGTCGACGGCCACGATGTTGAGCGGGTCCACGGGTGAAGGTGCCCAGGATTCCGCGGTCGAGGAACGGATGCGCTCGTCCGGTCCACCGAGCTGTTCGAGGACAGTCATCGCCGAATCGCCGAATCCGTTCTGCGAGAGCAGTTCTGCCACGGAAGCGGGTGTCATCTCGTTCCGACTGAGAACGAGGAGACGTCCGCCGCCGGTGACCTCGGTGAGGACCACCTCGGGGTCGGCGGTGACGGCACTGACGATCCTGGTCGTCGCAAGGTCCCAGCCGAGACGCGCGCACGCCAGACTCGCGCTGGACACCGTGGGGACGACCCGCACTTGATCGGGCCCGACCCGCGCGACGATGCTGGCGCCGACGCCGTGGAACATCGGATCGCCGCTGGCGAGGATGTGGACACGGCCGGTGGCGTTCTCGAGGACTTCGGCGAGATGCGACGACATCGGCGAGCGCCACACCTCACGCGTGCCGGTGAGCTCGTGCCCGGCGTCGTCGAGGAGTGCGAGTTGCCTTCTCGCCCCGTAGATCACGTGGGCACCACGCAGTTCGTCGCGTGCGGCGTCGCCGAGACCGCGCCAACCATCGGCGCCGATCCCGACGACCACGAAGCGCGGCGGAACACCCGAATTCGACGGTGTGGAACTCATCGGGGCAGTCTCCGCCACACCGCGCGAGGGAGCAGACGCATGCCGAAGAACATCGGGCGCAACACCGACGGGATCCACACCTCACCACGCCCCTTGCGATACGCGCGGGCGACGGCATCGGCGACCTGGTCCGGAGTCTTCGAGAACGGTGCGGGTTTCACCCCGGACTCCATCAGTTCCTTGGTCATCGCGCCGATCACGAAACCGGGTCGGGCGAGGAGCAGCCGGACGCCGGTGCCGTGCAGCGAATCCGCCATACCGCTGGCGAAGCCGTCGAGCCCGGCCTTGGTGGAGCCGTAGACGAAGTTGGCCCGGCGCACGCGGATCCCTGCGACCGAGGAGAAGACGATCATCGTGCCGGACCCCTGTGCGCGCAGGGCGGCGGCAAGCGGGATCAGCACACTGACCTGGGCGTAGTAGTCCGTGTGCGCGATCTGCAGGGCATGCGCGACATCGGCTTCCGCGCGCGTCTGGTCACCGAGGATCCCGAACGCGACGATCGCGATACCGATCGGGCCGAAGTCGTCGAGCAGGGACGCGATCAGCCCGGGGTGGGTGTCGGTGTCGTCGGCATCGAAGCCGACGGTGTGTACGGCGGTCGCGCCCGCCTCGAGAAGCAGTGCGGTCTGATCGGCGAGGTCGTCGGGCCGACGGGCCGCGAGGACCACCGTCCGCCCGTCGGCCAAACGCTGAGCGGTGGCCACACCGATCTCACTGCGGCCGCCGAACAGGACCAGCGAACCCGCAGATGTCTCAGACGCCATGCACAGCAGTATCGCACCAGCCCCGACACGTCGAAGTCACCCCACCGGCGCTAGCGTGGCAGACATGTCACGTACCGCTGCCGACATCGGCCCCGCCGCACTCGAGTTCCTGACCGAACGCCATCTCGGCACCCTCACGACGCTGCGGGCCGATGGGACACCGCATTCGGTGGCCGTGGGCTTCACCTGGGACCCCGAAGCCGGGCTGGCGCGGGTGATCACCTTCGACGGCAGCCAGAAGGTGCGCAACGTCGAGCGCGGCGGCTACGCGGCGGTGACGAACGTCGACGGTCCCCGCTGGCTCACCCTCGAGGGTCCGGCGCGGGTCAGCCGCGAACCGGAACGCGTGCACGAGGCGGAGCAGCGCTACGCACAGCGGTACCGGCAGCCGAAGCCCAACCCTCGACGTGTGGTCATCGAGATCAGCGTGTCCCGGGTGCTCGGGTCGGCGTCGTTGCTGGGGTAGCTACAGCTGCACCAGCTGGTGCGGGCGGTTGTTGAAGGACTCGCAGCCGTCCTCGGTGACCACGACGATGTCCTCGATGCGGGCACCCCAGCGGCCGGAGAAGTACACCCCGGGCTCCACGCTGAAGGCCATGCCGGGGCGCAGGGTGATGTCGTTGCCGTTCACGATGTAGGGCTCCTCGTGGACCGAGAGGCCGATGCCGTGTCCGGTGCGGTGGATGAACGCCTCGGCGAGGCCGCGTTCGCGGAGCAGGTCGCGGGCGGCCGCGTCGATGGAGGCGGCGGTGACTCCGGGACGTACGGCGGCGACGGCAGTCCGCTGCGCCTCGTGCAGGGCGGCGTACGCGTCGGCGACGTCGGCGGCGGGCGGTTCGAAACAGTAGGTGCGGGTCGAGTCGGAGTTGTAACCGGGTTCGACCGGTCCGCCGATGTCGATGACGACGATGTCGGACCGTTCGATGACCCGGTCGGAGAACTCGTGATGCGGGTCGGCGCCGTTGGGTCCGGAACCGACGATGATGAACGCGGCCTCGGTGTGGCCCTCCTCGAGGATCGCCGCGGCGATGTCGTCGGAGACCTCCCGCTCGGTGCGTCCGGGCTTGAGCCATTCACCCATCCGGGCATGGACACGGTCGATGGCCGCGCCGGCACGACGCAGGGCCTCGATCTCCGCGTCGTCCTTGAGCATTCGGAGTTCACGCAGCACGGCGGTGGCGAGTTGCGGGGTGGCGCCGGTGTGCCGGGCCAGCGGGATCACGTGCAGGGCGGGCATCGAATCCGACACCGCGATGGTCGGATTCGACGGCAGACCGGAGAGGGCGAGACCGTGCGCGTCGTCGCCGTCGACCCAGTCGGCCACCTCGATGCCGAGGTCGCCGACCGCCGAGGCGGACAACGACGGCACCTCGAGGCGCGCGATGACGAGTTTCGGGTCCCCCGCTGCGGGGATGACGAGTGCGGTGAGGCGTTCGAAGGTGTCGGCGCGCGAGCCCACGAGATATCGCAGGTCGGGACCGGGCGCCACCACCAGCGCGTCGAGGCCGGCGTCGCGGGTGAGTTCCGCGGCGCGTCGCATGCGTTCGCGGTACACCTCGGGATCGAACAGCGGTGCCGCCGGGCCGGCGGTGGTCGATGTGGCAGCCATGGTCGAAGACTACCGCCGGGTGTGCGGGTCGTGGTGACGCGGCGACACCGTCAATGCGAGAGTGTGGAGGTGACGGATTCGTTGATGCTGCTCGACGGTGCGAGCCTGTGGTTCCGGTCGTTCTACGCCCTGCCCGAGAAGATGACCAGCCCCGACGGGCGACCGGTCAACGCGGTCCGGGGATTCATCGACACGATCGCGAATCTCGTGACACGCGAACACCCGACGCGGCTCGTCGTGTGCCTCGACCTCGACTGGCGTCCCGAGTTCCGTACCGCCCTCATCCCGACCTACAAGGCGCACCGCGTCGCGGTCGAGGACGGTGCGACCGACGCCACGGGCACGGAGACCATCGACGTCGAAGAAGTGCCCGACGCACTGACGCCGCAGGTCGACATGATCATGAATGTCCTTGCCGCTGCGGGGATCGCGACCTCGGGGGCGATCGGCTGCGAGGCCGACGATGTCATCGGAACACTCGCCTGGGAGGAGGCGGAGCATCCGGTGATCGTCGTCAGCGGTGACCGCGACCTGCTGCAGGTGGTCTCCGATGATCCGGTCCCGGTGCGGGTGCTCTACGTCGGGCGCGGACTGGCGAAGGCGGAGATGATGGGGCCGGTCGAGGTCGGCGAGAAGTACGGCGTACCCGCCGATCGCGCCGGGATCGGCTACGCGGAGATGTCGATGCTGCGCGGCGACCCGTCGGACGGCCTCCCCGGTGTACCGGGCATCGGCGAGAAGACCGCGGCGAAACTGATCAGCGAGTACGGCAGCCTGGACGCGCTCGAAGCGGCCGCCCGGGACTCGTCGTCGAAGGTCCCGACGCGGGCACGCAAGGCGCTGCTCGCCGCCGAGGACTACCTGGAGGCGGCCCGCACCGTCGTCTCGGTGCGCACCGACGCGGAGACCATCGACAGCGGCCCGGATCTGCTGCCGTCGGAACCGGCCGACCCCGAGGCCCTGGCCGCGCTCGTCGAGGAGCTGGGCATAGGGGCGTCGGTGGGCCGGTTGTCGAAGGCGCTGGGCTGGCCCAAGGCCTGATCAGCGCGGTCTCGTGTCAGCTGGGACGCGAGACCTCGTAGCGGCCCTCGTCGTCGATGAAGGTGACGGTGACCTGCTGGTCCTGTCCGCCGACGGTCACCGAGCAGGTGAACGACGACCCCTCCTTGACGCGCTGGCCGGACGGGCACTTCACATTGCTGACATCGCTGGCCTGATAGTCCTCGGTGAGGATCTGCTGCACGCCGTCCTGGGCTGCCTGCTGGTCGAGGTTCTTCGGGGCCCAGCCGGGGGCGACGAAGGCGGTGATGAGGATGATCGCGGCGATCACGATCAGCGCACCGCCACCGGCGAACAGCAGCGTCCGAAGCGTCTTGTTCGACTTGGGCGTCGCCATGCCGCTGAACTGGTCGGGTCCGCCGAACTGGTTCTGGCCGTAGGCGCCCGGGGTCTGCTGCGGCTGACCGTAGGGCTGCTGACCGTACTGGCCGGGCGCACCGTACTGACCGGCACCGTACTGTCCGGCACCGTACTGTCCGGCACCGTACTGTGCGGGGTCGGGCTGCTGACCGTAGGGCTGCGCGGGTCCGCCGTAGTTGGGCGCACCCTGGTTCGGGGCACCGTAGGCGGGCTGACCACCGGGTTGCCCGTACTGGCCGGGCTGCGCCCCGGGGTACCCGACCTGTGTCGGCTGGTTCTGGGCCGGCTGGCCCGGTGCCTGCGCTCCGGGCGCGTATCCGGGAGCCTGCTGGTAGGGGTTCTGCTGGTAGGGATTCGCCTGGTACGGATCCTGCTGGGGCTGTCCGTAACCGGGGTTGGGCGCCATCGTCGTGGGGTCGGCCTGCGAGCCGCCCTCCTGGGAACCGCCCGTGTTCACGATCTCGGTCTTGTCGCCGGAGCCGGGCTGGCCCTGCTGGGGCTGGGACGGATTCGGGTTGTTCGGGTCGGTCATGAGTCCCCTCCCACTCGGCTCCCACCTCGACGAGGTGTCGGCGAACTGTGACGTCACGCGACAGTGCCGGGACATCCCTCCCTGACACCGAATGCGGGATGAACGTTACCTCAGGCACACACGACAATCAGGCAACCTCGAGCAGGGTGGCCCGCAGCGTCGTCTGGTGAACCGACGGGCTCAACCGAGTTCGGCGGCCACCACTCCCCGGCGGATCGCCTTGACCGCGGATCGTGCGGTGCCGCCCAGGCGGGTGTCGGTGCCGACGCAGAGCCGGATCTGTTCCAGGAGGTCGATGACCTGACGATTCCACCGGACGAAGTCGCCAGGTGAGAGCAGCTGACCGCGTTCGCCCGCGAGGAGCAGTGCCTCGCTGAGCGATCGGCCCGACGCCCAGGTCGCCACCGCGAGCGAGAAACCGGTGTCCGGCTCCCGGGTGGGACTGACCCGGTGGCGCGACTCGACCGCCGTCACCTTCGACCAGATGTCCACGGTCGCGGCCATCGCAGTACGCAGCGAGGTGCTGCCGGGCAGCGCATCGACCCCGCCGTAGCTGTCGCGACGGCTCTCGTAGACGAGTGCGGCGACGACGGCGGCCAGGTCGGCCGGCGAGAGGTCGTCCCACACGCCCGCGCGAATGCACTCGGTCACCACGAGATCGCTCTCGCTGTAGATGCGGGCCAGCAGCTTGCCCGACTCGGTCACCCGCATGTTGTGGCCGGTCGATTCGGAGGCCTCGCGGACGCGTTCGACGTACCCGAGCTCGCTGAGGACACCGACGATGTGGTCGAAGGTGACACCGAGCGTCGAGGTTCGCTCACCGATGCTGCGTTCGGCGGTGACGATGTCGCGCAGCAGACGGTTGCGCTTCTCGGCGAGACGGAACAGCTCGTCGCCGTTCGGGATCTGATGCGCGGGATGGGCACGCAGCGTGCGACGCATCTGGGCCAGCTCTGGGTCATCGGCGGCGTCGGCGCGCTTCTTGGAGCGCCCCCGGGGCATCTCTATCCCGGTCGACCGCAGTGCAGACGCGAGGTCGCGGCGGCCGCGTCCGGTCCGGCGGTCGGCGTTCTTCGGCAACCGCATGTTGCCGAGGACCTCGGGCGGATTGACGAAGTCACGCAGCCCGATACGTCCGCACCAGGCGTCCTCGGTGACCACCAGCGGCTTGGGATCTGCTGCCTGGGTGGCCGGTTCGACGATCACCGCGAGACCCCGGTGGCGTCCGACGGGCACCCCGATGACGTGACCCCGTTTGAGCGCGGCCAGGTCGGCGACGATTGCATCCTCGGTGTTGATCCGCTTGCGGTACTTCAGGTCTCGTTCTCGACGGCGGATCTCCTCGCGGAGCGTGACGTAGCCGAGGAACCCGGCGTACGCCTCGGTCTCGCCCGCTGCCGGTGCCCCGGTGGCGTCGACTCCCCCGGGTTCCAGACCCCGGGCCTCGGCGGCGCGGGCCAGCTCGCCGTCGAGCTTGCGCAGCGCCCGCTGCGATTCGTGGAGCTTGCGGGCCAGCCCGACCACCGAGCGGTCGGCCTGGAACTGGGCGAACGATCGGTGCAGGAGTTCACGGGCCCCGTCGAGACCGAGCCGGCCGAGCAGGTTGACCGCCATGTTGTATTCCGGCGAGAAGGAGCTGCGAAGCGGGAAGGTGCGGGCACCCGCGAGTCCGGCGACCTCCTCGGGGACGACCTCGGGTGTCCACACCACGACGGCATGGCCCTCGACGTCGATCCCGCGGCGTCCGGCGCGGCCGGTCAGCTGGGTGAACTCGCCGGGGGTGAGGTCGACGTGCGACTCGCCGTTGTACTTCACCAGACGTTCGAGGACCACCGACCGGGCCGGCATGTTGATCCCGAGAGCCAGTGTCTCCGTGGCGAACACCATGCGGACGAGCCCACGGACGAAAAGCTCCTCGACGGCGTGGCGGAAGGTCGGGAGCATCCCGGCGTGATGCGACGCCAGGCCTCGGCGGAGACCTTCGCGCCACTCCTGCACGCCCAGCACGTCGGCGTCGCTGGGCGAGAGTTCGGTGAGGCGCCGGTCGACGACGGCGTCGACCTCGGCGGCCTCCTCGGGTGTCAGCAGCGCGATACCCGACCGCAGACACTGAGCCAGGGCGGCGTCGCAACCGGCACGGGAGAAGATGAACCCGATCGCGGGCAACAGACCCTCACGGTCGAGGCGACCGACGAGATTCGGGCGCGAGAGCAGTGGACCGCGGCCGTCGCGTCGGCGCGGCTGTCCCCCGCCACCTCCCCGGCCTCGGCCCCGGGACGAATCACGCTCGTCCTCGGCGAGCAGGATGCGGTGACGGATGTGCCGCTTGAGTTCGGGATTGACCCGCGGACGCGACCCCTTCCGGTCCGCGGGATCGCGATCGGCCGGGCCGAAGAGGTCGAACATCCGTTGGCCGACCAGCATGTGCTGAGACAGCGGGACCGGCCGGTGCTCGTCGACGATGACGGAGGTGTCGCCACGGACGGTCTGGATCCAGTCGCCGAACTCCTCGGCGTTGCTGACGGTCGCGGACAGGCTCACCACACGCACGGACGGCTCGAGGTGCAGGATCACCTCTTCCCAGACCGCTCCGCGGAAGCGATCGGCGAGGAAGTGCACCTCGTCCATCACCACATGCGACAGCCCGTCGAGCGCGCGGGATTCGGCGTAGATCATGTTGCGCACGACCTCGGTCGTCATCACGACGATCGGCGCATCCGGGTTGATGGAGCTGTCGCCGGTGAGCAGTCCGACCGACTCATGGCCGTGAACGGCGGCGAGGTCGGCATATTTCTGGTTGCTCAGCGCCTTGATCGGGGTCGTGTAGAAGCACTTGGTCCCGCCGGCGAGAGCGAGGTGGACCGCGAATTCGCCGACGATGGTCTTGCCCGCGCCGGTCGGTGCGCAGACCAGCACGCCGTGACCTGCTTCGAGGGCCTCGCAGGCACGGCGCTGGAACGGATCGAGTCCGAAGTCCAGCCGCGACGTGAACGCGTCGAGTTGACTCACAGGACGTCGTCGAATGTCTCGTGTGCCCGTGTCGAGGTCCGGGTGGCGTTCGAGGTGCCCGCGGCCGAGGTCGCGACCGGCGACGGCGACGAGACCGGGCGGGTCGGAGGCAGCGGGCCGGCCTCGTCATCGGAGAGTCCGGCCCAGCTCGGTGCCCGCCTGCCGCGTCGTTTGTCGGCGATGCGCGCGAACTGGATGGAGAACTCCAGCAGCACGGTCAGCGCGCAGGCCAGGGCCAGCATGGTGAACGGGTCCTGGCCCGGGGTGACGATGGCGGCGAACACGAAGACCGCGAAGATCAGGCCGCGGCGCCACTTCTTGAGCCGGTCGTAGGTCAGGACACCGACGAGATTGAGCGCGATGATCAGCAGGGGCAATTCGAAGCTGACACCGAAGATGACCAGGACGTTGATCATGAACCCGAAGTACTGGTCACCGGCGAGGGCGGTGACCTGGACCTCATTGCCGACGGTCAACAGGAAGTCGAAGGCCTTCGCCACCACCAGATAGGCCAGAACCGCGCCGGCGACGAAGAGCGTGGTCGCGACGGTGACGAAGGCGATGCCGTAGCGGCGTTCGTTCTGATGCAGGCCGGGGGTGATGAACTGCCAGGTCTGATAGATCCACACCGGGCATGCCAGGACCACACCGGCGGTGAGCGCGACCTTGAGTCGCAGCATGAACTGGTCGAACGGGCCGGTCGCGAGGAGACGGCAGGAATCGTCGGCGGTCAGCGTCGCACGGGCGGAGGGCGGCAGGTCGCAGTACGGTCCGCGCAGCATGTCGCCGAGCGACGGGATGCCCAGGAAGCCGTGGCTGTACCAGATGAACCCGAGAATCGTGGTGGCCACGATCGCCAACAGCGAGATGACCATGCGTGTGCGCAACTCATAGAGATGCTCGACCAACGACATCGTGCCGTCGGGATTGAGTTTGCGCTTGCGGTGTCGGGGGTCGAAGGGGATGCGCACTCGGATTCTCCGACGCGCCCCTAAGCCGATTTCTTGGTGTCGGCGTTCGACGACGTGCCCGGCTGGGTGTTGTCAGCCGACGGGAGTTCCCGCTGCGGGGCGTCGGGAGATGCCGGTGCCGTGTCGGCAGGCTTGTCGTCCTTCTGCATCTCCTTGACCTCGCTCTTGAAGATGCGCAGCGACTGTCCGAGACCTCGGGCGGCGTCCGGCAGCTTCTTCGAGCCGAACAGGATCAGCAGCACGACGGCGACAATCGCCCAGTGCCACCACGAAGTGAAGCCCATGAGATCACCCTTCAGATCGAATCCAGACCGTGTCCAATGCTACCCGAGTTGTCTGAGGCCGGTGGACCGCCCGGTTCAGCGGTAGCGCTCGCGCGCACTCGCCGCCGATTCGACGACCGCCGCCGCGACTTTCTGATCGTCGACGACGCGGACCGAGCCGCCGAAGCCGAGCAGGAAACGGGTCAGCCACTCGGGTGAGCCGTAGACCATGCGGGCGCGGACCGGTTCATCCGGATGGCGGTCGTCGATCGAGGTGGTCGGCTCCACCGGGTAGTAGTCGAGAATCCACAGGTGGTCGGGATCGATCTCGAGTTCGACCGCCGGCAGATCGGGGTTCTCCGGGACGAGTACCGACTGCGACGACGACTCGGCCTCGGCCGGCGGGTTGCTCGGTTCGTCCAGTTCGACGGCGGTGTCGATGCGGTCGAAGCGGAACAACCGCACGCCCTCGGCCATGCGACACCAGGCTTCGAGGTAGGTGTGCTGGTCCATCACCTGCAGCCGGATCGGGTCGACGACACGGTCGGTGACGCTGTCCCGGCTCGCCGAGTAGTAGCTCAGCTGGAGCGCACGTCCTCGACGCACGGCTTCGCGGACGGTGGTGAAGGTCGGGTTCTCCCCCGGCGATGCCTCGGACTCCGCGCCGGAGGACAGACCCGGCACGACGGTCGCCCCGACCGCCTCCTCGATCTTGGCGATGGCGCGCCGCGCGGCGGTCACGTCGACCACACCGGGCGTCTCCACAAGGGCACGCAGTGCCACGAGCAGGGTGCTGGCCTCCACGGTCGTGAGCCGCAACGGACGGTCCATGCCCGCGGTGAACCCGACGCTGACGAAGCCCTCGCTGAACTCGAGCTCGATCAGGTCGTCGGGGTAGTAACCCGGGAGCCCGCACACGAACAGCAACTCGAGGTCCTTGGTGAGCTGCGTCTGGGTGACGCCGAGTTCGCGCGCGGCCTGCTCGATCGAGATGCCGCGCCGAGCCTGGAAATACGGGACCATCGCCAGCAGCCGGTTGAGGCGCGACGGTTGTGCACCGGCCATCAGGCGCTCACCCCCGCCAGCCGGTCCAGACCGGCGATCACGAGGTCGCGCAGCTCTGGCGGATCGAGGACGACCGCGTCCCGGCCCACGCCCAGCGCCATGCGCGCCACCGCCGACAGCGAATGGATGTCGAGGGTCAGCACGTCGCCCGCCTCACCGTCGAGGTCAGCGGGTTCGGAGGTGGTCGCGGCCCGGCGGAGTCCGGCGGCCCGGCCCGCGGCCACCCAGATGCGCGCGGTGCGACCGTCGGTGCCCGCCGCGGAATCGACCGCCGCGGAGACGATCTGCTGGAGGTCCGTGCCGACGGGCACGTCGACGGCATCGGCGGGTCCGACCGGCGTCACCGTCGAGATCCGCGACAGGCGGAACGTGCGGGTGGCGGCCCGGTCGAGGTCGTGTCCGACGACGTACCAGCGGCCGTGGTGGGACACCACACCCCAGGGCTCGACCCGACGGACGGCCGGGGTCGCGGTCGCCGACGACCGGTGGGTGAACTCGACGGCGCGCTTGACCTGGATCGCACCGAGGAGTCCGGCGATGACCTGCTCCGAACCCATCGACCGCGTCGACCCGCCGGCGGTGAAGCCGAGGTCGTCCTCCGAGCGGACGTCGAGGCCCGCGGCGCGCAGCTTGAGGATCGCGGTCTGCGACAGCGTGGAGACCTCCGGGGTGTCCCAGAGCGCGGCGGCCATGGCGATCGCGGCGGCCTCGTCGGAGTCCAGGGAGATCTCGGGCAGCTCGTAGGTGTCACGGTCGATGCGGTATCCCTCGGCGCCCGCCGCCATCGGCGAACGTCCGGTGACCAGCGGGATGCCGAGGTCGCGCAGTTCGTTCTTGTCCCGCTCGAACATCCGGTTGAATGCCTCGTCGGACTTGTCGCCGTCCTGGTAACCGGCGACGTTGCGTCGGATGTAGTCGGCGGTGACGTACTGCTTCGTCCACAGCAGACAGATCACCAGATTGAGCAGTCGCTCGACTTTGGGAGTGGCCACTGCGTCAGGTTAGATCCTTGCCGATCAGGCGGTGCGGAGGCTCGCTCACATGGATGCGATCAGCCGGTCGACCCGCTCGTCGACGCTGCGGAACGGGTCCTTGCACAGCACGGTGCGCTGGGCCTGGTCGTTCAGCTTGAGGTGCACCCAGTCGACCGTGAAGTCGCGTCCCGCCTTCTGCGCCGCCGAGATGAAGTCACCACGGAGCTTGGCACGGGTGGTCTGCGGCGGCTCGTTGACGGCGGTCTTGATGGCCTCGTCGGTGGTCGCACGGGCCACGAGCCCCTTGCGCATCAGGACGTCGAACACACCGCGGCCGCGCTTGATGTCGTGGAAGGCGAGGTCGAGCTGCGCGATCTTCGGGTCCGACAGCTCCATCGAATACTTGTCCTGGTAGCGCTGAAACAGCTTTCGTTTGATGACCCAGTCGATCTCGGTGTCGACCTTCGCGAAGTCGTCGGCCTCGACCGCGTCGAGCATGCGGCCCCACAGGTCGACGACCATGTCCATCTCGGGGTCGGGACGGCGGTTGGTGAGGTGCTCGACCGCGCGGGCGTGGTACTCGCGCTGGATGTCGAGGGCACTGGCCTGCCGTCCGCCGGCGAGACGCACGGGACGCCGGCCGGTGGGATCGTGGCTGACCTCGCGGATGGCGCGGATCGGATTGTCCAGGGCGAAATCCCGGAACGCCACGCCGGCCTCGATCATCTCGAGCACCAGCGCCGCCGAGCCGACCTTCAGCAGGGTCGTCATCTCGGACATGTTCGAGTCGCCGACGATGACATGCAGGCGCCGGTACTTCTCGGCGTCGGCGTGCGGCTCGTCGCGGGTGTTGATGATCGGGCGCGAGCGGGTGGTGGCCGAGGAGACGCCCTCCCAGATGTGCTCGGCGCGCTGCGAGAGGCAGAAGGTGGCGGCCTTCGGGGTCTGCAGCACCTTGCCTGCGCCGCAGATCAGCTGCCGGGTCACCAGGAACGGCAGGAGGACGTCGGAGATCCGGGAGAACTCCCCCGCCCGCACGACGAGGTAGTTCTCGTGGCAGCCGTAGGAGTTGCCCGCGGAGTCGGTGTTGTTCTTGAACAGGTAGATGTCGCCGCCGATCCCCTCGTCGGCAAGACGCTGCTCGGCGTCGACGAGCAGGTCCTCGAGGACCAGTTCGCCGGCGCGGTCGTGGTTGATCAGCTGGATCAGGCTGTCACACTCGGCGGTCGCGTATTCGGGGTGCGATCCGACGTCGAGGTACAGGCGTGCGCCGTTCTGCAGGAAGACGTTCGACGACCGACCCCATGACACGACGCGGCGGAACAGGTACCGCGCGACCTCGTCAGGACTCAGCCGCCGATGACCGTGGAAGGTGCATGTGACACCGAACTCGGTCTCGATGCCCATGATTCGTCGCTGCACTTGACCAACCCTACTCGCGGGACCCGCGGCCGACCGGGCAGAAGCGCCAGGCCGACCGCGAGTCGTCGCGTTCTAGTCCGATCCGCCGGAAGAGTCGCCGCCGGAGGTGGTGTCGTCCGCTGAGGAACCCTCGGCCGGGGAGTTGGTCGTGGGTGCGGCAGCGGGCAGGAGTTCCTCGACCGCGGCCGAGGTCAGGCGCTTGAACGCCCGTCGCGGCCGGTTGCGGTCGAGAATCGCGACCTCGAGGTCGCCGGCGGTCAGCTCGCGCGGCGACGCCGGGGCGCCGTTGCCGGAGTCGGCCGGGGTGGCGAGCGCCTTGACCGCGACCCCGATCGCCTCGGCGAGCGCCATGTCGGGGGCATAGCTCTCCTTGAGAGCCGCCGCGATCGGTTCGGTCGCGCCGCCCATCACCAGGAACCGGGTCTCGTCGGTGATCGACCCGTCGTAGGAGATGCGGTACAGCTGAGACGGTTTCGGCTTGCCCGCCCGGGCGACCTCGGCCACGCACAGCTCGACCTCGAACGGCTTGGCCTGCTCGGTGAAGACGCTGCCCAGGGCATTGGCGTAGGTGTTGGCCAGGGACAGACCGGACACGTCGGCGCGGTCGTAGCTGTAGCCCCGCATGTCGGCGAGCTGGATTCCTGCCTTGCGCAGGCTCTCGAACTCGTTGTACTTGCCCACCGCGGCAAAACCGATGCGGTCGTAGATCTCGCTGGTCTTGCGGAGGGTGTTCGACGGGTTCTCCGCTACGAACAACACCCCGTCGGCATAGGTCAGGATCACCACGGACCGCCCGCGTGCGATGCCCTTGCGCGCGAGCTCCGAGCGATCGCGCATGATCTGCTCGGCACTGGCGTAATACGGGAAGGTCATCGGGCACCTCCCTCGTGCTCGGCGGCACGGCGTTCGACGACGGCCCGCGCCGCACTCTCGATCTCGGCCGCGTCCACCTCCCGTGCACCTTGTGCGTCGACGACCGCGGCCATCGGGAAGATCTTGCGGACCAGGTCCGGTCCGCCGGTCGCCGAATCGTCGTCGGCGGCGTCGTAGAGCGACTCGACCGCGATGGCGATCGCCTCGTCGGCGGTCAGGTCCGAGCGGTAGAGCTTCTTCAGCGACGACTTCGCGAACACCGATCCGGAACCGATGGCCGTGTAGCCGCCGAACTCCTCGTGACGGTCACCCGCCACGTCGAAGCTGAAGATCCGGCCGCGTTCGGTCGGGTCGTCGTGATCGATGTCGTAGCCGACGAGCAACGGGATCGCGGCGAGACCCTGCAGGGCCGCACCGAGATTTCCGCGGACCATGCTCGCCAGCCGGCTGACCTTGCCGTCGAGCGTGAGCGGGACACCCTCGATCTTCTCGTAGTGCTCGAGCTCGACCGTGAACAGCCGCACCATCTCGATCGCGATACCCGCGGTGCCGGCGATGCCGGCTGCCGAGTACTCGTCGGTGATGTAGACCTTCTTGACGTCTCGCGTCGCGATCAGGTTGCCCATCGTGGCCCGCCGGTCACCGGCGAGCACGACCCCACCCGGATACGACACGGCGACTATCGTCGTGCCGTGCGGGATGTCTCCGGCGCCGTCTGCGCCCCCGGCGAACGAACCCACGCGATCAACCTGAGCCTGCGGAAGCTGCTCGGGCGCGTGCATCCGGAGAAACTCGGTGAACGACGAGATGTCCGCGCCGAGAGCAGAACCCGTACGAAATTGTGAAAAAGGGGGCAGTGATCCGAACCTGTCGCTCACTGGCCGCCCTTCTGCACGTAAGCACGCACGAAGTCCTCGGCGTTCTCCTCGAGCACGTCATCGATCTCGTCGAGCAGGTCGTCGGTGTCCTCGGCCAGCTTCTCGCGACGTTCCTGTCCGGCACCGGAATCGGGGCCGACGCCCTCATCGTCGCCGCCGCCACCACGCTTGGTCTGTTCCTGCGCCATCTGCTGCCTCCTTGAAACCGATCGCCCCTTGGCGGGCTACCCGCGACCGACCACCATCGGGTCTTGCGACCCCTGGGATCTCACCGGCTTCCGCCGGGCGCTGATCCCTGGTGAATCGGCCTCGGAATCGTGTGGTCCCACACTACCTGTGGCGGCGACAACTGGGGCGGAACAAAGCACATGCCCCGCGCGTGTCAGGTCGTCAGCTGGTCGACCAGTTCGGCGGCGGAGTTGACCGAATCGAGAAGCTTGCCCACGTGGGCCTGCGTCCCGCGCAGCGGCTCGAGCGTCGGGATGCGGACGAGGGAGTCCCCGCCGAGGTCGAAGATGACCGAATCCCAGCTGGCCGCGGCGACATCTGCCCCGAAACGACGGAGACATTCGCCGCGGAAATAGGCGCGGGTGTTGCGCGGCGGCTCGTGGATCGCGGCGAGCACGTCGTTCTCGTCGACCAGACGCTTCATCGAGCCGCGCGCGACGAGGCGGTTGTAGAGACCCTTGTCGAGGCGGACGCGGAGTACTGCAGGTCGATGAGCTGCAGGCGCGGGGCCGACCAGGACAGGCCCTCACGCTGGCGGAAGCCCTCCAGGATGCGCAGCTTGGCCGGCCAGTCGAGGATGTCGGAGCATTCCATCGGATCGCGCTCGAGGCGGTCGAGCACATCCGCCCACGTCTCGAGGACGTGCTTGGCCCGCTCGTCGTCGGAGTGCTCCTGCTCGTGGAACTTCATGCAGCGTTCGAGGTACTCGCGCTGCAGGGCCAGGCCGGTGAGCTCGCGGCCGTCGGTGAGTGCGACGGTAGCGGTCAGGGTCGGGTCGTGACTGATGGTGTGCACGGCCTGGACCGGGCGGGCGAGCTCGATGTCGGAGAAGTCGACGCCCGCCTCGATGAGGTCGAGGACCAGCGCGGTGGTCCCGACCTTGAGGTAGGTCGCGGTCTCGGCCAGGTTGGCGTCGCCGATGATGACATGCAGCCGGCGGTAGCGCTCAGGGTCGGCGTGGGGCTCATCGCGGGTGTTGATGATGCCGCGCTTGAGGGTGGTCTCGAGACCGACCTCGACCTCGATGTAGTCCGAGCGCTGCGAGAGCTGGAAGCCCGCCTCGTCGCCCGACTGGCCGATGCCCACGCGACCCGAGCCGGTGATGACCTGACGCGAGGCGAAGAACGTGGTCAGACCCGCGATGACCGCGGTGAACGGGGTCTCGCGGGCCATCAGGTAGTTCTCGTGGGTGCCGTACGAGGCGCCCTTGCCGTCGATGTTGTTCTTGTAGAGCTGCAGCTTGGGCGCACCCGGAACGCTCGCCACGTGGCGTGCGGCGGCCTCCATGACGCGTTCGCCCGCCTTGTCCCAGATGACCGCGTCCATCGGGTCGGTCACCTCGGGTGCGGAGTACTCCGGATGGGCGTGGTCGACGTACAGGCGGGCGCCGTTGGTGAGGATCATGTTGGCCGCGCCGATCTCGTCGGCGTCGATGATCGGAGCCGGTCCGGAACCGCGGCCGAGGTCGAATCCGCGGGCGTCGCGGAGCGGGGACTCGACCTCGTAATCCCAGCGCGTGCGCTTGGCGCGGGGCACGCCGGCGGCCGCCGCATAGGCGAGAACGGCCTGCGTGGAGGTCATGATCGGATTCGCGGTCGGGTCGCCGGGCGCGGAGATTCCGTACTCGACCTCGGTACCGATGATTCGCTGCATGCTTCGAGGGTAGAGGGTGATGCGGAGAGGCTCGCAGCGTCCCGCTCGCAGGGCGGGCCCGGCACCAGTACCGTCGTCGCCGTGAAAGCTTTCCGCCGGTTCACCGTTCGGGTGCCGCTGCCTCCCGAACTCGCCGCCCTCGGTCCCCTGTCGCACAACCTGCGCTGGGTGTGGAACCCGCCGACCCAGGAGTTGTTCGCCACGATCGACGCCGAGCGGTGGGAGGCGACGGGTGATCCGTTGCGGGTGCTCGCCGACGTCGACCCGGCCCGGCTGACCGAGCTGGCGGCCGACGGGGACTTCCGCGCGCGGGTCTCGGCGGCGCACGCGAGTCTCGAGGAGTACCTCGATGCGCCGCAGTGGTTCGGCGGGTACGCGCAGACCCATCCGGTCCCGCCCGGGATCGCGTACTTCTCCATGGAGTTCGGCGTCTCCGAGGTGCTGCCCATCTACTCCGGCGGGCTCGGCATCCTCGCCGGCGATCACCTGAAGGCCGCCTCGGACCTCGGGCTCCCGCTGATCGGCGTCGGACTGTTCTACCGGTCCGGCTACTTCCGCCAGGGCCTCGACCACGACGGCCGGCAGGTGGAGCGATATCCGGTCAACGACCCGCGGGATCTGCCGCTGACCCTCCTCACCGACGGGGACGCGCCCGTCGTCGTCGAGATCTCCATGCCCGACGGCCGGACCCTGTCTGCACAGGTGTGGGTTGCCAGCGTCGGCCGGATCCCGTTGCTGCTCCTCGACTCCGACATCGCAGCCAACACCGACGACCAGTTGCGCGGCGTCACCGACCGGCTCTACGGCGGCGACCAGGAGCATCGCATCCTGCAGGAGATCCTCCTCGGCATCGGCGGGGTGCGCGCGCTACGCGCCTATGTGCGGGCGACCGGCCGGGAAGAGCCGACGGTGTTCCACATGAACGAGGGCCACGCCGGATTCCTGGGCACCGAACGCATCCGGGAGTACGTGGCCGCCGGGCTCGACTTCGACACCGCCGAGGCCGTGGTCCGGGCGTCGAACATCTTCACCACGCACACCCCGGTGCCGGCGGGGATCGACCGCTTCCCCACCGATCTGGTGAACCGGTACCTCGACGCCGACGCCTCCGGGACCTCGCGACTGCTGCCCGGCCTGCCCGCGTCGACCATCGCCGAGCTCGGCGACGAGGCCGATCCGGGCGTGTTCAACATGGCGCACATGGGCTTTCGGCTCGGCCAGCGCAGCAACGGCGTCTCGCAGCTGCACGGCGAGGTGAGCCGGGAGATGTTCGCCGACCTGTGGCCCGGCTTCGACGCCGCGGACGTGCCGATCGGCGCGGTGACCAACGGCGTGCACGGCCCAACCTGGGTGGCGAAGGTGTGGCGTGACTTCGCCTCGAGTGACGAGGATTCCGCGCCCGAGGTCTACGCCGGGCTGCCCGCCGAGACGATCTGGTCGACCCACGAATCGCTGCGGGCCGAGCTCGTCGCCGAGGTCCGGCGCCGGGCGCATGCGAGCGGACGCGAGCGTGGCTTCACCGACGCCGAACTCGGTTGGACCGCCGACCTCTTCGACCCGGGCGTGCTGACGATCGGATTCGCCCGTCGCGCAGCAACGTACAAGCGGCTCACGCTCATGCTGCGCGACCCGGACCGCATGCGCCGCATCCTCACCGACCCGGACCGGCCGGTGCAGCTCGTCATCGCGGGCAAGGCGCATCCGGCGGACGACGGTGGCAAGGCGCTCATCCAGCAGGTGGTGCGTTTCGCCGAGGACCCGCAGTTGCGCGACCGCATCGTGTTCCTGCCCGACTACGACATCTCGATGGCCCGCCACATCTACGCCGGCTGCGACGTGTGGCTGAACAACCCGGTGCGGCCGATGGAGGCGTGCGGGACGTCGGGGATGAAGTCGGCGCTCAACGGCGGCCTCAACCTGTCCATCCTGGACGGCTGGTGGGACGAGATGGCCGACGACGACAACGGTTGGGCCATCCCGTCGGCCGAGGGAGTCGAGGACGAGAACCGGCGCGACGACCTCGAGGCCGAAGCTCTCTACGCACTCCTCGAGGACACGGTGATCCCGCTGTTCTATCAGCGGGACGAGAACGGGCTGCCGACGCGGTGGGTGGAGATGATGCGCCACACGCTCACCCGTCTGGGCCCCCAAGTCCTCGCCTCGCGCATGGTTCGCGACTACACCACCGAGCTGTACTGCCCCGCCGCGGCGGCCTACGTCGCCGCGTGCGCCGACGATCATGCCGGCGCCCGTGACCTCGCCGTCTATCGGCGGGAGATCGAGACCGGTTGGGGCTCGGTCGTCGTCGCGGGTGTGGACGAGGAGAGCGAGAACGACGGTCTCCGCGTGTCCGCCCACGTGGCGGTCGGCGAACTCGACCCCGACAGTCTCCGTGTCCAACTCGTGCTGGGCCGCGTGACCGACGACGGCGACATCGTCGACCCCGCGATCACCGACATGAGCCCGGCCGCCGAACGAGATGCGTCGGGTCGCGTGATCTTCTCGGTGCTGGCCACCCCGCCGGCGTCGGGCCACCTCGGCTACACGGTGCGCGTACTCCCCCGCCACGAACAGCTCTCGCACGACGCGGAACTCGGACTCGTCCGGTATCCGGTGGCGTCGGGCGATGCGGCGGGATAGGCGAAGGCCGTACGAGCTCGGCCCGACTGCCGAACCTCAGCCCCGACCGCCAGACCTCGATCGACGTCTGCCGGTCGAGTTGACGTCTACCGGTCGGGTGCGGCTGGCTCAGCGCTTTTTCAGCCGCAACCGTGAGTAGGTGAAGGCCAGCAGCAGGAAGCTGATGAAGGCGAGCACCGAGTAGGCGATGGCGCTGTGGGCGATCGAGGTCTCCCACAACGTGATCCGCTGGGGTGCGGCGACGTTGATGTTGTACAGGTCGACACTGCCGGCGGCGGTGACGTAACCCCAGAACGAGGGGAAGATCCACGACAGTTGCTGCAGGCCGACACCGTCCAGCTTGAACAGGCCGCCGCAGAAGACGAGCTGCACCATCACCACGATGACCAGCGGCGGCATCACCTGTTCGTTGGATTTCACCGCCGACGAGATCGCGAGTCCGACAAGGGTGCTCACACAGGCGAGCACGGCGACGGCGAACAGCAGGGCCAGCGGCGGGGGCAGGATCGGGCCGCCGAAGTCGGGTAGCCCACGACCGGCGAAGGTGATGCCGACCATGATGATCGTCTGCAGGATCGCGGCGATGAAGAAGACCACGATCTTCGCGAACAGGTAAGCGCCGGGACGCAATCCGACGGCTCTCTCCCGCTCGAAGATGTCGCGCTCACCGACGAGGTCGCGCACCGTCAGAGCCGCACCCATGAACGCGGCACCCACGACGAGGACCACCAGGATCTGGATCGCCTCCGCGCCGTCTTTGGGTGGCGGCGCGTTCGGGATCACCTCGAGTCGGGCGAAACCACTCGACCCCGGGATGACCAGCGTCAGCAGTCCGAGGACCACCGGCAGCAACACCAGGAACACCAGATAGCCGATGTCGGCGAAGACGAGCCGTACCTGGCGTCGGGCGATGGTCGACGCCTGTCTGGTGAAGCTGGTGTGCGGCACCGGTATCGGCGGGCCCGGAGGACGTTGCGGCGGCGGTGGATTCGGAGCACGCCGATGCCGTTCGAGGTAGCGCGTGTACGCGGCGTCGGGCTGGTCGGCGACATAGGCGAAGATCTCCGCCCAGTCGGAGGTCCCCATCTCCTGTTCGACCTGCGCCGGCGCACCGCAGAACGAGGTCTTGCCGCCCGGGGCGAGCAGCAGCACCTGGTCGCACATCGACAGGTACGTCAGCGAGTGGGTGACCACGAGGACGACGCGGCCGGCGTCGGCGAGGCGCCGCAGGGTCGCCATCACCTGGCGGTCGAGGGCCGGGTCGAGACCCGACGTCGGCTCGTCGAGGATCAGCAGCGATGGACCGGTGAGCAGCTCCATCGCGACCGATGCACGCTTCTGCTGTCCGCCGGAGAGCTTCTCGACGCGGGTGTCGACGTGCTCGGTCAGTTGGAGTTCGCCGAGGACGCCGTCGATGACCCGGTCGCGGTCTTCTTTCGACAGGTCGGGCGGCAGTCGCAGCTCTGCCGCGTAGCGCAGGGCCTGCCGGAGCGTGAGCTTGTGGTGGAGCACATCCTTCTGCGGGACCATCCCGATTCGGGTGCGGAGGGCGTCGTATTCGGCGTGGACGTTGCGACTCTCGAAGGTGACCAGGCCGCTCGTCGGCGAGTTCAGGCCCGCGGCGATCTTCGACACGGTCGACTTGCCGGCGCCGGACGGGCCGATCACCGCGGTGAGCGTGCCGGGACTCGCGCTGAAGTCGACGTCGGCGAGAAGCCGCTTACCACCGTCGACGATGAGGCTGACCCCGTGCACGTGGAGACCGTCGGCGACCGCCGCGCTCTCCTGGCCGCGCATGAGCGTGCCGCCGGACACCACGAAGTCGCTGTTGCCGATCGTGACCACGTCACCGTCGGACAGCGGCGCGTTGTTGACCCGGCGGCCGTTGACGAAGGTGCCGTTGACGCTGCCGAGGTCGTCGATGACCAGGACGCCGCCGCGGCTCGACACCTGCGCGTGGTGGCGGGAGGCGAGGACGTCGCTGACGACGATGTCGTTGTCCGGTGTGCGGCCGATGCGCTGCACACCGCGCAGCGAGATCGACTCGCGCTCGGGCGGAGTCGGTGCTCCCGGAAGCCGGTAGACCGCCGAGACGTTCTGTTTCAGCGCCTGCAGATGCGGGGCGTCGCGCAGCTCGGCGGGCATCGGTTCCGGCGCACCGGCGCGCGAGGGTCCGCCCGAGGATCGTGACGGGATGCGGCCCGACTGCGGCATGTTCGGTCCCGGGTGGCCGGGGGCGGCGAAACCCGCTGACCGTGGCCCCGGCGGGAACGGACCCGGACGGGCGGGTGCGGACGGCATCTGACCGCTCGGCGGTGGCGGGTAGGCGGTCGGATCGATCACCAGGTCGACTATCGGACCGGTGCTCACGTCGCCGAGCCGGACCTGCGTCGGGCCGGCGACCATGAGCTCGGCCAGGCGTCGTCCGCCGGCGAAAAAGCCGTTGGTGCTACCGATGTCGACGAGATACCACGCAGCCCCGCGCCACTCGATGGCGAGATGCCGACGCGACACCATCGGATGATTGATCACGATGTCGTTGTCGGGTTCCCTGCCCAGGGTGATGCGCGGGGATTCGCCCAGCGGATGAGGCGCCCCACCGTCGACGATCACCCGACCGCGAGCCATCGATGTACTGTTCATCGCCGCCAACTTTAGTGCTTGACGACGGTTTTCATGCCGTTCTGTACAGCAGACGACCGACCCCCTGGGGAGTCGGTCGTCTGCTGGATGAGGCGCGTGCTACAGGTATTGCCCGGTGTTCGTCTCGGTGTCGATGGCGCGGCTCGCCCCGGAGGACTTGCCGGTGACCAGCGTGCGGATGTAAACAATCCGCTCGCCCTTCTTGCCCGAGATGCGAGCCCAGTCGTCCGGGTTGGTGGTGTTGGGCAGATCTTCGTTCTCCGCGAACTCGTCGAGGATCGAATCGAAGAGGTGCTGCACACGCAGACCCGGGGCACCGGTGTCGAGCTGCGACTTGATCGCGTACTTCTTCGCACGGTCGACGACGTTCTGGATCATCGCGCCCGAGTTGAAGTCCTTGAAGTACATGATCTCCTTGTCGCCGTTGGCGTAGGTGACCTCGAGGAACCGGTTGTCCTCGCTCTCTGCGTACATCCGCTCGACGACCTTCTCGATCATCGCCTTGATGCAGGCCGTGCGATCCCCGCCGAACTCGCCGATGTCGTCGGCGTGGATCGGCAGTTCCTCGGTGAGGTACTTCGAGAAGATGTCGATCGCCGACTCGGCGTCGGGACGCTCGATCTTGATCTTCACGTCGAGGCGGCCGGGACGCAGGATCGCGGGGTCGATCATGTCCTCGCGGTTCGACGCACCGATCACGATGACGTTCTCGAGGCCTTCCACACCGTCGATCTCGCTGAGCAGCTGCGGCACGACCGTGGTCTCGACGTCGGAGGAGACACCGGAGCCGCGGGTGCGGAAGATCGAGTCCATCTCATCGAAGAACACGATGACCGGGGTGCCCTCGGACGCCTTCTCCCGGGCGCGCTGGAAGATCAGCCGGATGTGACGCTCGGTCTCACCGACGAACTTGTTGAGCAGCTCGGGACCCTTGATGTTGAGGAAGTAGGACTTCGCCTCCTTGGCGTCGTCTCCGCGGGACAGCGCGATCTTCTTGGCAAGGGAGTTCGCGACGGCCTTGGCGATGAGCGTCTTACCGCAACCGGGCGGACCGTAGAGCAGCACGCCCTTCGGCGGCCGCAGCTGGTAGTCGCGGAACAGGTCCTTGTGCAGGAACGGCAGTTCGACGGCGTCGCGGATCTGTTCGATCTGCCGGCCGAGACCACCGATGTCCTCGTACCCGACGTCCGGCACCTCTTCGAGGACGAGGTCCTCGACCTCGGCCTTGGGCACCCGCTCGAAGGCGAACCCGGCCTTGGTGTCGATGAGCAGCGAGTCGCCCGGACGCAGCTTGCGGCGCTTGCCGTCCTCCGCGTCGACCTCGCCCAGCAACGGCTCGGCCAACCACACGACGCGCTCCTCGTCGGCATGACCGACGACCAGCGCCCGCTTGCCGTCCCCGAGAACCTCGCGCAGAGTGCTGATCTCGCCGACCGTGTCGAACGCCAAGGCCTCGACGATGGTCAGGGCCTCGTTCAGACGCAGCGTCTGGCCCTTGGTCAAGGTCTCGGTGTCGATGTTCGGCGAGCAGGTGAGCCGCATCTTGCGACCGGAGGTGAACACGTCGACGGTCGCGTCGGGGTACACCTCGAGCAGGACCCCGTAGCCGCTCGGCGGCTGACCGAGACGGTCGACCTCCTCGCGCAAGGCGACGAGTTGCTGACGCGCTTCTTTGAGCGTGTCGAGCAGCTTCGCGTTGCGCGCCGTGAGGCTGTCGACGCGTTCCTGGAGGCTATCGGTGTCTGCCTGGCGTCCGAACGACGGGCGTTCGGAACCACTCCGCGCGAGAGGCGGGGTGTAGGCAGGGGTGAAGCCCTCGTCGGGTGCACTCGCGCTCTCGGGGACCGCACGGTCCCCGGTGGCGTCATGGCGGTCAGATTCGGTCATTGCTGACTCCTCTCCCCGGCAATCACCCGATCCCACGATCGGAATGCTCGCGCCGTATCCCTACGCTACCGGCACGGACGCAGAATCGCCCTTCACCGGACCGATCGGGGGTGTTGAGGGTGTGTTAAATGTGCGTCTTCGCAACGTGATCGCGATGTTGACCGCGGTCGGGACGAGCAGAACTCAGCCCTTGGTCGGACGACGCTGCGGACGCAACGTGGTGGTGCCGTCGGCCAGCCTCCGGGCGGTGATCAGAAACGCGGTGTGGCCTTGCATTTTGTGTTCGGGCCGCACGGCCAGACCCACCGCCGACCACTCACGCAGCAGGGTTTCCCAGGCACGCGGTTCGGTCCAGCACTCCTGCTCGCGCAGCGCCTCGATCACGCGCGAGAGCTGGGTGACGGTCGCCACATAAATGGTCAGGACCCCGCCTGGTTTCAACACGGTGCGCACCACGTCGAGGGGCTCCCACGGCGCGAGCATGTCGAGGATGACGCGGTCGAAGCGTTCGTCCTGGTCGACGTTCGCGAGATCGTCGACGACGATGTTCCAGTTGTCCGGGCGGCCACCGAAGAAGGTCTCGACGTTGCGGATCGCATGCTCGGCGTGATCCTCGCGGATCTCGAAGGAGTTCACCTCGCCCTCGGTGCCGACGGCGCGGAGCAGTGAACACGTCAGCGCGCCGGATCCGGCGCCGGCCTCCAAGACGCGGGCGCCCGGGAAGATGTCGCCCTCGAGGACGATCTGCGCGGCGTCCTTGGGGTAGATGACCTGGGCACCGCGCGGCATCGAGAGCACGTAGTCGACGAGCAGCGGCCGCAACGCGAGGTACTGGGTGCCGCTGGTGGCCGAGACGACGCTGCCCTCGGGCGAGCCGATGAGATCGTCGTGCGAGATGGCGCCGCGGTGGGTGTGGAACTGCTTGCCCTCTTCGAGGAGCACCGTGAACTTTCGGCCCTTGGCATCGGTCAGTTGAACCCGGTCGCCGACGGCGAACGGTCCGGTGGTGGGCACTGGGTGCTTCCTCTCGTGAACGGGACGGAGCCGACGCCTCCGCGCTGGCGGAGAAGGTGGTGGTCGGGAGTCCGGTGGGCCGTGAGGACGATACCCGACCGCAGGTGGGTGTCGGACCGGCAGAGTGTCGGGGCTGCGGCCTAGTCTGCGAGATGTGAGCACGATGACCGGCACCGACAACCCCTCCGCCAGCGCGACCCCCGCGCCGGAGCCGCCCCCGTCGGAGGGGGCGCGCGGGATCGTCGGACGCCCCCTGGCTCTGTCTCCGTCGCGGGCGGCGGACTTCAAGCAATGCCCGCTCCTGTACCGGTTCCGCGCCATCGACCGTTTCCCGGAGACGCCGACCGCCGCACAGACCCGCGGCACCGTCGTCCATGCGGCACTCGAGAACCTCTTCGACATGCCTGCCGAGCTCCGCACCCAGGATTCGGCAGAGCTGCTCGTCGAGGGGGCCTGGGCGGCGCTGTGCGAGGAGGACCCGCAGCTCGCGCGGGTGATCGACGAGGGCGGTCAGGCGGCGTTCATCGCCGGTGCACACAAGCTCATCGCGACGTACTACACGATGGAGAACCCCACCGCCTTCGATGCCGACTCGGTGGAGGAACACGTCGAGATCGAGGCCGACGACATGCTGATGCGCGGCTTCATCGACCGTATCGACGTCGCACCGACCGGCGAGATCCGCGTCGTCGACTACAAGACCGGACGCTCCCCCGGCGAGGCCTACGAGGCCAAGGCGCTGTTCCAAATGAAGTTCTATGCGCTGGCGATCCTGCGGACGCGCGGCGTCGTGCCGGCCCGGCTGCAACTGATGTACCTGTCCGACGGCCAGCAGCTGATCTACCACCCCGATCACGACGAGCTGCTCCGCTTCGAGCGGACGCTGCGCGCGATCTGGCAGGCCATCCGCACCGGCGTCGCCTCCGGGGACTTCCGGCCGCGGAAGTCCCGGATGTGCCGGTTCTGCGAACACCAGTCGCGGTGCCCGGAGTTCGGCGGCGAGATCCCGCCCTACCCCGGTCCGCCGCCCGGGTTCGTCGCCTGAGGCACACCCCGGGACGCCCGATTATGTAGATGCACATAGGCTGGACACGTGGAGAGTTCGTACTACGTCCCCGTCGACGCCCCGGCGTCCGACGGCACCAGCCCGGCCGGCGACCCGTCGGCGCGATATGAGTACTTCCAGCCGACCGACGCCACCCTGAGCGTCTGGTCGCCGACCATGCAGCACGGCGGCCCGCCGTCGGCGCTGATGATGCGGTCGTTGCTGCGCTGCGACCCGGATCCCTCACAGCACTTCACCCGCGTGACGACCGAGATCCTCGGCCCGATCGGGCTGGGCGTCAACCGGATTCACGCTCGCGTGATCCGCCCGGGTAGGCAGATCAGTCTCGTCGAGACCGAGCTCGAGGTGCAGCGGGCCGACGGCTCGTTCCGCACGGCCGCGAAGTCGGTGGGCTGGCGCATCCGCGGCGCGGACACCAGCGAGATCGCCAACGGTCCCGCTCCCCTGACCCCGCTGCCCGACGAGCTGCCGAGCCAGATCGGGTTCCCCGACGACAGCGGCGAAGCAGTGAGCTGGGGAACGCTCGGGTTCATCGGAACCGTCGAATCGGCACGCACCGAGGGCCGCTACGGCGAGACCCCGGCGGTGTGGCTGCGCGCGGCCCTCCCGCTGGTCGAGGGCGAGAAGACCTCGGACCTCGAGGCCATGTTCATCGTGATCGACGTCGCCAACGGTGTGGGTACGAGACTGCGCCCGGACCGCTGGTCCTGGATGAACACCGACACCACCGTGCATCTGACGCGGGTACCGAGCGGGCCGTGGGTCGGCATCGACGCCAACATGGTCGCCGGACCCGACGGTTTCGGCGCGACCCTCGGCGACCTGTACGACACCTCCGGCTACATCGGCCGGTCGGCGCAGACGGTCTTGCTCAACGCCGTCGGCTGACCCTTCGAGGCGCTCGCAAGCTCGCTCCTCAGGGAGGAGAAAAGGGGCACCCCCGAGATTGGTCGAGGGTGCCCCTTTTCGCTCCCTGAGGAGGCCGGAGCCTGCGACGGACCGCCGTCCCCCGCCCCCTGAGGAGGCCGGAGCCTGCGACGGCCGTCTCGAAGGGTCAGAACCGGCAGGAGCGGATGTCGGTGGCGAGGATCGCCTTCGCGCCGAGCTCGGAGAGCTCATCCATCAGGTTCTGGTGGTCCTTGCGCGGAACCATCGCGCGGACGGCGACCCAATCGGGATCTGCCATCGGGGCGACCGTCGGGGACTCGAGGCCCGGGGTGATCGCCGTTGCCTTGTCGAGGAGCGACTTGGGGCAGTCGTAGTCGATCATCACGTACTGCTGTCCGAAGACGACGCCCTGGACGCGCGCGATGAACTGCTTCTCGGCTTTGGTGAGATCGGCGTCGCGCCGGGAGATCAGCACGGCCTCGGAGTCGCACAGCGACTCGCCGAAGGCAGCCAGCCCGTGCTGGCGCAGCGTGCGTCCGGAACCGACGACGTCGGCGATCGCGTCGGCCACCCCGAGCTGGATGGAGATCTCGACCGCGCCGTCGAGCCGGATGATGTCGGCGGTGATGCCGCGCCCGGCGAGGTCGTCGCGCACCAGGTTCGGGTACGACGTCGCGACGCGCTTGCCGGCGAGGTCGGCGACGGTCCACTCCTGGTCGGCCGGGGCCGCGTAGCGGAAGGTCGACGTGCCGAAGCCCATCGCGAGCTGCTCGTGGACCTGGGCTCCCGAGTCGCCGGCGAGGTCTCGGCCGGTGATGCCGAGGTCGAGGCGTCCCGACCCGACGTAGATGGCGATGTCCTTGGGACGGAGGAAGAAGAACTCGACGTCGTTGTTGTTGTCGAGAACCGTCAGATCCTTGGAGTCGGATCGTTTGCGGTAGCCGGCCTCGGAGAGAATGGCCGACGCGGATTCGGAGAGCGCACCCTTGTTGGGTACAGCCACTCGCAGCATCTCGATGTCCTTTTCGTGGGGTTGTGCTCAGCTGAGCGGGAGGTTGTGTGTCGGCGACCGGGGCTTCCGGTCACAGATGTCGGTACACGTCCTCCGGCTTGAGGCCCCGTTTGATCATCATCACCTGCAGCCAGTAGATGAGCTGGGAGATCTCCTCGCCGAGCGAGTCGTCGGACTCGTGCTCGGCGGCGAGCCACACCTCGCCGGCTTCTTCGATGATCTTCTTGCCCAGGGTGTGCACACCCGAGTCGAGCGCGGCGACCGTGCCCGACCCCGCGGGGCGGTTCTCGGCCTTGTCGCTGAGTTCGGCGAACAGCTCCTCGAATGTCTTCACGATTCCTCATTTTGGCATGTCGCGGTACGCGCGAGACCGCCGGTCCATGCCTCGGTGACGTCGTCGAGTCCCAATCCGACCAGAGAGCGTCGAAACACCCGCAGCGGTCCGGGTTCCACCGGTGCCGCGGATTCGACGACGAGGGTGAGACATCCGGCCGCCGTCGCGGCCTGAGCGCCGGTCGGGGAATCCTCCACCGCCAGGCATTCCGCGGTCGGCAATCCGAGCAGTTCGGCGGCGCGCATGTACGGGTCGGGAGCGGGTTTGCCGACGGCGACCTCGTCGCCGCAGACCGTGGTCGCGAAGCGATGACGGCCGATCGTCTCCAGGGCCACATCGGCTGCCTCACGCACCGTATTGGTGACCAGCGCCATCGGGATACCGGCACAGGCGATCAGTTCCAGCGCCTCGAGTGCGCCGGGTCGCCACGGGAGACCCTCCTGGAAGAGTTCGGTCACCCGGTCCAGCGTCCACCGTCCGTCCGCGGCGGGATCCCGGACCTCGGGCGACAGACCCGCGGCGTCGTGGACCTTCGCCAGCGCGTCGGGCAGGGAGTTGCCGAGCGTCGATTCGCGCAGGTGCGGGGTCATCGCGATGCCATGGAGCGCCGCCAGCTCGGACATCGCTATCTCCCAGATCGGCTCGGAGTCGAGCAGCGTGCCGTCCATGTCCCAGAGGACGGCGGCGGGGAGTCGGAATGCGGGATCAGCGGAGTCGGTCACCCCTGCATCATCGCAACCCATCGTTCCGTCGGCTCGTCGGCCGGGTAGAAAAGCTCGATCGTCAGCTCTTCGAGCGTGACATCGCGGGGTGAACCCAAGGTGGTCAGGGTGCTGAAGAAGGACAAGACCTCGTCGCCGAGTTCCAGCTCGAACGGCACCAGCAGCGAACCCACCTCTCGCGACCTGCCCGACACCTGCCCGCCGTTCAGACCGGACACGGTCGGATACGACGACACCTCGCGTTCGAGCTCGGCGAGTCGTTCGTCGCCGGTGATGCGCACCATCCGACGAAGGAGGTCGAGCAGGTAGGAGGCCCACTCGTCGAGGTTGTGCGTCATCCGCGCGAAGCCGTCGGGGTGCAGCGACACCCGGAACAGGTTGACCGGCCTGGCTTGGAGCTCGTCCGGGAGCAGGGACAGGAGCCGCATCGCGGTGTCGTTGGCCAACACGACGTTCCACGCGCGGTCGAGGGCCATCCCGATGTTGGGGTTGTGCGCGTCGAGCAGTCTCTTGACCTCGCCGCGCACGCGGGTCATCGTCTCCGAGTCGAGGGGCTCCTCGCTGTAGCGCGGTGCGTGACCGGCCGCGAGGAGGAGCGAATTACGTTCGCGCAGAGGGATGTCGAGACGTTCGGCCAGCGCGTGAAGCAGCCCCGGACTCGGGCGGGACTTACCCGTCTCGACGAAGCTGAGGTGCTTCGGCGAGACCCCGACCTCGTAGGCGAGGTCGAGCTGACTGATGGACCGGCGAGACCGCCACTGCTGCAGCAGAGTTCCCACCTCGACGGTCATGGGGTCATCGTAGACAGCTCTCGATCAGTTCGAGTGAGTACGCGATGGTCTGGGCGAGAACGTCTTCGGGCTCGCCGTCGAACTCCTTGCGGGTCGCGGAGACCCGGCCGCGATGGTCGAGTCCGAACCATACGGTTCCCGGTGCGGCCTCGTCGGGTTCCGGCCCCGCCTCGCCGGTCACCGCGACGACGATCTCGGCGTCGAACAGTCGCGCGGTGGTGGCCACCATGGCGCGTGCGGCCGTCTCGCTGACGACGGGCCCTTCGGGCACCTCGAGTAGGCCGAACTTCACGTCCTCGTGGTAGGCGATGACGCCGCCGCGGAGCCAGTCCCCCGCCTGCGGGGCCTTGCTCAGCTCGCTCGCGAGGTTGCCGCCGGTCAGCGACTCCGCGACCGCGACGTGCACACCCTGCTCCACGATCGCGTCGGCCAGTCGCGCGCACGTCTCGGAGAAATCGGTCACGTCGGACATCGGTGGCTCGCCTTTCGGTCGGAATCTTCGATCACAGCACCCCGGCGATATCCGGATAGGGCCGAGATCAAACCACTACCTGGTAGGTAGTGGTGCCGGCGTCGGCGATGCGTCACTCTTGGGCCATGACCCAGACCAGCACAGATCGGCCGACCGCCATCCTGATCTCCCCGGCGATGGCCGTGCCGGCGCGGGTCTACCGACGGCTGACGGAGGCACTGACGGGATACGGGCTCGATGTCCGCGTCGTCGCGCGCCGCGGTGTCGAGGAAGGTACAACCCCGCCCTCCCACACCGCCGACTGGTCCTACGAGGACGAGGCCGCCGACCTCGCCGATGCGATCGCCGGCACCCGGGCCGACGTCCCGGGCACGCGGGTCGTCGTGGTCGGGCACAGCCTCGGTGCGCAACTCGCCGCGATGGTCGCCCAGTCGTCGGATCACACGCCCGACGGGATCGTCGCAGTGGGCGCGTCGGTGCCGGCGGTACGCCACTACGGGCTCCGCGGTCTGGCCCTGGGCGCGATCGCCGTGGCCGTCGGGCCCGTATCGGGTGCCGTCGGCCATTGGCCCCGGCAGGGTTTCGGCGGCCCCACGGCCCGAACGCTGATGCGGCAGTGGGCACGTATGGTCCTCACCGGTAGGGCGCCGTTCGCCCTCGACGGCTCGATCGAGACACCGACCCTGGCCATCCGGCTCGATGACGACGAGATCGTCACCGACGGTGCGGCATCAGCGTTCGACGCCGCGTTCTCGCCGGAGTCGATCACCCACTGGCGCTACGACGACGCACGATGCCCGGCGGGCGGCAACACGACGCACATCGGCTGGGTCCGTACGCCCGACGTCGTCGCGCAACGGATCGCGGAGTGGTGGGACTCGCAGGCAACCGGTGCACGGGCAGCCACCGAAGCCGACGCTCAGCGCCGGCCGGGGTAGGTCAGGGCACCCAGGTCCCCGACGTGGACTCGATCCGCTCGCGTGTGCGGGCAGCCGTTCCACGGGCCCACGCCCCCGTCGAGACGAAGGCGAGAACGAGGACCGTAGCGCCACACAGCGCCATGATCAGCCACACCGGGCGGGCGGCGGCGGCGAGCCCGTCGGCGACCGACCCCTCGATTCCGGCGAACGCCACCGCGCCGAACACCGCGACACCGAGCGCGGTGCCGACCTGGCGGCCGGTCGAGGCCATCGCCGACGCCAGACCCGCCTGCGTTCGGGGCATCCCCGAGACCGCCCCGTTGGTGATCGGTGCGTTGAGGAACCCGAAGCCGAGCCCGAAGACCAGATATGCGCCGCCGACGTAGACGAGGGAGGTGTCGTTGCCGAGGCCGGTGAGCATCAGGGCGCCCGCCACCATCCCGACTCCTCCGATCACCATCGGTGTCCGGGCTCCCCGATCGCCCACGAGCCGACCGGCGATGGGCGCGCAGACCACCGACGCCGCCGCCATCGGCAAGGTCATGAGTCCCGCGTGCAGCGGCGACATCTCACGAACCTCCTGCAGGTACAAGGTGTTGAGGAACAGGAAGCCCCCGGTGGCGGCGAAGGCGATGACCGCGCATGCGACCGAGCTCGAGAACGGCGCGCTCCGGAAGAATCGCGGGTCGAGAAGCGGCTCCTCGCGGCGACTCTCGTACGCGATCATCGCGACGAACGCGCCGGCCGACACGGCGAAACACGTGAGCACTCCCGGTGACGTCCACCCCTGGGGGCGTCCCTCGATGATGGCGAAGGTGAGGGTGGCGAGGAGGGTCAGGATCAACACCTGTCCGACCGGGTCCGCGCGGCGAGCGTGCTCGGCCCTCGACTCCGGGACGAATCGCATCGTCAGTCCGAGGGCGAGCAGGCAGACCGGAACGTTGAGCCAGAAGATCGCCTCCCACCCGATCCCGGAGACGAGGGCCCCACCGACGACCGGCCCGAATGCCAGGCTCATGCCGAACGCGGTGCCCCACAGTCCGATCGCCTGCGCACGCTCGCGAGGATCGACGAAGACGTTGGTGACGATCGACAGCGCGACCGGGTTGAGCATCGCGCCGCCGACGGCCTGCAACATGCGTGCCCCGATGAGGACCTCCGGTGTCGGTGCCAGCGAACACAACACCGAGCGACGCCGAAGGTCACCAGGCCGACCTGGAAGATCCGCTTGCGGCCCAGGCGATCTCCGAGCGATCCGCCGAAGATCAGCAGGCTCGCGATCACCAGCGCATACGCGTCGAGGACCCACTGCAGCTGCGCCGGCGTCGCGCCGAGGTCCGAACTGATCGACGGCAACGCGACATTCACCGCCGACACGTCGAGGCCGACGATGAACAGGCTCAGGCAACAGGTGGCGAGGATGACGAGCCGGTCCCGCCGCGTCAGGGTGCCGTCGGCCGATCGAGCGCGCAACGCAGCGCGTGCGGCGTTCACGACTCGGCCGCCGCGCGGAGGAGATCGAGCAATTCCGCGAGCTGCTGGAGCTGCGCCTCGTCGAGCGCGGCGAACATCTCGGGCGCAGTCGCGGGGTTCGCGGTCACCTCGTCCATCACCCGGCGGCCGGCGTCGGTGATCGTGACGCGCTTACACCGGCCGTCGTCGGCGTCGGCCTCCCGGGTCACGAGCCCGCGGGCGACGAGATCATTGACGATGCCGCTCATGGCCGATGCATCCACACCCATTCGCTCCGCGAGGTCTCGCTGCGTCATCGGCCGCACGGCGACACGGCGGAGCGCGCGGAACCGGCTGAACGGGATGTCGATGACCTCGCTGATGCGGGCACGCGACTGCTTCTCTTGATCCCGCACGAGGCTGTTCATCGCGAACCACACCTCGGTGGTGGTCTGCGAGCGCACGTGGGCGTCCGTTGTCGACATAAAACGATTGTAGTTTTACAACTATCTCTGCGGCAATCATCGAACGTCGGAGCTCCGCCGTACGCTGGGATGCAGCAACGTCGAGCGAAAGCTGAGTCGCATGTCGAAGATCCTCGTCATCGGACACCGCAATCCCGACACCGACGCGATCGGGTCCGCGATCGGCCTGGCACGGCTCGAACAGGCACTCGGAGTTGACGCGGAAGCCGTCGCCCTCGGCTCACCCGGCCCGGAGACGGCCTTTGCGCTCGACCACTTCGGCCTCGCGGCGCCGCGCGTCATCGAGCACGCGAGCCCCCACGACGTGATGCTCGTCGACCACAACGAACGCCAGCAGAGCGTCGCCGACATCGCCGACGTCACCGTCCGCAAGGTGATCGACCATCACCGCATCGCCAACTTCGAGACCGCCGCGCCGCTGTACATGCGAGTCGAGCCGGTCGGATGTACGTGTTCGATCCTCACCCGCATGTACGCGGAGAGCGAGGTCGAGATCCCCGCCGACACCGCCGGGATCATGTTGTCGGCGATCATCTCCGACACCCTCCTGCTGAACTCCCCCACGACCACCGACTCCGATCGCATCGCCGCCGAGGAGCTCGCGACGATCGCCGGCGTCGACCTCGTGGACTACGGGAACCGATTACTCCGCGCCGGAACGGACCTCGGTGACCAACCGGCGTCGTCGATCATCGGACTCGACGCCAAGACCTTCTCGATGGGATCGGCCAGCGTGCGCGTGGCCCAGCTGACCACCGTCGACTCCGACGCCGTCCTCGCCCGCCGCGACGAGTTCTTCGAGGCCATGGCCGCCGAGAGGGAGACCGCGGGCCACAATCTGTTCCTGCTGCTGATCACCGATGTGATCGCCTGCGACTCAGACCTTCTCGTGGTCGGTGAACCCGTCGACGCCGTCGAGCGTGCGCTCGGGATCACGGTTGCCGACGGGCACGCCTTCGGCAAGGGCATCGTCTCGCGGAAGAAGCAGATCGTGCCGCAGTTGACCGAGGAGCTGACGAGCTGAGTTCGCCCGATTGACAGGTCGGACGGTAGCCGCGTTACCACACCGCACCGACAGTCTTGGCGACCGGAAGAACCGACGATATTCGTTGCACGACAACACAATCGCGGGTATTGTCGAACATACATTTCGCACCAGGTGTCGGGGGTGGCCGCCATGAGGGGTACCTCGCAGGTGGACGTCGCCGACGAGCCCATCTCGCGTGCCGAGGAACTGGTGGGTGAACTCCACCGGATCACGACCGAACTGCAGGCCGTCGATCTCACGCAGTGCTCAGATGCCGCACTCGTCGATGTCGCGGCCGAGACCGAACGAGCCATCGCTCGACTGGGTTTCGCCGGTGACCGACAGATCGTCGAAGCCACCGAACGCGACCTGCCCCGCAAAACCGGCCACCGCAGCGTCATCCAGTTCATGACCCACCGCCTACGCGTCGCCCACCCCATGCGGCGCCGCGACCAGATGTCAGCGACCGCAACCTTTCCCAGCCTCACCGGCGAACCACTCCCACCCCAGCACCCCACCCTGGCCGAAGCCTTCGCCGACGGACGTGTCGGATCTGCCCACGTGCACGCCGTGCTCGACGTCCTCGACCAGATCCCCCACGCCGTCGACCACGACGTGAAAGTCGCCGCCGAACGACAGATGGCCGAGATCGCCGTCGACCACACCCCCGCCGACATCGCCGCCCTCGGGGCGCGCTTGCTGGCACTCGTGGACCCCGACGGCACACTCGCCGACGACACCGACCGCAAACGCCGCCGCCAGCTGTACGTGAACCGCCAGCGCGCCGACGGCACCGCGAAAATGACCGCCAACCTCACACCCGAACTGCTTGCGCGCGTCACCATGTTGCTTGCCGTGTGGGCCAAACCCGGCATGAACAATCCGGATGACCCCGAATCACCCTGTGGCTCAGTCGAGGATGCCGATCCGGAAGCAGTCGAGGCGGCTGCCGAACGCGATACCCGCACCCCCGCCCAACTCAATCACGACGCCTTCAACGCCCTCCTCAAAGCTGTCCTCGACGACGGCCTGCTGGGCAAGAGCCACCGCGGACTACCCACGCAATTGATCATCAAGGCCGACCTCGACGACCTGGTCCGCGAAGCCGGTTTCGCCACCACCGCCACCGGCACCCTCATCCCCATCACCGACCTCATCAAACTCGCCGCTGACACCCAACCCTGGCTGGCGGTATTCAAAGACGCCACCGCCGTCCCGCTCTACTTCGGCCGCGGCAAAAGGTTGGCCACCCGCGAACAACGCCTGGTGTCCTTCGCCAGACCCGACGGCGAAAGCTGCTCCACCCCCGACTGCGGCATAGCCGCCGCACACGTGGAAATACACCACGCCCAACTGGATTGGGGCCTTGGCGGACTCACCGACATCACCGACCTCGCCCCCGCCTGTCCCAAACACAACCGCCTGGTCGGCGACCAGCCCGGCCAGTACACCACCCGCATGGTTCGGGACGGACCCGACGAAGGCCGCTGCGCCTGGCGGCTCAACGCCGAACCCGGCGCACCACCCAACCCCGAACGCATCAACCGGCGACCCGACATACCCCGCCGATTCGCTGAACAACTGAAACAGGTGCGCACCGATATCCACTGACCCAAACCCGAGTCCGGCGATCAACCGCGCTTCGAGATGCGCCAGATCATCGACCTCCGCAACGCCTCCGACGCCGAAGCCACACTTGCCTCGATACTCCTCGCCGCGGCGTACCCGCGCGGGTGACGCCGAATGGTCTGTGAGCCTTCGTGGCTCGTCGCTTGCGCTCCTCGCACCTCAGGCAGCGAGGGCTATGTCGCGTTCTTTCGGATCAGGGAGCAGAGGTGATGCCCTGACCATGACGGCCCGCGCCGTCGGCGAATCGCGCGGCTCCTGCGACGGTGTCGGAGGCAAGTGACACCATCCCATGGCGCAGCTCGTTGACCATGGCGGCGTCGGTGTCCATGCCCGGCTGCTCGAGGACAGACAGACGATCCTGGCGAAGGCACGTCTGCGGGAACTGTGCGATCTGGGTCGCGAGCTCGACGGCGGCGTCGAGGGATGTCCCGCACGGTACGACCCGATTCGCGAGTCCGATCTGCAGCGCCTCGTCCGCGGCCACCGCGCGCCCGGTGAGGATCAGGTCGATCGCGCGGCTCTCCCCGATCAACCGAGGAAGCCGCACCGTCCCACCGTCGATCAGCGGAACGCCCCAGCGCCGGCAGAAGACGCCGAAGACAGCATCCTCCTCGACGACGCGCATGTCGGCCCACAGCGCGAGTTCGAGGCCACCGGCGACCGCGTGACCGGAGATCGCCGCGATCACCGGTTTGGACAACCGCATCCGGGTCGGGCCCATCGGGCCGTCACCGTCGAACTCCACCCGGTTGGGGGTTCCGTCGGCGATGGCCTTGAGATCGGCTCCGGCGCAGAACGTCCCGCCCTCGCCGTAGAGCACGGCCACCGAGGCGGTTTCGTCGGCGTCGAACCGACGAAACGCGTCGGCCAGGGCATCGGCGGTCGCCCGATCCACGGCGTTGCGGCGGTCGGGACGGTCGATCCCGATGATCCGGACCGGTCCCTGCGGCCGTTCGATCACTCCCGACCCGCCCATCGCCCCTCCGATCGTGGTGAAGACTCAGGTGTTGAAGTACTTGGCTTCCGGATGGTGCAGCACGAACGCATCCGTGGACTGCTCCGGATGAAGCTGCAGTTCCTCCGACAACTGGACACCGATCCGCTCCGGCTCGAGGAGCTCGATCATCTTCGCGCGGTCCTCGAGATCCGGGCAGGCGCCGTAACCGAACGAGAAACGCGCACCACGATATTCGAGGTCGAAGAAGCCCTGTGCGTGCTCGGGATCCTCGCTGTCCATCGACCGGTCACCGAACTTCAGCTCGCTGCGCACGCGCTGATGCCAGTACTCGGCGAGCGCCTCGGTCAACTGCACACCGATGCCGTGCACCTCGAGGTAGTCGCGGTACGCGTCCTCGGCGAACAGCTTGTTCGCGAAGTCGGCGATCGGCTGCCCCATCGTGACGAGCTGGAACGGCATGACATCGACCCGGCCGGCGGCCTTCGCGGCCTCGCGTGACTGGATGAAGTCGGCGATGCACAGGAACCTCGACCGCTGCTGGCGCGGGAACGAGAAGCTGAACCGCACCGGCGCATCGGGATCCGGCTCGGTCAGCACGTGAACGGTGTCACCCTCGCTGACCGCCGGGTAGTAGCCGTAGACGACCGCGGCGTGCTGCAGGATGTTCTCGGTCGCGAGCCGATCGATCCAGTAGCGCAGACGCGGCCGGCCCTCGGACTCGACGAGCTCCTCGTACGAGGGGCCGTCACCGCCGCGGGCGCCACGCAGACCCCACTGGCCGAGGAACAGCGCACGCTCGTCGAGCAGCTGCAGATAGTCGGCGATCGGCACGCCCTTGACGATGCGCGAACCCCAGAAGGGCGGGGTCGGGATCTCGTTGTCGGCGGCCACGTCCGAACGCGACGGCACCTCGACGGGTTCCTCGGCGGCCTTGCGCTTCGCGGCGATGCGCTTGGACCGCTCATGGCGTGCCTTGCGCTCGGCGGTCTTGGCCGCCTCGGCCTTGGCCTCGTCGCTGTCGGGGTCGGGGCCGCCACCGCGCTTGCGCGCCATGATGTCGTCCATCAGTCGCAGGCCCTCGAAAGCGTCACGCGCATAGTGCACGTCGCCCTCGTAGACGTCCGACAGATCGTTCTCGACATAGGAGCGCGTCAGCGCCGCACCACCGAGCAGGACCGGGTACTCGTCGGCGAGGCCCCGCGTGTTGATCTCTTCGAGGTTCTCCTTCATGACGACGGTCGACTTCACCAGCAGACCCGACATGCCGATGACGTCGACCCTCTTGTCGGCGGCGACGTCGAGGATGGTCGCGATCGGCTGCTTGATGCCGATGTTGACAACCTCATACCCGTTGTTGGACAGGATGATGTCGACGAGGTTCTTGCCGATGTCGTGCACGTCGCCCTTGACGGTCGCCAGCACGATACGGCCCTTGCCGTCCTCACCGGTCGCCTCCATGTGCGGTTCGAGGTGCGCCACAGCCGCTTTCATGACCTCGGCGGACTGCAGCACGAACGGCAGCTGCATCTGACCCGAGCCGAAGAGTTCGCCGACGGTCTTCATCCCCGACAGCAGGGTGTCGTTGATGATCGACAGCGGCGGGACCTGGGTCATCGCCTCGTCGAGATCGTCGGTCAGGCCGTTGCGCTCACCGTCGACGATGCGTCGTTCCAGCCGCTCGAACAGTGGCAGCTTGGCCAGTTCCTGGGCGCGCGACTCGCGAGCCGACGCCGCCGAGACACCCTCGAACAGCTCCATCAGCTTCTGCAGCGGGTCGTAACCCTCGCGCCGGCGGTCGTAGACCAGATCCAGCGCGACCTGACGGTGCTCCTCCGGGATGCGCGCCATCGGCAGGATCTTCGACGCGTGCACGATCGCGGTGTCGAGGCCGGCCTGCACGCACTCGTGCAGGAACACCGAGTTCAGCACCTGCCGAGCAGCCGGGTTCAGGCCGAACGAGATATTGGAGATGCCCAGCGTGAAGTGCACGTCGGGATGCGTCTCGTGCAGCCGGCGGATGGCCTCGATCGTCTCGATGCCGTCGCGCCGGACCTCCTCCTGACCCGTGGAGATCGGGAAGGTGAGGGCGTCGATGATGATGTCTTCCTCGGCGAGACCCCAGTTGCCGGTGATGTCGGCGATGAGGCGCTCGGCGACGCTGACCTTCCAGTCCGCGGTCCGCGCCTGCCCCTCCTCGTCGATGGTCAGGGCGACGACAGCCGCACCGTGTTCCACCACGAGTTGCATGATCTTGTTGAACCGCGAATCCGGACCGTCACCGTCCTCGTAGTTCACCGAGTTGACCGCGCAACGACCGCCGAGCGCCTCGAGACCCGCGCGGATCACCTCCGGCTCGGTCGAGTCGAGCATGATCGGCAGCGTCGACGACGTCGCGAAGCGGCTCGCGAGAGCGGTCATGTCCGCCGCGCCGTCACGACCGACGTAGTCGACGTTGAGGTCGAGCATGTGCGCGCCGTCGCGCGTCTGGTCCTTGGCGATGTCGAGGCACCTCTGGTAGTCCTCGGCGATCATGGCCTCACGAAATGCCTTGGAGCCGTTGGTGTTCGTGCGCTCACCGATGACCAGGAAGCTCGCGTCCTGATCGAAGGGAACCGCGGTGTAGAGCGACGACGTCTCCGACTCGTGCTCGGGCGTACGCGTCGCGGGGGTGACCTGCGCGACCGCCTCGGCGACCTGACGGATGTGCTCCGGTGTGGTGCCGCAGCAGCCGCCGACGAAGGACAGTCCGAACTCGCCGACGAACTGGGCCATCGACTCGGCCAGTTCCTCCGGCGTCAGCGGGTACTCGGCACCGTTCGCCCCGAGGACGGGCAGGCCGGCGTTCGGCATGACCGACACCGGGATGCGCGCATGCTTCGACAGGTAGCGCAGGTGCTCGCTCATCTCCGCCGGACCGGTGGCGCAGTTCAAACCGATGAGGTCGACGCCCAGCGGCTCGATCGCCGCCAGCGCGGCACCGATCTCCGAACCCAGCAGCATCGTGCCGGTCGTCTCGACCGTGACGTGGCTGATGATCGGGATCCGGCGACCCACCCGATCCATGGCGCGCTGCGCCGCGATCACCGCGGCCTTCACCTGCAGCAGGTCCTGCGAGGTCTCGATGAGCACCGCGTCGGCGCCACCCTCGAGCATGCCGATGACGCATTCCTGGTAGGCGTCGCGGATCGTGGCGAACGTCGTGTGGCCGAGGCTCGGCAATTTGGTGCCGGGACCCATCGAGCCGAGGACGTAACGGCCGGTGCCGTCGGCGGACGGACCCATCTCGTCGGCGACGCCGCGTGCGATCGCCGTGCCCTTGTAGGCCAGCTCGCGGATGCGGTCGGCGATGTCGTAGTCGCCGAGGTTCGACAGGTTGCAGCCGAAGGTGTTGGTCTCCACGGCGTCGGCCCCGGCCTCGAAGTAGGCGCGATGGATGCCTTCGAGGACGTCGGGCCGGGTGTCGTTGAGGATCTCGTTGCAGCCCTCGAGGTTGTGGAAATCGTCGAGGGTGAGGTCCGCGGCCTGGAGCATCGTGCCCATCGCCCCGTCTCCGATCAGCACGCGCCGCGACATCGACGACAGGAACGTCGTGTCGAAGTCGCTCGGTCGATGGCCGGAGTTTTCGAAGGACATGGTTGACAGCGTAGTTCGCCCTCTCTGCGTGTTCGGTCGTAGGCTGGTTCGGTGAACGCTGAGCAGATGTCGAACCTCCCCCAGCTGCGCAGACCCATTCTGCTCGCGGCCTTCGAGGGATGGAACGACGCCGGGGACGCCGCCAGCAGCGCCGTCGAGCACCTCGCCCTCGAGTGGGACGCTCGTCCGCTCGCCGACATCGACTCTGATGAATACTACGACTTCCAGGTCAACCGTCCCACGGTCAAGCAGGTGGACGGCGTGACCAGGCGTATCGAATGGCCGACGACGTCGATCTCGTACTGCAGTCCGCGCGGCGCCGACCGCGACATCGTGCTGGTCCGCGGCATCGAACCGAACATGCGGTGGCGCGCGTTCTGCGCCGAGATCGTCGATCTGGCCCAGGAGCTCGAGGTCGAGACCACCGTCATGCTGGGCGCACTGCTCGCCGACACCCCGCACACCCGCCCGGTGCCGGTCACCGGGACGGCCTACAGCAGTGAGTCGGCGGCCCGGTACAACCTCGCGGAGAGCCGCTACGAGGGCCCTACGGGCATCACCGGCGTGCTGCAGGACCTCTTCGTGCAGGCAGGCCTGCCCGCCGTGTCCTTCTGGGCCGCGGTGCCGCACTACGTGTCGACCCCGCCCAACCCGAAGGCCACCGTCGCGCTGCTGACACGCGTCGAGGAGGTCCTCGACATCGAGGTCCCGCTCAGCACCCTGCCCGAGCAGGCCGAGGAGTGGGAACGCGCGGTCACCGAGATGACCGAGGACGACGAGGAGATCGCCGACTACGTCCGCGGGCTCGAGGAACGCGGCGACGCCGAGATGGATCCGGACGAGGTGATGGCGAAGATCGACGGCGACGCCCTGGCCGCCGAGTTCGAGCGATATCTGAAGCGTCGCGGCCAGGGGCCGTTCAGCGCGTGACGGCTCCCCGAAAGGCAGCGGCGAGCCGCGCCGCTGCCGTGGGTGCGGTGTGCATGTCCGTCGTGTCGGCCTGCGCCGCCACGTTTGTGACCCGCAACCTCACCTATGATCGCCGGGAGTCGTCCCTCCTCGCCTCGAGCGGGGTGACCTCACGGTCGGTCACCATGCCCGACGGCGCGGTGATCGGCTACGGCGAGGGCCCACCGGGCGGCGCGCCGCTCCTCCTCATCCCCGGACAGCAGGTCTCCTGGACCGACTACGCGTCCGTGCTCGGCGCGCTGTCGGACAACTGGCACGTCTTCGCGGTGGACTGCTTCGGGCACGGTGGGTCCACCAAGGATCCGGCGCACTATCCGGCTCTACGGCAGACCACGGCACTCACCTGGTTCATCGAGTCGGTCGTCGGAACGCCCGCGGTGGTGGCCGGGCACTCGTCGGGCGGGCTCCTCGCCGCACGCCTGGCAGCCGACTCCCCCGACCTGGTCCGCGCCGTCCTCATCGAGGACGCACCGTTCTTCGCCACCGAACCCGACCGCGCACCGGGCACCTTCGCATGGCTCGACGGCTTCCGGCCCATGCACGAGTTCCTGGCCACCCGCCACGACGCGTCGATGACCTGGACGCGCCACTGGGTGCGCCACAGTCACCTACGAACGCTGTTCGGCGACAAGGGCTGGACGCGTCTGGTCCGCGACCCGGTGGAGCGCCGGCTCGACCGCGATCCGCACCGAATCCCGCGTCTCTGGTGGCTGCCGCCGACGATGAACCGGGCCCTCGCCCTGACCGCCTGCCTGCAGGACGGCACCGGCGACTACGACCTCCGCTACGGCGAGATGTTCTACGACAACACGTGGTTCGACGGCTTCGACCAGACCGAGACCCTCACGAGGGTCCGCGCACCCGCGACGCTGCTGCACGCGACCGTGCACGAGCAGGACGGCGTTCTGCTCGGGGCGATGACACACGACGACGCACGTCGTGCCCATGTCCTGATGCCGGACTGCCTACTCGTCGACCGGATCCCGGCCGGGCACGACATCCATCGGCAGCGTCCGGCGCTGTTCGTCGACTCGATCAACGCCCTGAGCGGACGGATCAGGTGAGCGACGGCCCGGGTCAGCCGATCTTCTCGATGGAGACGACCGGCGTGGTGATCCGCCACGTCCGGACGTCGGGATCGTCAGCGGCCCGCACCCAGAACTGAGCCGATTCGCCGAGCCGGCAGGACTTCACCCCGAGCAGCGGGATGTCCTCCGAATCACGGCGCAGCCGACTGACGGTCCAGTCCTCGCTGTCCGTGCCGCCGACACCGGGAGCACGCAACAGCGTCATCTCCCCGAAGTCGAGGAGGTAGGTGGATGTCCGGGTGACCACGGTGAACACCCCGGAGTCGGTGTCTGGTCTGATCTCTTGCACGCGCGCCACGAGAGCACTGTACCCAGAGCGGCCACTCACTGTTCGCCCCGTACAACCCGCCCGACGTTTGCCGGCATCCGGAGAACGCCGGCGACCGGATCAGTCCTGACGGGTCGCCGGGATGCCGAGCAGCGCGTCGACCGCGGCCGCGAGTGTCGCGGGCGCCGCCGCCGACGAGCCGATGCCGCTGCGCACATCGGCGCACCAGGCGTCCACTGCGGCAAGCGCTTTCGGGGTGTCGAGATCGTCGGCGAGATGCTGGCGGACACGCGCGATCACATCTGCCGCGTCGGGTCCGGTGGGTGCGGCGAACGCGGTACGCCACCGGTCGAGACGTTCGACGGCGGTGTCGAGCACCGACTGGGTCCACATGCGGTCGCCGCGGTAGTGGTCGGCGAGCAGCGCCAGACGGATCGCGGCCGGGTCGACGCCCTCGCGTCGCAGAACCGACACGAACACCAGGTTGCCGCGGCTCTTCGACATCTTCTCGCCGTCGAGGCCGACCATGCCGGTGTGCACGTAGTGGCGGGCGAAGCGTCGCGAATCGGTGAGCGCCTCACCGTGTGCGGCCGAGAACTCGTGGTGCGGGAAGATCAGGTCGTTGCCGCCGCCCTGGATGTCGAACTCGATACCGAGCCGGTTCAGTGCGATCGCCGAGCATTCGATGTGCCAGCCCGGACGTCCCGGACCGAAGGGCGAGTCCCACGAAGGCTCGCCCTCCCGCTTCGCACGCCACAGAAGGGCGTCGAGCGGGTCACGCTTGCCGGCACGGTCGGGGTCGCCGCCGCGCTCGGCGAAGAACCGCGCCATGGTCTCCCGGTCGTAGCCGGACTCGTAGCCGAACTGCTCGGTGGCGTCGGTCCGGAAGTAGACGTCGGGGTACTCCGCATCGTCGACGGTGTAGGCGGCACCCGAGGCGAGCAGCTTCTCGACGACCTCGATGACCTCGCCGATCGACTCGACGGCACCGATGTAGTCGCGCGGCGGCAGCACGCGTAGGGCGGTCATGTCATCGCGGAAGAGCTGGGTCTCCCGCGCGCCGAGGTCGCGCCAGTCGACTCCGTCGCGGTCGGCGCGCTCGAACAGCGGGTCGTCGACGTCGGTGACGTTCTGCACGTAGTGCACGTCGTGTCCCTGGTCCCGCAAGACGCGGTTCACCTGATCGAAGGTCAGATACGTGGCGGCATGGCCGAGGTGGGTGGCGTCGTACGGGGTGATCCCGCAGACATACATGGTGGCGGTCCGTCCGGGGGTCACCGGACGCACCGCACGGTCGGCGGTGTCATAGAGACGAAGGGCAGGCCCCTCGCCGGGTACCTCCGGAAGTTCCACATCGGGCCACGACTGCATGCCGTCCACTGTATTGCCCACGGACCGCGAGGTGTTCACGGCCCGGTCCCAGCCTGCGTGGGCCGGCGACGCGGATCACAGTATGACGTCAGAACGGTGGCCACGGGATCGTCCGGTGCCCCGGCGGGAGTGGCATGGTCTCGCTCTCGGCGATGACGACCGCCCGGACCGTGAGTGCGTCGACCTCGTCGGCGGTGATGTGACGCTGCAGCTCGTCGCGCAGCGTGCACCCGTCGGTCTCCAGCTTCTCCGCCAGTTCGGCAACGTCGGCGACCAGGTGTCCGGGCACCTTCTCCCCCGCCCAACCCCACAGGACGGTCCGGAGCTTGTCTTCGGAGTGCAGGCAGATGCCGTGGTCGATGCCGTAGACACCGCCGTCGAGACCCTCGAGGACGTGGCCGCCCTTCCGGTCGGCGTTGTTCAGGACGACGTCGAGCACCGCCAGGCGCTGGAGTCTCGGGTCGTCGGCGTGGACGAGCACGACGGGTTCGCCGTACGGGTCGTAGGCCTGCAGGACGGCGAAGAAGCCGGTCGGCACCGTGTCGACCGGGCACAGGTCCACCAGGTCGATCCGCGGCTGGTTCTCGACGGGCGGGTGTTCGGTGTTGTCCGGCGTCTCGACCCAGCGCTGGACCATCCCCGGACCGACCGGCCCGTCCCGGTGGATGGTCGTCGGGATGGCACCCCAGCCGAGGGCCTCCGAGATCAGGTACGACGCGACCTCGCGGCCGGCCAACGTGCCGTCCGGGAAGTCCCAGAGCGGGACCTCGCCGCGGATCGGCTTGTACACGCAGCGGACCGACTGTTCGTCGAGCACGGCGTCGCACACCAGGGTGGCGTTGCTCGCCGACGGAATCCGGCCGAGGATGGCCAGCTCACCGTCGCGGAGGATGTCGAGCGATGACACCTCAGTCGGCACCGGGTCCGAGGGCTCGGGTTGCGGACTCGCGGCCTCCGTCGTCAACGACCGTGCCCCTGTCTCACGCCTGCGAGGGTCCGGACGTGCCCGGATCCTCGTCGTCAGGATCCTCCGGGTCGTCGTCGTCCTCGTCGACGAGGAAGCTCGGATCGGTTTGCGCCGCAAGGCTGTTGAACACCTCGGGGTCGATGAAGTCGATCGACTTGCTCAGCTGCGCATCACGCTTGTAGCCGTTGGTGCGAACGCACAGGTGGCCTTCGGGGTCGAGCGGTTCGCTGCACAGCGGGCACGGCTGGCGGCCGGCCGAGATCACCTTCGACGACCGGGCGGCGAATTCCCGTGCGGCCGTGGTGGTCAGGAACACACGCACCGCGTCGGGTCCCTCGTCGGTGTCGTCGAGTACGACGCTCTCGTCGAACTCCCCTTCGGTGATGGCGAGGAGTTCCACGACGACGGCCTCGGACTCGGCGTCCCAGCCCAATCCCATGGTGCCGACCCGGAACTCGGCGTCGACGGGCATGACGAGCGGGCTCAGGTCGCCGACCCGATCGGTCACCGGCGGGATCGGCGTCCCGAACCGGCGATGGATCTCGTCGAGCAACGCACCGATCCGGTCCGCGAGGATCTGGACCTGCTGCTTCTCGAGCATCACGCTGATGATGCGGGTCTCGTGGACGGCCTGGAGGTAGAACGTGCGGTCACCGGGTTGCCCGATCGTGCCGGCGACGAACCGGTCCGGGCTGCGGAACACGTGGATCGCTCGGGACATCACACCTCCTTGATTGTTGAGTTCATTATCCCGATGTCGCCGGGATCGTCGCAGTGGCACCGGTGTCCCCGCCCACGACGGCGTCGTCGGAGGACTGCTGGTCGTCGCCGGTGGGCGGACGCGGGGTCGGTATCGAGAGCTTCTGGGTGTTGTTGACGGTGTGCACGTACGGACGCGACGAGGCGTAGCGGATCACGCTGATCGACGCCGGTTCGACGACGATGCGCTGGAAGGCGTCGAGATGGCTGCCCATGGCGTCGGCGACGATCGACTTGATGACGTCGCCGTGCGAACACGCGACCCACACCCCGGAACCGTCCGGCCCGCCGTAGACGCGGTCGAGTTCGCGGATGGCGCGCACCGCCCGCGCCTGGACGTCGGCGAGACCCTCGCCGTCGGGGAAGACCGCGGCCGACGGCTGCTGCTGCACGACCTTCCAGAGCGGCTCGGAGAGCAGCTCGGAGATCGAACGTCCGGTCCAGCCGCCGTAGTCGACCTCGGCGAGGTCGTCGACGACGACCTCCGGCGGGCGGTCGCCGTTGGTGCCGAGTGCGGCGAGTAGCGGTGCGACGGTCTCCGCACAGCGGTCGAGCGGCGAACGCACGATCGCCCTGATCTCGGCGAGGTGGTCGCCGAGGCGGCTCACGAGGTCGTCGGCCTGTTCACGGCCCCGGTCGTCGAGGTGGACTCCGGGGCTACGACCGGCGAGCACACCCGAGGTGTTCGCCGTCGAACGGCCGTGCCGGAGAAGGATCACGGTCATGCCACAACCATAGGCATGTGCGCAGGCGACCCGCACACGACGAGGACCGCCGCGAACGTCAGGTCGCGGAGATGGCGCCGGTGGACAGCAGGATGATCAGGAAGACACCGAGGACCACGCGGTAAGCGCCGAACCAGTTCATCGAGTGATTGCTGACGAACTTCAGCAACCAGGCGATGGCGGCATATCCGACGATGAACGCGACGATCGTCGCGACCAGCAACTGGGGCCCGGTGGCCTCCATGCCCTCGCCGCTCGGATTGAACGCGTCCGGGAGGCTGAACAGGCCGGAGGCCGTCACCGCGGGGATGGCCAGCAGGAACGAGAACCGGAACGCGGCCTCGCGTTCGAGGCCGAGGAACAGACCCGCGCTGGCGGTCGCACCCGATCGGGAGACCCCGGGGATCAAGGCCATGCACTGTGCGCCGCCCATCACCAGACCGTCGCGCAGCGTCAGCTTCTCGAGCGGGCGCTGCTTCTTGCCGTAGCGTTCGGCCAGCCAGAAGACACCGGCGAAGACGATCAGCATGATCGCCACCAGCCACAGGTTGCGGCCGGTGGTGCGTATCTGGTCCTTGAGGACGAAGCCGATGATGCCGATCGGGATGGTCGCGAGGATCACATACCAGCCGATGCGGTAGTCGAGGCTGCGCTCCTCCGCGTGGAACAGGCCACGGAACCAGGCCGCGATGATGCGGACGATGTCCTTGGCGAAGAACAACAGTACGGCCGCCTCGGTGCCGAGCTGGGTGACCGCGGTGAACGACGCCCCGGCGTCCTCGCCGAACATCAGTTCCGAGGCGATACGGAGATGCCCGGACGACGAGATCGGCAGGAACTCGGTGAGACCCTGCAGCGCCCCGAGGACGATCGATTGGGTCCAGGTCATGGTGTCGGTCACGGCGCCCGATGCTACGCGGCGACCCGCCCGCCGACCCGGCTCGGCGACACGCGTCGACCCGCCTGAGCATCGCGCGCGACCGGTCACGCAAGATGGGTCCATGCACTCGTCTCGACGACCGCGCCCCCGTCACCAGCCCCCGAGAGGTCTCGCACGGTTGCGGCGCCCGGTCGCCGCGGCGGCGACCCTCGCCGTGGGTGTGGCGATGATCACGGCATGCGGGTCCGACGAATCCGGCACCCCCGACGTCCCGACCGTCGCTCCGGCGACCGCGGTCGAGGCGCCCGCGACCTCCGAGCCGGCCGGCCTGACGGTCCCCGCACCCGCCGGCTCCCGGGCACTCGCCTCCTCGGGTCGCACGGTCGCCGTAGTCTCGCCGGACGGCAGCCGACTGCTCCGCTTCGACGCCGCCACGATGACCGCGCCACCCACCCCGATCCAGGTGCCGGGCCTGACCGCGCTCGCCGCGGACACCGACGGCGGCTACCTCGGTGTCGGACCGGGTTCGCTGGTCGTCGTTGATGCCGAGGGCCGGGCCCGTACCACCGGAATCGACACCGACGAACCGACCGCGGTCGTGCGCGCCGCGTCCGGTGAGATCGTCGTGGGAACCGCCGACGGCCGGGTCCTGATCTACGACGCCGGGTCCGAGAACGGTGAGTTCCAGAAGAAGCACGACCTGCGCGAGTTCGTCCGTGTGGACTCGCTCACCGCGGCCCCGGCATCGGCTGAGGGCCTCGACGGCCAGGTCGTCGTCCTCGACCGTGCACAGTCGTCGGTGACCCCGATCGACCCGGAGTCGGGCGAGACCGGGCCTGCCCTACGTGCGGGCAACGGCGCCACGACCTCGACGGTCGACCGATTCGGGCGCATCCTGGTCGCGAACACCCGCGACGGCGAGATCCTCGGATTCTTCGGGTCACCGCTGGTCATGCGATTCCGCTACCCGGTGGCCGATGGCCCGTACGCCGTAGACTACGACGACACCCGAAACCTGCTCTGGGTGTCGACAACCGGGAACAACGAGGTGGTTGCGTATGACCTGGCCGACGGCGAGCCGACCGAGATGCAGCGGTTCGCGTCCGTGGTCCAGCCGGACACCATCACCGTCGACGATGCGGGCACCGTCTATGTCCTCTCGGCACGCGACGGCAAACTCCAGGTCGTCCCGCCGCCCGGCACCCCTCTCGGTGTCACGGCGGTCGAGCCCGGTCGGTGACCATGGGTTCTGACCGACGGCCCCATACGCGGCATTCACGGACCTTCGCCCGCGTCGGCGCGCAGTACCCCGCCGGCTGGGAGGTCACCTCGGAGGACGTCGAGTACATCCTGCTGAAGCTGCCGCCGGACGTCACCCGGGTGACCGCGTCGATGCGTCTCGCGCTCCAGGCCGAGTTCGGCGGCTGGGAGCTGTCGCGGGTCCGCCTCTACTCCGACGGCACACGCAAGATCCTGCTCAAGCGCAAACGTCCGCCGCGCGGGGCCCGCGCGCTCGACGAGAACCGTTCCACCGACCACGATCCCCGGAGCGCCCAGGCATGCTGACCGCACGAACCGCCACCAAGGTGCTGATCGCACTCAACCGGCGGTGCTATCCCCTGCTGCTCAAGCTGATGTTCCTGCTGCCGCCGGAACGCATCCACCACATCGTCTTCGTGCTGCTGCGCGCGGTGAGCCGGTTCTCCGTCCTCTCCTTCCCGGTGGCCAAGCTGCTGGCCCACCACGATCCGGTCCTGCGTAGCCGTGTGTTCGGTGTGGATTTCCCGGTGCCCATCGGCCTGGCGGCCGGTTTCGACAAGACCGCCGACGCCGTGAACGCCTGGGGGCAAATCGGTTTCGGCTTCGCCGAGATCGGCACCATCACCGGCCAGGGACAGCCCGGCAATCCCCGGCCGCGCCTGTTCCGGCTCCCCGCCGACCGTGCCCTCATCAACCGGATGGGCTTCAACAACCCCGGTGCGCACGTCGCCGCCGAACATCTCAAAGAGGTCCGGCGCGGTCCGGTGTCCGCCCCGATCGGCGCCAACATCGGCAAGACCAAGGTGGTTCCGCTCGACGAGGCCATCGACGACTACCGGCTCTCCGCGGGCCTCCTCGGGCCGCTCGCCGACTTCGTCGTGGTCAACGTGAGCTCACCCAACACCCCCGGCCTGCGTGACCTGCAGGCTGTCGACTCGCTGCGGCCGATCCTCGCCGCGGTGCAGGCGGAGGTCCACGTCCCGGTCCTGGTGAAGATCGCACCCGATCTCGTCGACGACGACATCGACGCGGTCGCCGACCTCGCCGTCGAGCTCGGACTGGCCGGCATCGTCGCGACCAACACCACCATCGGCCGCGAAGGTCTGCGGACTCCGGACGCCGAGGTGCGCGAAATCGGTGCGGGCGGACTGTCCGGTGCCCCGTTGGCCGACCGGTCGCTCGCCGTCCTCAAGCGGCTCTACAACCGCGTGGGCGGGAAGATCGCGATTGTCAGTGTCGGCGGCATCGAGACCGTCGACCAGGCCTGGGAACGTATCTGCGCCGGCGCCGATCTGCTCCAGGTCTACACCGGGTTCATCTACGGCGGACCGCTGTGGCTGTACGAGTTGCACTCCGGTCTCGCCGAGCGGGTCCGAGCAGGCGGGTTCGCGTCGATCTCCGACGCGGTGGGTTGCGCCGCCGCCCAGCAGCCCTAGCGAATTGCTCTGACAACAAAGGCGTCCCGACCTCCAGTGGTCGGGACGCCATTGTCGTTGTTCTGCTTCTCAGACGTTCTCGCCGGGCTGTTCGTAGGTGCCGACCAGGGTCGCACGGGCGATCGCGTGGGAGAACAGGTTGAAACCGAGGTAGGCCGGGGTGGCCGCCTCGGGCAGGTTCAGCGACTCGGTGTCGACGGCGTGCACGACGACGAAGTAGCGGTGCGGGCCGTGACCGGGAGGCGGTGCGGCACCGATGTAGCGGCGCAGCGAGGCGTCGTTGGTGAGCGTCACGGCACCGTCGGGCAGGCCCGAGCCGTCCTCATCACCGGCGCCCTCGGGCAGGCTGGTGACCGACACGGGGATGTCGGCGACGGCCCAGTGCCAGAATCCGGACGCGGTGGGTGCGTCGGGGTCGTAGACGGTGACCGCGAAAGACTTGGTCTCCGCGGGGAATCCGGACCAGCTCAGCTGCGGTGACAGGTCATCTCCACCCGCGCCCATGATTCCGCTCACCTGACCGTTGGCCAGCGGCGAGCCGTCGGTGAGGCTTTCCGAGGTCAGCGTGAAACCGGGCAGACTCGGTAGCGGGGAGTACGGGTCGAAGGACGACATGTGTTCACCTTTCTGACGTTTCGCGCATCGGAACGATCTGTCCAACACTCTATGTGAGCGTTCAGCTGTGGAGCAGGAAGTGTTCGAACACCTTGGTGCCGAACAGAACCGCGTCGACCGGCACCCGCTCGTCGACTCCGTGGAAGAGCGCCGCGAAGTCGAGGTCGGGCGGCAGTTGCAGCGGCGCGAAGCCGAAGCACCGGATCCCCAGCTTGGCGAACGCCTTGGCGTCGGTGCCGCCGGAGAGCATGTAGGGCACCGTCTTTCCCAGCTCGTCGTGGGCGAGGATGGCGTTGTTCATGGCGTCGACGAGGTCGCCGTCGAACGTCGTTTCATACGAATCGAGGTGGGTGATCCACTCACGGGTCACATTGGGCCCGATGAGCTCGTCGATCTCCTTCTCGAAGGCCTTCTGCCGTCCGGGCAGCACGCGGCAGTCGATGACGGCTTCGGCTTTCTGCGGGATGACGTTGGCCTTGTATCCGGCCTTGAGCATGGTCGGGTTGGCGGTGTCGCGCAGCGTCGCGCCGATGATGCGGGCGAGATCGCCGAGCTTGAACAGCGACGTCTCCAGATCGGGTGCGTCGGGGCTGAAGTCCAGTCCGGTCTCGGCGCTCACCTCGGCGAGGAACTGACTCACCGACTCCGTCATCACGAGCGGGAAGGTGTGCCGACCGATCCGTGCCACGGCCTCGGCCACCTCGGTCACCGCGTTGTCGGCGTGCAGGAATGAGCCGTGACCTGCACGGGCCTCTGCGGTGAGTCGCATCCAGCCCAGGCCCTTCTCCGCCGTCTCGACGAGGTACAGGCGCTTCTGGGTGCCGTCCGGTCGGTCGACGGTCAGGGAAAAGCCACCCACCTCGCCGACCGCCTCGGTGATCCCCTCGAAGAGGTCGGGCCTGTTCTCGACGAGCCAGTGGGCACCCCAGGTGCCGCCGGCCTCTTCGTCGGCGAGGAAGGCGAAGACGATCTCGCGCGGCGGGACGGTGCCGTCGCGCTTGAACTGGCGGGCCAGCGCAAGCGCCATGCCGGCCATGTCCTTCATGTCGACGGCACCGCGTCCCCAGATGTAGCCGTCCTTGACCGCACCGGAGAACGGGTGGACGCTCCAGTCCGCCGGCTCGGCGGGCACGACATCGAGATGGGCGTGGATCAGGAGGGCACCGCGGTCGGAGTCAGGCGGTCCGGCGAGGCGTGCGAAGACGTTCCCGCGGCCCGGACGACCCGATTCGACGTACTGTGTGGTGTATCCCACTTCCTCGAGTTGCTGCGCCACCCATTTGGCGCACTCTTCCTCGCCTTTCGTGGTTTCCGGCTCCCCCGTGTTGGAGGTGTCGAACCGGATCAACCGGCTGACGAGATCGACTACTTCAGTGGTCGCAGACTGTGAAGACACCCCTCACTCCTACGGGATTTGGGATACACGGGCAACCTCGGTTAGTGTTATCCCGCTGCCGCGAGATGGCGGGGAGAAATCCCCTCCGGAGCAACGCAGCAAAGCAAGTCCGAGTGGCGGAATGGCAGACGCGCTAGCTTGAGGTGCTAGTGTCCTATTAACGGACGTGGGGGTTCAAGTCCCCCCTCGGACACCGCAGAACAACGAGAAAACCCCCGGCTCCGGCCGGGGGTTTTCTCGTTGGTTCACCCTGATCGGAGGTCAGGTGCCGGCGGTCTCCAGCAACGAACCCCAGGCGCGCGAGTACGGCAGGGCGATGGAGTTCTCCACGAAGGCCTGCAGGATGGCGCGTCGCAGCCGGCGCTGCACGGCCCACTGCCCGTTCGGCTTGGTCTTGACCGTCAGGCGCAGGACGACCTGATCCGAGGACACCTCCTGCACACCGAGCATCTCGATGGCTCCGAGGATGTCGGTGTCGTCCTCCTCGACGGCCAGACGTGCCGCCTCGGCGGCGACCCGCTGCGCCTTGTCGATGTCGGCGCCCGGCGCAACCGGGGTGTCGACGCGTGCGACCGCGAACTCCTGGCTCATGTTGCCGACGCGGGCGATCTCGCCGTTGCGGACATACCAGAGGGTGCCGTCGATGTCGCGGAGCGTGGTGACGCGCAGACCCACGGTCTCCACCTCGCCGATGGCCTCGCCGAGGTCGACGATGTCGCCGACCCCGTACTGGTCCTCGAGGAGCATGAACACCCCGGTGACGAAGTCGCGGACCAGATTCTGGGCACCGAAGCCGATCGCCAGACCGACGATTCCGGCCGAGGCGATGAACGGCGCGATGTTCACGCCGAGGACACTCAGCACCGACAGCACCACCCAGACGAGCAACACGATCGACACCGTCGACTTCAACACCGAACCGATGGTGGCGGCCCGCTGCGCGCGCCGGGCGGCGATCTGGGCGCTGCGTTCGGTCGTCACCGTCTTGGGCCGCAGACCGCGCATGAGGGTCGCTCCACGCGACTTCTCACCGTCCCGCGAGCGTGGACGGGTCGCCCGGTCGATGGTGCGGTGAATGGCGAAACGCACGACGAGTGCGGCCAGGATGTAGGCCGCGATGCGGATCGGATTCTCGATGATCCATTCGCGATTCGTCTCGGTCCATTCGAAGGCCAGGTTCTGAATGGTCATGACCCCGACCGTACGGACGTTGAATTCGTTGTCCAGTCGGGATCGACCCGAGAGCGTCGGTGTCGACGCCGAAAACCGTTGTCAGCCTGCGCGGAAGGTGACGACGTTCTGATCGAGGATCATCCGGTCCTGCTGTGTGGAGACGGTCACACCGGGCGCCATCTCGAGCGGTACACCGGTGCCCTCCGAGGCGTCGAAGGCGGCGGTGCCGGCCACTCGGCCGGTGATCGTGAACAGGTCGGTGACACTCGGCACACCCTGGGACATCAGGAACGACGGCCCGTTCATGACGTGGACGTGCAGGTGGGGTGCGACCGAGTTGCCGGTGTTGCCGACCTTGCCGATGACCTCGCCGCGTCGTACCCGGTCCCCCGGCTCGAATCGCACCGAACCGGGTTGCATGTGGGCGTAGTTCACGAAGAACCCGTCGCCGATGTCGAGGACGAGGTTGTTGCCGTCGGCCTCGGCGATCGGCAGGTTCGCGGGGAACTCCCCCGGTACCTGTTCGGGCAGGTCGTTGCGGCTGGCGACGACGGAGCCGTCGGCGACGGCGAGCACGTCGTCGCCGAAGATCCGGTAGCTCGCCGGGTTCCTGGCCTCACCGACGAAGATCTTGCCGTCGGGTCCGGCCTGCTCCCAGTCCACCGCGTATCGCTGGGCGACGACGGGAGCGCCGTCCAACGGCAGGATCGCGCGCGTGTGCCGGACCGCGTCGCAGCAGGCGTCGGCGGCGATGTAGTGCTCGCCGATCAGGGGCGGACCCAGGACGGGGACAACACCGTCGTTCACCTCGACCTCCGCGATCCGCTCGGTGGTCTCCCGCATCTCCGGCGGCGCCCCGTCGGCACGGACCGAGATCTCGTGGACGAGCTTCGTCGGCGCCGCTCCCTCGAACTTCAGATGCAGGAACAGGACGCCGTTCTGCCCCGGTGCGAGCACGTCCGAGTATCCCTCGGGCACACCGGGTCTCGGCGGGACGGAGGGCGCCCCGGTGGGCTTGAGCCGTTCCCCGACATCGGCCTGGTCGAGGCCGAGCAGCTCGGGGGTACCGTCCACCCCTGCGTCGAGCGCCTTGACGCCGGTGATGGTCACCGGGGTGCGCATGAAGTTGGTCAGCGACACCTCGTAGACGAGGTGATCGGCGCCGTCCGACCCGGCGAACGGCGTCGGAGCGAACATCACCGACCCAACGACCGGGGTGAGGACCGGGTCGGGCGGAACCGGTACCGCCGTACCATCTCCGTTCTCCTCGCCGCCGCCACAGGCGGACAGGACGAGCGCTGCGCACACCCCGAGGACCGCGAATGGACGTCGTGGTGTGTGCATGTGCGTTCCTCCGCGGCCGCGCCGACGGCGATCCGCCCCGGCTTCCTGCGTCGGAATACTAGGGATCCCCGGGGCGACGCGCCGCCCCCCCTCCGCACACCGGGCACAATTGTGACGTGACCCAGCGCCTGTTCTTCGACTGCGACACCGGCATCGACGATTCGGTCGCACTCCTCTACCTGCTGGCGCGCGCCGACGTCGACCTCGTCGGCATCGCCTCGACGGCCGGCAACGTCCCCGTCGACGTGGTCACCACCAACAACCTCGCCTGGCTCGAACTCTGCGGCCGCCCGGAGGTCCCCGTTCACGTCGGGCCGGCCGCGCCGCTCGTCGCCGAACTCATGACGACCGAGGACACGCACGGACCGCTGGGGGTCGGTCACGCGGCGCTGCCCACCCCGACCAGCACGCCGAGCCACCTCGACGCCCCGGATGCGTGGATCGAGGCGTCGCGCACGCACGACGGAGAACTGGTCGGGCTGGTGACCGGTCCGCTCACCTCGCTGGCGACCGCGATCCGCCGGGACCCCGCACTGCCCGCCCGCCTCCACCGCCTCGTGATCATGGGCGGGGCCTTCCACACCCACGGCAACACGACGCCGACCTCGGAGTGGAACGTCGCCGTCGACCCGGAGGCCGCCGCCGAGGTCTTCGCCGCATTCGGTACCGACGGCGCGCCGGAGCCCATCGTGTGCGCGCTGGATCTCACCGAACAGGTCGTGCTGACCCCCGGCCACGTGGTGCGCCTGTCCGCCGCAGCGGGGAGTTCGCCCCTGGAACGCCCTGACCCGGGCGACGAACGGGGTCTGCGCTCGGTCGCGGACAACGAGATCATCCGGCACCTCACCGACGCCCTGCGCTTCTACTTCGAGTTCCACCACGACCACGACGAGGGTTACATCGCCCACCTCCACGACCCGTTCGCGGCGATGGTGGCCTTGAACCCCGACCTCGTCACGACCATCCCGGCGCGGGTCGACGTCGAACTCGTCGGCACCCTCACCCGCGGCATGACGGTCGCCGACGAACGCTGGATGTCGCCGCTCGGCCCGAACGCCCGGATCGCCACCGCCACCGACCTCGACGCCGTCTTCCACGACCTGATCGAGACGATCGGCGCCTTCGTCCGAAACCTCAGGCACGCACCCGCATAGGGTCGAACCGTGAGGCGACTCGGCTCAGATCGCCGACTTCACCTACCTGTTGTCGAAAGCGTCGACGATGCGCTGCGCGGCGAGTGCCGGCGTCAACACACCTTCGCGCAGCTCGTCCTCGACCTCGTCGCGGATGTCGCGGACGCTGGGCGACTCCGCGAGCCTGCTGAGCACGATGTCGTGGACCATCGACCACGTCCAGTCGATCTGCTGCTGGTTGCGGCGGGCGGTGAACTCGCCGGCCACCCTGAGGGTCTGGTTGTGCTTGACGACCGTGTTCCAGAACTCGTCGACGCCGGTCTTCTCGATCGCGCTCATCGTCAGGACCGGCGGCGTCCACAGGGCGTCGTGCGGATAGATCAGCCCGAGCGCGTTGCGAAGTTCGCGCGCCGCACCCTTCGCCTCGTTGAGGTGCTTGCCGTCGGCCTTGTTCACCACGACCACGTCGGCGAGTTCCAGGACGCCCTTCTTGATGCCCTGCAACGAATCCCCGGTGCGGGCCAGCGTCAGGAAGGTGAAGGTGTCGACCATGTTGGCGACGGTGACCTCGGACTGCCCGACGCCGACGGTCTCCACGAGCACGACGTCGAAGCCGGCGGCCTCCACGAGCACGATCGACTCACGGGTCGCCTTGGCCACACCGCCGAGCGTGCCCGACGTCGGCGACGGCCGGATGTAGGCGTTCTTCTCCGTCGACAGGCGGCCCATACGGGTCTTGTCACCGAGGATCGACCCGCGGGTGCGTGTCGAACTGGGGTCGACGGCGAGAACCGCCACCTTGTGCCCGAGCTCGACCAGGTGCATGCCGAGCGCTTCGATGGTCGTCGACTTGCCAACGCCCGGAACGCCGGTGATGCCGACCCGGAACGAGTTGCCCGCGTGCGGGGTCAGCTTCAGCAGCAATTCCTGGGCGGCGGCCCGATGATCGGGGCGCTTGGATTCCACCAGGGTGATCGCGCGCGCCAGGTCGGCGCGGCGATCGGCCAGGACGGCATCGGCCAGCGCGTCGACGTCGACCCGACGCCGAGGACTGTCCGCCATCAGTTCGCGGCCACCCCGGGCAGCTCCAGGCCGAGGGTGTCGGCGAGCTTGCCGATGAGCTCCACGGCCGAGTCGGCGATGACCGATCCGGGCGGGAAGATCGCGGCGGCGCCGGCCTCGTAGAGCTCGGCGAAATCGCCCGGCGGGATGACACCGCCGACGACGATCATGATGTCCTCGCGCCCCACTTCCTTGAGCGCCTCCCGCAGGGCGGGAACCAAGGTGAGGTGACCGGCTGCCAGCGAGGACACACCCACCACGTGCACGTCGTTGTCGGCGGCCTGGGCGGCCACCTCCTCCGGCGTGGCGAACAGCGGGCCCACGTCGACGTCGAAGCCGAGGTCGGCGAACGCCGTCGCGATGACCTTCTGGCCGCGGTCGTGGCCGTCCTGACCCATCTTGGCGACCAGCACGCGCGGCTGGCGACCCTCGGCCTCGGCGAACTGGCGCACTGCCTCGATGGCCGCGTCGATGTTGCTCACCTCGCCTGCCTCATGTCGGTACACCCCGCTGATCGTCTTGATCTCGGCCTGATGGCGACCATAGACCTTCTCGAGCGCCTCGGAGATCTCCCCGACCGTCGCCTGATGACGCGCAGCCTCGATGGCCAGGGCCATCAGGTTGTTCTCCATGCCACCCTCCGACGACGCCGCGGCGCGGGTCAGGTCGGCCAGGGCCGCCTCGACCGCAGCGGAATCACGCTGCGTGCGAAGGGTGTTGAGCTTCTCGAGCTGCTCGGCGCGCACCTTGGAGTTCTCGACCTTGAGGACCTCGATCTCCTCGTCGTCGGCCACCTGGTACTTGTTCACGCCGATCAGCGTCTGCTGACCCGAGTCGATACGGGCCTGGGTGCGGGCCGCGGCCTCCTCGATGCGCAGCTTCGGCAGACCCTCGTTGATGGCCTGCGTCATGCCGCCGGCCTCTTCGACCTCGCGGATGTGCTTGCGCGCCTTCTGCGCCAGCTGGTGGGTCAGCGTCTCGACGTAGTTCGAGCCGGCCCACGGGTCGATCGGGCGGGTGGTACCCGACTCCTGCTGCAGCAGCAGCTGGGTGTTGCGCGCGATACGGGCCGAGAAGTCGGTCGGCAGGGCGATCGCCTCGTCGAGCGCGTTGGTGTGCAGCGACTGGGTGTGACCCTGGGTCGCCGCCATCGCCTCGACACAGGTGCGGGCCACGTTGTTGAACACGTCCTGCGCGGTCAGCGACCAGCCCGAGGTCTGCGAATGCGTGCGCAGCGACAGCGATTTGGCGTTCTTCGGACCGAACTCGGCGACGAGCTCGCTCCACAGGAGACGCGCCGCGCGCAGCTTGGCCACCTCCATGAAGAAGTTCATGCCGATGCCCCAGAAGAAGGACAGACGCGGAGCGAACTTGTCGATGTCGAGACCGGCCTCGAGACCGGCGCGGATGTACTCGACGCCGTCGGCCAGCGTGTAGGCCAGCTCCAGGTCGGCGGTCGCGCCGGCTTCCTGGATGTGGTAGCCGGAGATCGAGATCGAGTTGAACTTCGGCATCTTCTGGCTGGTGTATTCGAAGATGTTCGAGATGATCCGCATCGACGGCTTCGGCGGATAGATGTAGGTGTTGCGGACCATGAACTCTTTGAGGATGTCGTTCTGGATGGTCCCCGCCAGCTTCTCCGGCGGCACACCCTGCTCCTCGGCCGCCACGACGTAGAGCGCCAGGATCGGCAGCACCGCACCGTTCATCGTCATAGACACCGAGACGTTGCCCAGGTCGATGCCGTCGAAAAGCTGACGCATGTCGAGGATCGAGTCGATCGCCACACCGGCCATGCCGACGTCGCCGGCGACGCGCGGGTGGTCGGAGTCGTAGCCGCGGTGGGTTGCGAGGTCGAAGGCCACCGACAGACCCTTCTGGCCGGCCGCGAGGTTGCGGCGGTAGAAGGCGTTGGACTCGGCGGCGGTCGAGAAGCCCGCGTACTGGCGGATCGTCCACGGCTGGTTCACGTACATCGTCGGGTACGGGCCACGGATGAACGGCGCCTCACCCGGAACCGAGTCGAGCGGGTACGGGTGCTCGGCGTCGTCGAGGATCGCGTTCCGGTCGGTCCGGGTGTACACCGGCGCGACGTCGATCTGCTCGGGGGTGTTCCAGGTGACCTGGTCGACCGAGTAGCCGTGCGCCGACGCCAGTTCCTCGGTGACGGGCGCGCCCGGTCCGGCTGCTGCTGCCGCCGTTCCGTCGGTGAGCTCGACCCCGGCGAAGCTCGGGATCGACCGGGCCGAGTTGGATTGTGACAGTTTGGGTTCGGTCTGGGTCATGCCGTCGCTCCCGAGGTTGAGAGAAGCTGATCGAGGAGTTCGGAGAGCGTGCTCACCGCGTCGATGCCGACCCGCAGCGAACCGTCCGGACGATCGCCGGACTCGGGCCATTCCCGGTCCGGACCGGCGAGCAGGACCTTGGCGAGACCGGCCGCGCGGGCGGCGGCGAGGGCCGCCGGACCTTCCTCGGCGTAGCGGGCCTTGGTGCCGCAGATGACCGCGATCGGGGTGTTCGCACCGGCAAACGCGTCGCCGATCTGGTCGGCGGTCAGCGGACCCGGGTTGACGACGGTGATGCCGCCGGCACCCAGCAGGTTGGCCACGAACGTGGTGCGACCGTTGTGTTCGGCGACGCTGCCCAGCGGGATGAGCAGGATCGACGGGCGCGCACCCTGCTCGGCGAGCACCACATCGGACCGGTCGCGCAGCGCTTCGAAGGCACGGCCGACACGGGCCAGCTTCGGGGTTCCGGTGACCACGTCGGTCACGTTCGACGCCGGGACGCCCTGGGCGTCGGAGAGGGCCCGCTCGTCGATGTTCGGGAACTCGTTGACACCGGTGACCGAGATGCGACGGTGCGCGACCTCGGCGTCGCGGCGGGCCAGCGAGGCCTCGACCTTCTCGGCGATCCAGCCGTTGTCCAGGGCGGCGCGGTAGCCACCGGCGGCCTCGACCTCGGTGAAGACGGCCCAGGCGTTGGCGGCGAGGTCGTCGGTCAGCGACTCGACGAACCACGAACCGCCGGCCGGGTCGAGGACTCGTCCGATGTTGGACTCCTCGAGCAGCAGCAGCTGGGTGTTGCGGGCGATGCGGCGTGAGAAGGACGCACTCGAGGTGCGCTTGTCGGCCGGGATCGTCGCGTCGTAGGCCAGGACCGTCAGCTGGTCGGCGCCGCCGACACCCGCGCCGAAGGCGGCGATGGTGCTGCGCAGCATGTTGACCCACGGGTCACGCTGGGAGTACATCGACAGGTCCGTGACGCCGTGGGTGATCGCCCCACCGGCGTCGGGTGCACCGACGACCTCGGCCACACGGGCCCAGATCTTGCGCAGCGCACGGAACTTGGCGATCGTCGCGAACTGGTCGTCGTCGGCCGAGACACCGAAGGTGATCTGGTTCAGGGCCGCCTCGGCGGACAGGCCGGCGGCGGTCAGGTCACGCAGGTGCGCCACCGCGGCGGCCACCACGAGGGCGAGTTCGAGGCCGTTGTCGGCACCCGCGGTTGCGAAGTCGCTGCCGTCGACGCGGAAGGTCCGGACCCCGACGGGGAGGTTCGACGCGGCAAGTGCCGTGGCCTCGTCGGCGTCGACCGTGGCCCGGCCGGAGAACGCCGCGGTCAGCGGCGAGAGCCCGAAGGAATGCGTGGTCGCCGCGGTGGGAGCGGCGGCGACCGGTGCGGCCTGCGCCTTCTCCTTGAGAGCCAGCAGTTCCCGGGCGGCGGCGATGCCCTCGGTGCCGGCGTCGAGCGTCACCGGCACGAGGTCGAGGTAGACGCCGCGCAGGACGGCGGCGAGGTCGGTGACACCGAGACCGCCACCGGGCTTGCCGACGGACAGCCAGAGTCCGCTGGTGCCGTTGGTCATCGCCTCGAGAACGAGTTCGTTGACGTCCTCGGCCGGGGTCTCGTCGTCGCCGAACCGCTCGGTGACGCGCCACCCGGTGGTCACGTCACGGGCGGGATCGGCGCCGCGGACGAACGGGAACCGGCCCGGCAGGCCGGGTTCGGTCGTCTCGTCGCGACGTGTGTACAGCGGCCGGATGGTCAGCCCGTCGGCGGTGTCGGTCGAGAGCAGGGCCTCCGGTGTATCCGGGAGCTCGTCGACGTCCACCCGACGCGATTTCGCCAGAACGGCCGCGGCGGCCTTCGACCACGCCTGGTAGGCGCCATCGAGATCTGACTCGGGTTTGGGCTGGTCAGTTTGCTGTGGCATGTGGGGAAGCACACCTCCGTGAATGCTCTGTGCGAGCGCGTACACGACCTTAGCCGATCGCTCGCTCGGCCCATCACCGAGGTCGGCGTGAAATGGACCACGCAACGGGTGCGAGCAGGTCGCGACGTCGAGGCGCCCCGTGCAGTCCGGAGTAGAGTGTCCGGGTGCCCGAGCCAGCTCCCGTCACCGAGGTGACACCCGACGCGACGGGCAGCCGACGCCGCGTCACCTTCGACCGGCGGGTCGTCCGGCGCGCACTCGTCGCAGCGGCGGTCGTGGCCCTGGTCCTGCTCGGCTCCTACTTCATCCCGCTCCCCTCGATCGGCAGCGTCCGCGCCTGGGGCGACGACCTCGGTCCGGCCTTTCCGTGGCTGTTCTTCACGGCGTACGCCGTTGTCACAATCGCCCCGATCCCCCGCTCGACCTTCACCGTCATGTCCGGGATCTTCTTCGGCCCCGTCGTCGGCTTCGTGGGCGCGATGATCGCGTCGTCGATCGCGGCGGTCGCGGCCTTCGGACTCGTGCGTGTGCTCGGCCGCGACCGGGTGCGACCGTTTCTCAAGAAGCCGGTCGTCAAGGCCGTCGAGTACCGCCTGGAACGGCGCGGTTGGCTGGCCGTCGGCTCGCTCCGCCTGATCGCGGCCTGTCCGTTCTCCGTCGCCAACTACTGCTCGGCTTTGTCTTCGGTACGGCCACTGCCGTTCACCGTGGCGAGCATCATCGGCATGGCCCCCGGAACCGCGGCGGTGGTGATGCTCGGCGATTCGCTGACCGGCGACACCAACCCCGCGCAGCTTCTGATCAGCGGAGCACTCTTCGCGGTCGGGATCGCCGGACTGGTCCTCGACGCTCGGTTGCCGGTGACCACCGGAAGCCCTCAACCTCCCAGACTTGAGAAGGACGAATCAAGTTCTGATGATTGATCGGTCCAGCCAAAAGGCTTGATCAGTCCTAATCAAGCCAGTAGGCTTGTGTGATGTTCGTCATGACCGTCGACCAGCGCGGCAGCCGCACCGACATCGATCGCGTCGAAGCCGTGCTCGACCGGCTGCGCACCATCGACTCGGTTCGCCCCTTCGAGCGCACCGCGGGCGACGAGATCCAAGGCGTCCTCGACGACCCGGTGACCCTCGCACAGCTCGCCGTCGAACTGACCGCCGACGGTCACTGGAGCGTCGGCATCGGAACCGGCGACGTCGAACAGCCGCTCCCCGCCTCGACCCGCGCAGGCCGCGGAGCCGCTTTCCTCTACGCCCGGGACGCGGTCGAGGCGGCCAAGCGGCAACGCATACCGCTGTGTGTACGCGGCCCCGATGCCCGATGGTGCCGCCACGCACAAACCGCCGGCCGGCTGATCAGCGACATCGTCGCCACCCGAAGCGCTGCCGGCATCGAGGCGGTGGCACTCATGCGGCGAGGACTCACCCAGGCCGACGCGGCGGGCGTCCTCGACATCTCACCCCAGGCCATGAGCCAACGACTCCGCGCCGCCGGCTGGGATCTGGAACCCGATTCGCTGGACCTCCTCGCCGATGCACTCGCCGAGGCCGACCGCCTCCACGCCGTCGAGCAGGCGCCGGACGGGGAGGTCGCGCGATGACCGGGATCGCCCTCGTCCTGCTCGTGCTGACCGCCATCGCACCTGTGGGGTGGCTCGGAGTGGAGCGGCTCATGCGTGACCGCGCACTCGACGGTCTCACCGTGCCGCCGTCGGCGACGATCGTCCACGCCGTCGGACTCACGATTCTGCTGGGACTCGCCGGGGCGACGGCGGTCGTCGCCGCCACCGCCGGACCCGCAGCCGGGTTCCCCGCCGCGGCGGCGACGGTGATCGCGGCCGTGGCTGCGGTCACGGGTGGTGGCCCGGTGGTGCGGGCGGTCCTCAAACTGGGTGGTGTCCGGGCGAACCCGACGCCGACGCCTGACCCGGAGAGCCCCGATGACACCGAGACCCCGGACGACGCAGATACCGAACAGTCCGACCCGAACGAGGTAGGACCACTCCGGGGCGGCCGCGTCATCGGTCATCTCGAGCGGCTGGCCGTCGTCACGACGCTGATGGCCGGATGGCCGGAGGGTCTGGCGATCATCCTGGCGGTGAAGAGCCTCGCGCGCTATCCCGAACTACGTGCGCCGCAGGCGTCGGAGCAGTTCATCATGGGCACCTTCGCCTCGGTGCTCTGGGCGATCGGCCTCGCCGGGATCGCACACCTGGTCACCACCTGACGGCCGGTCTAACCCGGGGTGGTTCCGGTCTCCTCGATCGCGGCGCCGAGCGACGCATGACGTGACAACCGGCCCACACCGGTGCCGATCTCGGGGGCGACGGGTTTGCGGGCCACCGCCTCGGCCTCGGCAACGGCCTGCGCGACCTTGGGATCGGATGCCAGCGAGAACCAGTCCTCGGTCTCCGACTCGTCGACCTGTGAGGGCGGCGAGTCGGTCGGCTCGTACCGGAACACCCCGTCGTCGCCCTGGATGCCGAAGGACTTCGCGAAACCCTGGAGCGCCGAACCGAAATCGGAGGGCACCACCCAGACCTTGCTGCCCTCCCCCTTCGCCATCTCCGGCAACTGCTGGAGGTATTGGTAGGCAAGGAGTTCCGGGGTCGGCTTGGCCGCCTTGATCGCCGCGAAGGTCTTCTCGATGGCCTTCGCCTCGCCCTGCGCGTTCAGGTAGGCCGCCGCACGATCACCCTGGGCACGCAGGATGCGCGACTGCCGCTCCGCCTCGGCGGCGAGGATCGCGGCCTGCTTGGCACCCTCGGCGGCGAGGATCTGCGACTGCTTGTTGCCCTCGGCGGTCTTGATCGCCGACTCACGCTGACCTTCTGCGGCCAGGATCGTCGCGCGCTTCTCGCGATCGGCCTTCATCTGCTTCTCCATCGACTCCTGGATCGACGGCGGAGGCATGATCGACTTGAGTTCGACGCGGGCGACACGCAGGCCCCAACGGCCGGTCGCCTCGTCGAGCACTCCGCGCAGCTGCCCGTTGATGGAGTCGCGAGAGGTCAGGGTCTCTTCGAGGGTCATACCGCCGACCACGTTGCGCAGGGTGGTGATGGTGAGCTGCTCGACGCCGGCGATGTAGTTGTCGATCTCGTAGACGGCCGACCGCGGATTGGTCACCTGGAAGTAGACGACAGTGTCGATGGACAGGGTGAGGTTGTCCTCGGTGATCACCGGTTGCGGCGGGAAGGACACGACCCGTTCACGGATGTCGACCCGCGCGCGAATCCGGTCGATGAACGGCAGCAGCAGCGTCAACTGCCCTGACACGGTGCGCGTGTAGCGGCCGAGACGTTCGATCACCGCGGCCTCCGCCTGCGGGATCAGGGCCACCGATTTGACCAGTACCACCGCCACGAGCAGGACCAGCAGTACCACCACCACCAGGCCGAAGATCTGGAAATCGTCCACAATTCACCTTTCTCGCGAACCGTCGAGCAGGTCGGATCGAGCTATCAGACGTGCCACACCACCGCGGTCGCACCGTCGATCTCGACGACGGTCACATGGGTTCCGGGTTCGAGCACCTGTGCGGGATCGACCGACCGCGCCGACCAGATGTCACCGCCGATCTTCACGCGGCCGTCGTCGCCGTCGACCGTCTCGGTGACGACCGCCGGCTGCCCCTCCAGGGCCTCGGTGTTCATCAGCACAGAGGGGCGATTGAGCATGTGGCGCTTGGCAACCGGGCGCACCGCGACGAGCAGCAGCATCGACACCGCCGCGAACACCAGGCCGTCCACCCAGAGGGGCGGCTCCCACACGAAATCCACACCGGCCGCGGCCAAGGCACCACCGGCCAACATGAGCAGCACCAGTTCGCCACCGAACATCTCCGCGACCACCAGGACGATCGCGGCCGCCAACCACAGCAGGGCGCTCATGTGTCCAGTCTGCCAGAGATGTCCGAGCAGCCTCGGCGCGTTCGATGCGCGAGCGCGCGGATCCGACGCTAACCGGCCTCTTCGGCCGCGGTGACGAAGTCGATCAGTTCCTCCACCGATCGCAGGAGTGGCACTTCGAGGTCGCGGAAGCTGCTGACCCCGCCCAGCACCCGGCGCCAGCCGTCCCGCGGGTCGCCCCAGCCGAGCTCGGCACACACCCCGGTCTTCCAGTCGGTGCCGCGCGGGATCGTCGGCCAGGCCCGGATCTTGACCGAGGCGGGCTTCACCGCCTCCCAGACGTCGATGTAGGGATGCCCGCACACCAGCACGTGCTCGCCGACCTCTGCGGTGAGGTGGGCCTCTTTCGAACCGGCCACGAGATGGTCGACGAGAACGCCCGCGCGACGATGCGGCGCGGGCTGGAACTCGGCGAGCGCCTCGTCGAGGTTGTCGAGACCGTCGAGGCTCACCACGACCACGCCCTCGGCCCGCAGGTCGTCGCCCCACACCCGTTCGAGCAGGGTCGCATCGTGCACACCCTCCACGAAGATCCGGCTGGCCCGCGCGGTGCGAGCCCGGGTGCGGGGCGCGGCGCGGGAACCCGACGCCGTCATGGCGGGCTTCTGGGGTCCACGTGTGCGCGGCCGGACGAGGGTCACTGTCCGGCCGTCGATCAGGAAGGCGCCGGGGTTCATCAGGAACACGCGGGTCCGGCCGTGCCGGTCCTCGAGGCGGACGAGGTCACCGGCGTAGCTCTTCTCCAGGCCGACGACGGCACCACAGAAACCGGTCGCGGCGTCTTCCACGACGAGATCGCGTTCGGCCGCGACCTCCACCGGACGCGGCTTGGCCCGGCGTGGCTGAGACAGCACATCGCGCCCGTACCGGTCATCCATCGCGCTCCACCTCTTCGGTCCCTGGACATCTGCGCCCAACACCGTAAGCGCCCGGACTCCCGGCGGCGGGTTGCCACGCCCGGCGACCGGTCGGGGCCCGGCGGTATCCTGGCTCCTTGATGAATCGCAGCGACATCCTCCCCTCCACCGTCGCCTGGCCGACCTGCGCACTGGGCGCGTGGGCGGCCGCGTGGCTCGCCGGCCGCTGCTCCCCCGACGACGTGATCGAGGCGCTCGCCGAATCAGCCGACCGGCATGAGGTGTCGACCGAACAGTCCAGGTCCGCAACGGGATCCGGGAACCGCATGGTGAACCTGCTGGGTTCCCTGAAACCGGCCCGGCAGCTGGTGGTGCGCCTGCCCTCCACCGGCGATCCGCAGGGCCTGCCACCGCATCCTGCGACAGCGAAAGCGCTGGTCGCCGGCGAGGTACTCCTCGTCGACGACTCCGATACGGCCGGAACCCTCGCACTCGTCCCCGAGTTCTCCACTCTCGGCGTCGATCCCCCGTACGTGACGTGCCGGTGGACGACCTTCCGGTATGCGGATCGGCTGGACCTCGCCCACCTCGTGTCGTCCGGGCCGTCCGCCGGTGACCTGGAATACGATCTCCGGCAAGCCGTTCGCGATGCCGCGTCGATCATCGGCGGGCTCGGCGGACGCCGGTCGGTCGACGCCGGCGACCTCCGCAAGGAACTCGCGGCCCTCACCGCCCGGCATCGCGTCGCCCTGCCCCCACATGCGCTCGACACCCGCTCGACGCGCCTGATCGACACCGCCGCCCAGGTCGAGGCCATCGTCGATCTGGCGGGCGCCCGCCGGGTCGAGATCGGCGACACTGCGGGGCAATGGGATTCGGGCGACTCCGCCCTGCGCGGGTTGCAGACGCTCACCCGGACCGCACGGGCGGCCGCGGTCAATCACACGATCGGTGAGCTGCTCCGCCGCTGACCTGCGAGCGGTACGTGTCAGACCGGCTCGGACCAGGTCCGGCGCCGCGGTGGCCGGTCGGAGACGAGTCCGTACATCGTGATGCCGTTCCAGTCCTCGACCCCGAACTCGGTGGCACCCCAGACCTCGGTGTAGTAGCGACGCAGACTCTCCGAACCCGTCCACGCGTAATAGGGTCGAGATGCGGCCGTGCAGAACCGCTCCATCTCGCGCATCATGCCGATCGTGGCCCGGCCGCCGCGTTCGGATTGCGCCACGACCCCGATCCGGAGGTTGACCGCGTCGTCCGCCGGAGGCGCGAGCTTCGAACTGGTCAACAGCTCCGCGACACGTTCGCGCACCCCGGGAACGGTCGCGACCGCGGCGAAGTCGGCCGGCGTCAGCGGCGGCTTGCCGTCGACGGCCAGATCGGCGTCGTGCGGCTGAAACACCAGCAATCCGACGAGACGTACGCCGCGCCGGGCACCGACGACGCATTTCGCGTTCAGCAATGGTCGTACGAGGATTTCCGCCAACCATTTCCGCAGAGAGCGGTCGGCCATGTGTTCCCCGAGCAGCCACGAGTACAACGGAATCTCGTCGAGACCGTCTGCGAGCAACTCGATGACCGGGTCGAGATCGTCGCCGGTGAGTGTGACCGTTTCGATCGATTCGTACTGTTCATCAGTCATCGCAGCTCGCATTCCCCGGTGCGACATGCCGGAAACGACGCAGAAAAACGGGTGGGCCGCGTCATCGACGCGGCCCACCCGAGAAGACTTCTCACACGGTCGGCGTTTCTTCCTCGAGCGAGCCGGTGATCAGGGTGTCCAGGATCGGTCCGAGAATCTCGCCGTCCAATTCGATTGGTCCATCTGCCATTGCAGATTCCTCTCTCTGGTAATCGCTGCCCGGGGGGAGGCAGCGTATCCACAGAATGTCATCTGTCGAACAACGGAGCCATATATGACGACTCCTGTTATCCGATTGTTATCATCGCAAATGATGCAACGAACTCATCGAAACGATCGTTAACAATGGGCTTGAGATCAGCTGTCTCTACGTACCGTCAGATGCGTGGGCCGACGGCCGCGACGGCCGTGCGGCGGGCACACAGCAACGGTCTCGACACACCCGACCGTTGTCGCCGCAGCCCATCGCAGCGAGATCGCCGGCGCCGCCGACGTAGTTCTCCACGATTTCGCCGATCATCTCGACGAAGCGCGGATCAGTGCCGACGGTGTCGGCCCGCACGTAGTCCATCCCGAGTCGCTGCGCCGTCTCGGCTGCCTCGTTGTCGAGGTCCCAGATCACCTCGAGGTGATCGGAGATGAATCCGACGGGATAGACCACAACCCGGCGAACACCCTGCGCCGCAAGTTCTTCCAGATGATCGCAGATGTCCGGTTCGAGCCACGGGATCTGCGGGGGGCCCGACCGCGATTGCCAGACCTGGTCGAAGTCGTCGACGCCGAGTGCGTCGGCAACGGCCTGCGAGGCGGCCATCACCTGGCGCGAGTAGAGACCACCGCCCTCGGCAGCCGGTCCGGACGCGGCGTCGGCCGAGCTCGGGACGGAGTGCGCGGTGAACACCAGCCGCACCGGGTCCTCGGACTCGCCGAGCTTCTCGATGGCGCGACGGACGGCGTCGGCGCCGGCCGCGGTGAATGCCGGATGCGACCAGTACTGCGGCAGTTTGCGGAGCACCACGGCACCCTCGGGCGTCGTGGACCCGGGCTCACGATCGGCGAGTGCCTTGAGGGACCGGTCGATGTCCTCGTGGTACTGACGGCACCCCGAGTAGCCACCCCAGGCGGATGTCGGGAAGACCAGGATGCGACGATGCCCGGCCCGGTACATCTCGGCCAGGGTGTCCTCGGCCAGGGGGTGCCAGTTGCGATTGCCGAAGTACACCGGCAGATCGAGACCGCGGCGTGCCAGATCGGCGCGGAGGCCGTCGATCATGTCCAGGTTCAACCTGTTGATCGGCGACACCCCGCCGAAGTGCAGATAGTGTTCCGCCACCGATTCCAGGCGTTCGCGCGGGATGCCCCGGCCCCGGGTCACGTTCTCCAGGAAGGGCATGACCTCGTCGGGACCCTCGGGACCACCGAAGGACAGGAACAGGACGGAATCGAAGGCGGTCTCCACGACGTCTCTCCCCGGGCTCACGACCCGGAGGTCATGCCCTCCGGGAACCAGGTGTTGTGGCTGGCGCCGCCGTCGACGTAGACGATGGAACCGGTGGTGCCGGGCAGCCAGTCGCTCAGCAGGGCACAGACCGACTTGGCGACCACGGTCGGGTCGTCGACGTCCCAGCCGATGGGCGACGCGCCGTCCCAGTACTCGTTGAGCATGTTGAGCTGCTTGGCGTCGTCGGTCGCGGTGCCGGCGATGGCCTTGGCCGCGAGGGTCTTGATGGGTCCGGCGGCGACCAGGTTGGAGCGGATGTTCTTGGCGTTGCCCACTTCTCGCGCGACGTACCGGTTCACCGACTCGAGGGCGGCCTTGGCCACGCCCATCCAGTTGTAGTACGGCATGGCGGTGCGCGGGTCGAAGTCCATACCCACGATGGAGCCACCCTCGTTCATGACCGGCAGCACGGCGCGGGCCAGCGACGCGTAGCTCCAGGCCGAGATCTCGAACGCCTTGGCGGCGTCGGGGCCGGGACCCTCGAGGAACGGCTTGGCCTCCGGGCCCATCAGGGTGCGCGGCGCGAACGCGATCGAGTGCATGACACCGTCGATGCCCTGCGGGGCGATCTCGCGGATCTTGTCGGCGAGCGACTCGAGGTCTTCCTCGTTGGTGACGTCGAGCCCGATGGCCGGCGGCACCTCTTTCGGCAGGCGCTTGGCGATGCGGTCGATCAGCCGCAGCCGCTCCGGGATGCCGGTGATGATCACCGTCGCGCCCTGCTCCTGCGCCATGGCGGCCGCGTGGAAGGCGATCGACGCATCGGTGATGATGCCCGTGATGAGGACGGTCTTCCCGTCCAGGATTCCGCTCACGAAGATGTGCTCCTGAGATCGACGTTGATTGAGATGTGGTGTGGCCGTCGGCCGGTGGTGACCCGGAGGATCAGTGGCCCATGCCCATGCCGCCGTCGACCGGGATGACCGCGCCGGAGATGTAGCCGCCCTCGTCGGAGGCGAGGAAGCTGATCGCGGCGGCGACGTCCTCCGGCTTGCCGGTACGACCCAGCGGAATGGCCTGCTTGGCCATCTCGATGTAGCGATCCTCCATGGCGGCGGTCATGTCGGTCTCGATGAAGCCCGGCGCGACGACGTTGGAGGTGATGTTGCGCGATCCGATCTCACGGGCGATAGAGCGCGCCATGCCGATGAGACCGGCCTTGGACGCCGCGTAGTTGACCTGGCCGGGGATGCCCGACATCGCGACGACCGAGCCGAGGAAGATCATGCGGCCCCACTTGGCGCGCTGCATCCCCTTGGTGGCGCGCTTCGCGCAGCGGAAGGCGCCGGTGAGGTTGGCGTCGAGGACCTTCTCGAAGGATTCCTCGGACAGACGCATGAGCAGCATGTTGTCGGTGATGCCCGCGTTGGCCACCAGGATCTCCACCGGGCCCTGATGGGCCTCGACCTCGGCGAAGGCCGCGTCGACCGACTCCGAGTCGGTGACGTCGCACTTCACGCCGAACAGTCCCTCGGGGGCACCGGAGCCGCGATGGGTGACCGCGACCTTGTGGCCGTCGGCGGCCAGGCGCTGGGCCACGGCGAGGCCGATCCCGCGATTGCCGCCGGTCACCAGGACCGAACGGGAAGGGTTCTGCGCTTCGTTGCTGGATGCCGTCATGGGTGTCTAACCTATCCGTTCTGTTTGGGTCGGCGTCGCGGTGGTCGTCGGACGTGGCTGCCGGTGGCCCGGGCCCGGGGTCGGGTCAGGGCAGCCTGCGGTTGATCGCGAGGGCTGCAAACGCCGAGACCAGCGCGAACAACGTACCCGCGATCAGCCACGGCTTCGAGTTGTCCCCGCGTCGTGTCTCGTAGCCGATCTCGTTCTGCAGTTTCTCGTAGACCTTGTTGAGCTCGTCGAGGCTCGCCGCGGTGAAGAAGTCTCCGCCGGAGAGGTTCGCGATCTTGCGCAGCGAATCGTCGTCGACGGGGACCGGCACGCGATCACCCTCGAGTTCGACGGTGCCCGTCCGGGTGCCGAAGGAGATCGTGGAGACCGGGATCTTCTCTTCCTTGGCCTTCCGTGCCGCGGTGAAGGCGCCGCGCGGGTCGTCGGGATCGTCGGGCACGGTCTCCTTGCCGTCCGACAGGAGCACGACCCGCGCCGGCGGGGCCGCCTCTCCGCCGCCGAGAACGGCGTTGAGTGTGCTGATCTGCTGCAACGCTGCGAAGATGCCCTCGCCGGTCGCCGTCTTGTCGTCGAGTCTCAGCTTGTCGACGGCGACCTTGGTCGCGTTGTGGTCCGGGGTCGGCGAGACCAGACTCGCCGCGGTGCCCGCGAAGGAGATCAGGCCGAGGTTGATGCCCTCGGTCAGCTCGTCGGCGAACTTCTTCGCCGCCTCTTGCGCGGCTTTGATGCGTGACGGCGAGACGTCGGTCGCGTTCATCGACCGGGACACGTCCATCACGAGGATCACCGTCGCCTTGTTGCGCGGGACCTTGCGGTCGGCCTGCGGTCCGGACAGAGCCACCGTCAACAGGATCAGCGAGATGATCAGCAGCGCGATCGGCACGTGGCGCAGCCGGTTGCGGTCGGCGGGAGCGACGGACTTCAGGAGATCGAGGTTCGCGAAGGTCAGCGCCCGCTGCCTGCGGCGACGCAACATGTACACGTACGCAGCACCGAGTAGGGCCACGACGAGCAGCAGCAACAACCAGAAGGGGCTGGACAGCATGGGCTACCCCACCCCGGCGGCGAGGCCGCGTCGTCGCTGGGCGATGAACTTGACGGTGTCGGTGATCCACTCGCGGTCGGTGCGGAGTGACAGCGTCGCTCCTCCGCAACTGCGCAGCGTCCGGTGCACGCGCTGCTGATGGGCGCGGGCGGCGGCGGCGAAGTCGCGTTGCAGGTCCTCGGTGACGGTCACGTCGTGGATCTCCCCCGACTCGGCGTCGGCCAGGGTGACCTCGCCGATCGCCGGCAGCTCGAGGTCGCGCGGGTCCAGCACCTCGACCGCCAGCAGCTCGTGGTGGGCGCCGATGGCACGCAGCGAGCGTTCCCAGTCGATCGGCCCGAGGAAGTCGCTGATCACGACCGCGAGACCGCGGCGCCGCTGCGGACGGCGCAGCGCCTCGATACCGGCCTTGAGATCGCCGCGGACGCCGGGCGCACTGCGGTGCGTCGTCGCGATCGCCTTGAGGAGGTTCTGGGCGTGGGCGCGTCCGGCTCGCGCGGGCACCCGGACGACGTCGTCACCGGTCACCACGAGCGCCCCGTGCCGGTTGCCGCCGCCGGTGGTGAGGTGCACGATCGCCGCGGCCGCGGCCACTGCGAGGTCGCGCTTGGTACACCCGACGGTGCCGAAGTCGAGGCTCGCCGACGCGTCGACGACGAGCCACGTCTCGAGCTCGCGGTCGGCGATCATCTGGCGCACATGCGGCTGGGTGGTGCGGGCGGTGACCGACCACTCCATCCGACGGACGTCGTCGCCCGGCTGGTAGGTACGCGCCTCCCCCGGTTCCGAACCCGGGCCGGGGATGAGTCCGAGGTGCTCGCCCTGCAGCACGCCGTCGAGCTTGCGACGAACGGTGAGCTCCAACATCTTCAGAGCCGCGGTGAGCTGGGGCTCCTCGAGCAGCCCGGCACCGAGGCTCGGCAGGTCGCGATTAGCCGCCATACCGCGCATTCGGGTTCACGGGACCGGAACCCTGCGGAACCTGCTGTCCGGCATAGCCGTTGGCGCCCTGTGGGGCCGGTTGGGACGCACCGGCCCGGGGCGCGCCGGCCTGCCCCTGGCCCTGAGGTGCCGCCGGGTACGACGACTGCACCGGCTGCGCACCGACCTGCGGTAGTCCCACGGTCTGCAGCACCCGGGTGATCACCTGATCGGCGTCGATCTCGTCGGCCAGGGCGTCGTAGGACAACACCAGGCGGTGGCGGAGGACATCAGGCATGATCTCGACGATGTCCTGCGGGATGACGTAGTCGCGTCCACGGACCAGCGCGAGCGCACGAGCCGCGGCCACGATGCCGAGCGTCGCACGCGGCGAGGCACCGTAGGACAGCCACGACGCGACGTCGGAGAGACCGAGCTCGGCCGGACGGCGCGTCGCGTTGATGACGCGGACGACGTAGTCGACGAGCGCGTGGTGGACGAAGACGTTCGCGGCGGTCTTCTGCAGACGCAGCATCGCCGCGGGGTCGAGGACCTGCGAGGCCGTCGGCGGAACGTTGCCCATCCGGTAGACGATCTCCCGCTCTTCCTCGACCGACGGGTAGTCGACGAGCACCTTGAACAGGAAGCGGTCGCGCTGCGCTTCGGGCAGCGGGTAGACACCTTCGTTCTCGATGGGGTTCTGCGTCGCCATCACGAGGAACGGGTCGGGCATCGCGTAGGTCTTGCCGCCGATCGACACGTGCCGCTCGGCCATGACCTCCAGGAGCGCGGACTGCACCTTGGCGGGCGCGCGGTTGATCTCGTCGGCGAGGAGGAAGTTCGCGACGACCGGACCGAGTTCGGTGTCGAACTCCTCACGGCCCTGGCGGTAGATACGCGTACCGATGAGGTCGGTGGGCACCAGGTCGGGGGTGAACTGCACACGGGAGAAAGAACCGCCGACGACCTTGGCGAAGGTCTCCACCGCGAGCGTCTTCGCGACACCCGGGACACCTTCGAGGAGGATGTGGCCACGGGCGAGCAGGCCCACGAGAATCCGCTCGACGAGCTGGTCCTGACCGACGATGACGCGCTTGACCTCGTAGATGGCCCGCTCGAGCAGTGCGACGTCGGCGTCGCTCAGCACCGACGAGTCGGCGCCTGCCGCGGCCGGGTCCCCCGTGGCCGCCTTGTCGAGGGAGTGCGATTCGGTCAACCCGTGCTCCTGTTCGTCTGAACTCTGCTGCTCACTGGTGTGGCCACGTCGGGGCCGAAGACACCCCCGTGTGCTTGTGCCAGCCTAGCCGTGCGAACTGAAAAGGCGCCAAGAAGATGCGCGGCCCGTCGTTCGGACGTTCTCAGAGCAGCCGGACCACGTTGGGCATCGCACCGTTGGTGCGCAGGGGCGACACCTTGACGACGGAGCCGGACTGCGGGGCCTCGACCATCTTGTTGTCACCGAGGTAGAGCGCGACGTGCTGGCTCGCGTTCGGGCCGTAGAAGATCATGTCGCCGCGACGCATCTGCGAGAGCGGGAAGTGCGGTCCCGAGGTGTACTGGTAGCCCGTGTAGTGCGGCAGTTCGATGCCGACACCGGCGAAGGCGTAGATCATCAGACCCGAGCAGTCGAAGCCGACCTTGCGGTAGTCGCCATAGCTGTCGGCGACGCCGCCGTCGCGGATGCCCTGCGTCGGACCGTTGACGTCGCCTCCACCCCAGGCATAGGTGACGCCCAGCTGCGACAGTGCACGGTTGACGACGATCTCGACCGCCTGCGGGCCGCGCAGACCCGGCCGCACCATGCCGCCGGAGCCGCCACCGCCGCCGGAGCCGCCGAACAGGGAGCCGAGGCTTCCCGAACCCAGGCGGGAACTCAGGCTGTCGTTGCCGCTGCTGCCGGTGAGGTCCATGCCTCCGAGGCCGAGCTCGTTGAGGAGTTCGGACTGCGGGAGCCGCTGCTCGCCGATGATCGTCGAGAGCATCTGCGAACCCATGTCGAGGCCCATGCCGAGAGCCGCGGAACCCACGTCGACGGCGATCCGGGCGGCGGCACGCGCCGCGATCGCGAGCAGTTCGTTGTCGGAGACGTTGGTCGTCGGCAGGTCCGGGAGGGTCGGGGCCGCCGGGAAGATGTTCTTCAGCAGGTCACGGGTCGACGGTCCGGCGGCCTGCTTCTTGGGCACGTATCCGCGGATCGAGTCGATCTTCTTCTGCACGCGATCACGCTTGGCGACCAGCGAGGACTTGCGCTCCTGCTGGTCGGCGATGGCGGTCTTGGCCTCGGTGACCGCGCTCAGTGCGTCACGCTTGCGCTGATCGGCGCTCTTGGCGGCGAACGCCGCCTGCCGCCGGGTCGCCTCGACCGCGGCGAGGCGGTTGGCCTTCTGGTTGCGGGCGACCTGGAGACGACGGATGGTCTCCTGCTGCTTCTTGCCGACCTGGTCGAGAAGCTTCATCCGGTCGAGGACCGCCTGGGGGTCCGGGGACGCGACGTAGTTCGACATCGAACCCTGCTCCGGGCCCTGCTGATACGCGAGTCGGACGAAGTTGTCGAAGGCCTTCTGCGCCTCGGTGACGGCCTGGCCGGCGCGGTCGAGCTCGGTGCGCGCGCCGCGGGCGGCGACGGTCGCCAGCCGCCGCTGGGCGAGCGAGTTCTGGAAGTCGACGATCGCGCGGTTGACGTTCTCCTGCCGGACCGCGAGTGCCTCGTCGAGGTCGGCGATGTCCTGGTTCACCGAGGCGATCTCGTTGATCAGTCCGCTCACCGGCGACTCGGGCGCCTTCTTCGGGGTCGCGACGGCATGACCGGCGCCGACCGCACAGATGAGAACGGCAGCCATGGCCGCCGTGACGCGCGCCGGCCAGGACGCACCTGTTCTAAGTCGCCTCACCTGAACTCCTCGCGGTTCCTTCCGAAGACCTGTCCGATCCCCGGATGTCGATCGAACGGCCGCTGTGGGCCGCCCCGACCTCACCCTGCACATTCGTCGCATCCGCCCCTGCAGGAAACACAGGTCACACATGCGACATCAGAACCGTACGTCACATCAACCACACGAGAAAACCGGAAGTTATGAATTACAAAGAGGTGATTACCTGGGAAAATGCTGTGAACTGCAGATAGTTCACCACCATGGCCCAGGTCTCGAATTCGCAACAAACCGGTAGACGAACCGGATCGGGCGCCACACGACGACGACGGCGCCGCCGGACCGCGGGAAGCGGTCGTCAGCGACGCCGGGGAACGACCAGATGAGAGGTCAGGTGGAGGCCGACGAGTCGGCCGGGGTCGCGTCGCGAGGGGCGTCCGCGTCGTCGGACGACGCGGTACCCGCCCCGGTGGGGGTCACGGGACCGAGCGCACCGGTCACGGCCGCCGCGCGGGCGCGCCGCGTGCGGAATCGCGCACCGACCGCACCGAGGACGACGACGAGGATGAGGAGCAGACCGACGACGGTCCAATCGATGTGCGAATCGGTCATCGAGTCGACCATCTGCCGGGCCGCCCCGGGCGGGTCGGTCAGGGTCAGGTTCTGCGTCGCCTGCTCCTGGATGACGCGGCTGAACTCCGGCGAGGAGCTGCCCACCGAGTTCGGTCCGAGGACGATGACGGTGCCGCCGACCTGCTCCTGGAGTTGATTGGCGATGTCGCGGTAGAGGCTGAACCGAGGCTGGACCTGGTCGACGACCACGAAGCTGAAGTCCTGGCCCTTGCTCTTGGCGTACTCGATGACCTCGAGCATCGCCGGGACCTGCTCAGGGGTGGCGCCGGCGACCCCGTCGTCGGCGATGTCGCGCGACAGTTGCGCCATGTCGACGCCGACGAGCCCGGTGAGTTCGGTGTTCTCCGCGGGTGCGGCCAGCACCATCATCGTCGGCTCGGGACCCATCTGTCCTCACCCCTGTCTGTCGGTAACACCCCGCGGCGAGCAAAGCGGACGCTCGCCGGACTTCGACCTGCACGGTACGACACAATGGTCTCGTCCGGGTATTCGCCCACAGCGTGAGTCGTCGACGGCGTGTCGTCGACACCCCGCTTGGACAGTACGCTCGTACTGTTAGACTGGACGATGTTGTCGCGGGTCGCCTCGCGGACATCCGATGGCACCGGTGCAGCCCGCCGGGTTCAGAAATTCATCGAGCATTGCCGACGCAGCCCGTCGGTACACGAGGAGAGTGGATTTAGACGTGAGTATCAATTCCTTCGGCGCCCGCGGCACGCTGGACGTCGGCGACAACAGCTACGAGATCTACCGCCTGAACGCCGTCAAGGGCGCCGAGAAACTCCCCTACGCCCTCAAGGTGCTGACCGAGAACCTCCTCCGTACCGAGGACGGCGCCAACATCACCAAGGAACACATCGAGGCCCTGGCGAACTGGGATCCGAGTGCCGAACCGAGCATCGAGATCCAGTTCACGCCGGCCCGCGTGATCATGCAGGACTTCACCGGCGTGCCCTGCATCGTGGACCTCACCACGATGCGCGACGCCGTCAAGGAGCTCGGCGGTGACCCGGACAAGGTCAACCCGCTCGCGCCCGCCGAGATGGTCATCGACCACTCCGTGATCATCGAGGCCTTCGGCAACGCCCAGGCCTTCGAGCGCAACGTCGAAATCGAGTACCAGCGCAACGAGGAGCGCTACAAGTTCCTCCGCTGGGGCCAGGGCGCCTTCGACGACTTCCGCGTCGTTCCGCCGGGCACCGGCATCGTCCACCAGGTCAACATCGAGCACCTCGCGCGTTCGATCATGGTCCGTGACGGCGTCGCCTACCCCGACACCTGCATCGGCACCGACTCGCACACCACGATGGAGAACGGTCTCGGCGTCCTGGGCTGGGGCGTCGGCGGTATCGAGGCCGAGGCCGCGATGCTCGGCCAGCCGGTCTCGATGCTCATCCCCCGCGTGGTCGGCTTCAAGCTGACCGGTTCCACCAAGCCCGGCGTGACCGCGACCGACGTGGTCCTCACCATCACCGAGATGCTCCGCAAGCACGGTGTGGTCGGCAAGTTCGTCGAGTTCTACGGCAACGGCGTCGCCGAGGTGCCGCTGGCCAACCGCGCCACCATCGGCAACATGAGCCCCGAGTTCGGTTCGACCTGTGCGATGTTCCCCATCGACGAAGAGACCGTGAAGTACCTGCGGCTCACCGGCCGCAGCGAGGAGACGCTCGCCCTCGTGGAGGCCTACGCCAAAGAACAGGGCATGTGGCTGGAGAAGGACGCCGAGGAGGCCGTGTACTCGGAGTACCTCGAGCTCGATCTCGCCGAAGTCGTCCCGTCGATCGCCGGTCCCAAGCGCCCGCAGGACCGCATCGAACTGTGGGACGCCAAGAACGCCTTCCGCAAGGACATCCACAACTACGTCGAGAACGGCAACAGCCCGGCTCACACCAAGCTCGACGAGGCCGTCGAGGAGACCTTCCCGGCCTCCGACCCGGCCACGCTGACCTTCGCCGACGATGACGCGGAGCCCCTGCACTCGGCCGCCAACGGCGCCGAGGGCCGCCCGACCAACCCGGTGCGCGTGGACTCCGAAGAGCGCGGCTCGATGATCCTCGACCACGGCATCGTGACCATCGCGTCGATCACCAGCTGCACCAACACCTCCAACCCGTCGGTCATGCTCGGCGCCGCGCTGCTCGCCAAGAAGGCGGTCGAGAAGGGCCTGACCTCCAAGCCGTGGGTCAAGACCTCGATGGCTCCCGGTTCGCAGGTCGTCACCGGCTACTACGAGAAGGCCGGTCTGTGGCCCTACCTGGAGAAGCTCGGCTTCTACCTGGTCGGCTACGGCTGCACCACCTGCATCGGCAACTCGGGTCCGCTGCCCGAGGAGATCTCGAAGGCGATCAACGACAACGACCTGACCGCCACCGCGGTGCTCTCGGGCAACCGTAACTTCGAGGGTCGCATCAACCCCGACGTGAAGATGAACTACCTGGCGTCGCCGCCGCTGGTCATCGCCTACGCCCTCGCCGGCACGATGGACTTCGACTTCGAGAACGACCCGCTGGGCAAGGACACCGACGGCAACGACGTCTTCCTCAAGGACATCTGGCCGACCAACGAGGAGATCGAGGCGACCATCGCCTCGTCGATCTCGCCGGAGCAGTACGCCGCCGACTACGCCGACGTCTTCAAGGGCGACGAGCGCTGGCAGAACCTGCCCACCCCGTCGGGCAAGACCTTCGAGTGGGACGAGAAGTCCACCTACGTGCGGAAGCTCCGTACTTCGAGGGCATGCAGCTCGAGCCGTCGCCCGTCTCCGACATCAAGGGCGCTCGCGTCCTCGCAAAGCTCGGCGACTCGGTGACCACCGACCACATCTCCCCCGCGTCGACGATCAAGCCCGGCACCCCCGCCGCGCAGTACCTCGACGCCAACGGTGTGGCTCGCAAGGACTACAACTCGCTGGGCGCCCGTCGTGGCAACCACGAGGTGATGATCCGCTCGACCTTCGGCAACATCCGCCTGCAGAACCAGCTGCTCGACGGTGTGTCCGGTGGTTACACCCGCGACTTCACCCAGGAGGGTGCACCGCAGTCGTTCATCTACGACGCCGCGCAGAACTACGCCGAGCAGAACATCCCGCTCGTCGTCCTCGGCGGCAAGGAGTACGGCACCGGTTCGTCGCGCGACTGGGCGGCCAAGGGCACCAGCCTGCTGGGCGTCAAGGCGGTCATCACCGAGAGCTTCGAGCGCATCCACCGCTCGAACCTGATCGGTATGGGCGTCATCCCGCTGCAGTTCCCCGAGGGTGAGTCGCACAAGTCGCTGGGCCTCGACGGCACGGAGACCTTCGACATCGCCGGTATCGAGGAACTCAACGAGGGCAAGACCCCGAAGACCGTGCACGTCACCGCCACCAAGGAGGACGGCTCGAAGGTGGAGTTCGATGCGAAGGTCCGCATCGACACCCCCGGCGAAGCCGATTACTACCGCAACGGAGGCATCCTGCAGTACGTGCTGCGGAACATGATCAACGGCTGACAAGGAGCACGCGACGTGCCCAAGGTCAGTGATGACCGCCTTGCCGCGCGTCGTCGGGAGATTCTCGACGGCGCGCGGCATTGCTTCGCGGAGTACGGATACGACGGTGCGACCGTCAAGAGGATCGAGGAGTCCACGGGCCTGTCCCGTGGCGCGATCTTCCACCACTACCGGGACAAGGAGGCGCTCTTCCTCGCGCTCGCGCATGAGGACGCCGAGCGGATGGCGGATGTCGCCGCCGAAGAGGGTCTGGTGCAGGTCATGCGTGACATGCTCACGCGGCCGGAGGATTTCGACTGGCTCGGCACCCGCCTCGAGATCGCGCGAAAGTTGCGTACCGACAACAGCTTCCGGGCTGAGTGGATGGCCCGGTCGGCCGAACTCGAACAAGCCACCCTCAGGCGTCTCGAACGAGGCCGCCAGGCCGGGCGCCTCCGCGACGACGTCCCCACCGACGTCCTGTTGAAGTACCTCGACCTCGTTCTCGACGGACTGATCACCCGACTGGCGTCGGGTCAGCCCACCGACGACCTGCACGCGGTCCTCGACCTCGTCGAGGAATCGGTGCGGGCCAAGGACTGACCCACCGGCAAGCCTGCTCGAAGGGTAGGTTCGGGTGAGCCATCCCACATCACGAAAGCCCGGTAAGGCGTTCCTTACCTAACTCATCTCACGCTAGGGTTCCAGCGTGAACTTGGACATATCCAGCATTTCCGTCTCACGCCGGACCGTTCTCGGCACAGCCGCCGGCGCCGGCGCACTCGCCGCGCTGGGTAGCGCCACCTCGGCACCTGCGCACGCCGCGCCGGGCCGTACGGCGATCGTCATCGGCACGGGCTTCGGCGGGTCGGTCGCAGCGCTGCGGCTGGGAGAGGCCGGTTTCACGACCACAGTGTTCGAACGTGGCCGCCGCTGGCCGATCCGCCCCGACGGCGATACCTTCGCCGCCTTCTCCAGCCCCGACAAACGCGCCGCCTGGTTCGGCAACAGAGCCGGCGCGAACAGCGCCACGTCCATCCCCGTCGAGCCCTACCCGGGCGTGCTGGACCACGTGGTCGGCAACGGCATCGAGGCGGTCTACGGAGCCGGCGTCGGGGGCGGTTCGCTGGTCTTCGGTTCCTTCACCCCGGTCCCCCGGCGTCAGGACTTCGAGCACATCTTCCCGGCCGCGGCGAACTACTCCGAGCTCCTCTCGACCTACTATCCGCGCGCCAAGAGGACCCTCGGCGTCTCACCGATGCCGGCCGACATCCTCAGGCACCCCAACTATGTCGGGCCCAGGTCCTGGCTGAAGGTGATCGCGCGCTACGGCGCCACCCCGCACTTCTTCGATTTCGCGATCGACTGGGACATCGTGCGCGCCGAGATGGCGGGCCGTAAACGCCCGTCGGTCATCGTCGGCGAGTTGAGCTACGGCGTGAACAGCGGCGCCAAGAAGTCGACCGACCGGACCTACCTCGCCGCCGCCGAGCGGACGGGCAACGTCACCATCAAGCCGATGCACGAGGTCTTCGACATCCGACCGCGCGCACGCCGGGCGGGATTCGTCGTCACCGCCCGGGTCCGCGACGAGCAGGGTCGCACCATCCGGACGGTAACCGCCGAAGCCGATCACCTCTTCATGGCGGCGGGTTCATTCCACACCACCCGCATGCTCGTCGAGGCCCGGGCGAGAGGCACTCTGCCCCGGCTCTCCCCCCGTATCGGCGACGGGTTCGGGACCAATGGCGACTTCCTGACGATCCGCACCAACCCGTCCGACGATTTCGGACTGGTCCAGGGCGGACCGGGGTACGCGCGAATCTACGAGGACCGTCTCACCGAGACGCCGATGTCGATGGTCTATCAGGCCACACCGCTTCCGGCGCCCCTGGGCAAGGCCGGGACCACCCACCTCGTACAGACACACACCGACGAACGCGGCACGGTCGACTTCGACCACGCGAGCCGGACGGCGAAGCTGAACTATCCGTTCCCGGAGGGACGCAACAAGGTCGACCGCCAGGCGGCCGCCTTCGTCGGGAAGTTCCACCAGCGCACCGAGGCACGCCACGGCCGTCCCGCGAACGGCGTCCCGATCTACACCCGCGCCGTCGGATTCGGTTCGGCGGGTACGTACCACGGGCTCGGTGGCGTCGTGATGGGAGACGCGGCATCGATGGACGGGGCGGTCCGCGGTTACGGCAACCTCTACGTCGTCGACGGCTCGTTCGTACCGGGTGCCGTGGGCCTGGTGAACCCGGCGCTGACGATCACGGCACTCGCCGAACGCACGATGGATCGGTTCCTGGCGAACCACTGAGCACAACTCGGGTCGTCCTCACAAGGCAGTGAGATCGGCCGGGAGGCCTAGGGTACTGTGACACACAACACCCCGAACGATCGTTAGATAACGGACGTTCGGGGTGAACGTTCCCTTCGTCTGAGGAGTGCACCCTTGTTCCCTGGAGTCTTCGCCAAGTCCACTCCGGACAAGCCCGCCGTCATCCGTGCCGCCACCGGCGAACAGCTGACCTACCGTCAGCTCGACGAGAACTCGACGCGGCTCGCCAACTACCTGGAGTCGCTGGGTCTCGAGCGCGGCGACACCATTGCGGTGGTGTCCGCCAACGATCTCCATGTCTTCGAGGTGTACTGGGCGGCACTGCGCAGCGGCCTGTACGTGACCGCGGTCAACAGCCACCTCACCGCGGCCGAGACCAACTACATCCTCGACGACTGCAACGCCCAGGTGCTGTTCGCCGGCGCCTCGGTCGCCGACGCCGTCTCGCGGTCGGGCGAGGTCGAGGCCCTCACCGGCACCGGCCGTCGTCTCGTGTGGGGCGGTGACCTCGAGGGCTTCGACAGCTACGACAAGGTCCTGGCCAACGCGTCCGCGGAACCTCGCGCCGATCAGCCGCGCGGTACCGACATGCTCTACTCCTCGGGCACCACCGGCCGCCCCAAGGGCATCAAGACCCCGATGCCCGACGGCCAGGTGGATCAGGTCCCCGACATGTACACAGCCATCTTCGCGCCGATGTACGGGTTCGACGACTCGTCGGTGTATCTGTCCCCCGCTCCCCTGTATCACGCTGCGCCGCTGCGTTATTGCGGCATGACCAACTCGGTCGGCGGCACGGTGGTCATGCTCGACCGCTTCGAGCCGGAGGCCGCACTCGCGGCGATCCAGAACCACAAGGTGACCCACAGCCAGTGGGTACCCACCATGTTCATCCGCATGCTGAAGCTCCCCGAGGAGGTCCGCAACTCATACGACGTCAGCAGCCTCAAGATCGCCGTCCACGCCGCGGCGCCCTGCCCGGTCGAGGTGAAGAAGGCGATGATCGAGTGGTGGGGCCCGGTCATCCACGAGTACTACGCGTCCACCGAGGCCGCCGGCGCCACCTTCATCGGGCCGCAGGAGGCCCTCGACCACCCGGGTTCGGTCGGCAAGCCGCTGCTCGGCGTGGTCCACATCTGCGACGAGGACGGCAAGGAACTCCCGGTCGGCGAGGTCGGACAGGTCTTCTTCGAACGCGAGGACGTCGCCTTCCGGTACCACAACGATCCGGAGAAGACCCGCAAGGCCCAGCACCCGGAACACGAGAACTGGTCCACCACAGGCGATGTGGGCTACGTCGACGACGAGGGCTACCTGTACCTCACCGATCGCAAGGCCTTCATGATCATCTCCGGCGGCGTGAACATCTACCCGCAGGAGGCCGAGAACGTCCTCATCAACCATCCGGCGGTCTTCGACGTCGCGGTGATCGGTGTTCCCGACCCGGATCTCGGTGAGGTCGTCAAGGCGTGTGTCCAGCTCGCCGATGGTCGTGAGCCCTCCGACGAACTGGCCGATGAGCTCATCGCGTTCACCAAGGACAGCATCGCCGCCTACAAGGCACCGCGGTCGGTGGACTTCGTCGACGAGCTGCCGCGCACACCGACCGGCAAGCTGGTCAAGGGCGAACTGCGCAAGAAGTACTGGCCCGCAGGCTAGTTCACGATCCCTCAGGGAGCTGCCGCGCCACCGCTCCCTGAGGGGCGAGCGGAGCGAGCCACGAAGGGTCTGGCGACGTTGTCTCACCAGGCCTTCGTGGCTCGTCGCTTGCGCTCCTCGCACCTCAGGCAGCGAGGATTGTGTCGCGTCTTTCAATCAGCCAGCAAGGGGGTCAGGCGAGCTCGATGATCTCCTGGTACTCGTCGCTCCAGTGGTCCTCGGTGCCGTCGGGCAGGAGGATCACCCGCTGCGGATCGAGTGCCGCGGCGGCGCCGGGGTCGTGGGTCACGAGGACCACGGCCCCGGTGTAGCTGCGCAGGGCGTCGAGCACCTGTTCGCGTGACACCGGATCGAGGTTGTTCGTCGGTTCGTCGAGGAGCAGCACGTTGGCGGCCGACGACACCAGACCGGCCAGGGTGAGACGGGTCTTCTCACCACCGGACAGGGTGCCGGCGGGCTGGTCGAGTTGCGCACCGCTGAACATGAACGCGCCCAACAGTCCCCGCAGGTCCTGCTCACCCGCATCCGGCGCGGCGTGGCGGATGTTCTCCCACACCGTGGCCTGGTCGTCGAGGGTGTCGTGTTCCTGCGCGAAGTAACCGACCTTCAAGCCGTAACCGGGTTCGAGTTGTCCGGTGTCCGGCTTCTCCACGCCCGCAAGCATTTTCAGGAGCGTGGTCTTACCCGCACCGTTGAGTCCGAGGACGACGACGCGACTGCCCTTGTCGATGGCGAGGTCGACGCCGGTGAAGATCTCCAGGGAGCCATAGCTCTTCGACAGTCCCGAGGCCATGAGTGGTGTCTTGCCGCAGGTGGCCGGTTCCGGGAATCGGATCCGCGCGGTGCGATCGGCCACCCGCTCCTCGTCGAGCGAGTCGATCATGCGTTCGGCGCGCTTGAGCATGTTCTGGGCGGCGGTCGCCTTGGTGGCCTTGGCGCCGAGCTTCGCGGCCTGGGCACGCAGTGCGGAGGCCTTCTTCTCGGCGTTGGCGCGTTCGCGGCGGCGACGCTGTTCGTCGGTGGCGCGCGCGTCGAGGTAGCGCTTCCAGCTCATGTTGTAGATGTCGGCCTCGCCGCGTACGGCGTCGAGGAACCACACGCGGTTCACGACGTCGGCGAGCAGCTCGACGTCGTGACTGATCACGACCAACCCGCCCTCGTGGTTCATCAGGAAGCTGCGCAGCCACGCGATCGAATCGGCGTCGAGGTGGTTGGTCGGTTCGTCGAGCAGGAGCGTCGTGTCGGACTTCCCGGAGCCGTCCGAGGCGGCGAACAGGATGCGAGCGAGCTCGATGCGACGACGCTGGCCACCCGAGAGGGTACGCAGCGGCTGGTTCAGCACGCGGTCCGGAAGACCCAGGCTGTTGCAGATGCGGGCAGCCTCGGATTCGGCGATGTAACCGCCGAGGGCGGCGAAGCGCTCCTCGAGACGTCCATAACGGGCGACGGCCTTGTCGCGCAGCTTGTCATCGGCGGCCTCGGCCATCCGCGCCTGCTGCTTCTCCATGTCGCGCAGGATCTCGTCGAGTCCGCGTGCCGACAGAACACGGTCCTTGGCGAGGACCTCCAGATCGCCCTCTTTGGGATCCTGGGGCAGGTAGCCGAGTTCACCCGAGCGCCGGACGGTGCCGGCATAGGGCTCGGTCTCCCCCGCCAGGATGCGCAGAGTCGTGGTCTTGCCGGCGCCGTTGCGGCCCACGAGGCCGATCCGGTCGCCGGGCTGGATACGGAGGGCGTCGCCGGGCGCCGATAACAGGGTCCGAGCGCCCGCTCGTACCTCCAGGTCGGTCGCGGTGATCACGACGGACCAGTCTACCGGCGCGCGTCCACTGGTTTGTCCACGAAAGGGTCGCAGACCACGCCGCGGAGTCGCCCCACGGCGACACGGTGGACCGATACGGTGGCAGACGTGACGCAATCCACAACGATTCCCCAGTCCTCGTTCCCCCAGACGTCCGACCTGACGGGGCGTTCCGCTCTGGTCACCGGCGCCAGCCGGGGCATCGGCGAGGCCATCGCCACCGAGCTCGCCCGACGCGGCGCCTCCGTCGTCATCACGAGCCGTAAGGCGGAGCCGCTCTCCGAGGCCGCCGAGCGTATCCGGGAGGCCGTGCCGTCGGCGGCGGTGACCGCGTTCGCCGCCAACACCGGGGACGCCGACGACCGGGCGGGTGCGGTCGCGGCGGCTGTCGAGCAGGGCGGGGGAATCCACATCCTGGTCAACAACACCGGGATCGCCCCGCTCGCCGGACCACTGATGGACGCCGATCTGGACGCCTACCGCAAGACCTTCGACACCAACGTCGTCGCCGCCCTCGGCTTCGTCCAGGAGGCTACCGGGCGGGCATGAAGGACACCGGGGGCGCGGTGGTCAACATCTCCTCCGTCGCCGGTCTCCGGTCGACCGGTGTCATCGCGGCCTACGGCACCTCGAAGGCCGCGTTGATCCGTCTCACCGCGGAACTGGCGTGGGAGCTGGGCCCGAACATCCGGGTGAACGCGATCGCGCCCGCGATCGTGCGCACGAAGTTCGCCTCCGGATTGATCGCGGGCGAGAACGAGGCCCGCGCCGCCGCGGCATATCCGATGAAGCGCATCGGCGAACCCGAGGACGTCGCCCGCGCGGTCGCCTTCCTGGCCAGCGACGAGGCGGCCTGGATCACCGGCGAGACCCTCGCCGTGGACGGCGGCACGCTGGCCACGGGCGGCGCCTAGCGAGAAGGAGGCTCTCGCCGGTTCGTGGCAGGATCGAGGGCATGGCCGGCGGAGTGATCGTTCTGGGTGCGGGACCGGCCGGGCGTGCCCTGGCCCATCGGCTGCTCGCCGCCGCGGTACCGGTGACCGTCGTCGACACCCACCCCGACCGCGTCTGGCAGTCCACCTTCGCCTGCTGGTCCGACGAGCTCCCCGACTGGCTCGACCCGGCGGCGTTCGCCGCCCGCCTCGATCGCGTCGGCGTAGCCGGCACCGCTCTCGATGAAGTGGACCGCGGTTACACGGTGTTCGACACCCCCGGTCTGCAACGCTCCCTGACACTCGACGGAGCGGACATCGTCACCGACCGGGTGACCGAGGTCGACGGGGCGCGAGTACATCTCAAGTCCGGTCGGGTCCTGACCGGCGACGTGGTGGTCGACTGCCGGGGGGCGCTCACCCACGAGGCGCCCCGGCAGACCGCCTACGGCATCGTCGTCGACAAGGCCACCGCCGCACCTTTTCTCGAAGACCACGAGGCGCTGCTGATGGACTGGCGCGGCGGAATCGTCGACCGCCGGGCGCTGCCGTCGTTCCTCTATGTGGTGCCGCTCGGCGACGACGAGTACCTCCTGGAGGAGACCTGTCTGGTCGGCCTGCCGGCACTTGGTCTCGACGAGTTGAAGCGTCGGCTCGACGTCCGGCTCGGCGGGCTTCCGTCGGGTGTCCGCCGGGCCGAACGGGTGGCGTTCCCGATGACGGGGTCGTCGCCGCAGCCGTGGCGGGATCCGACGTTCCGGTTCGGTGCCGCAGGCGGTTTCAAGAATCCGACAACCGGCTACAGCGTCGCCTACTCACTGATGTGCGTCGACGACGTCGTCGCCGCGCTGGCCGCGGGGCGGGACCCGATGCCCGAGCTGTGGCCTGCCTCGGCACGCGCCGTCCACAATCTCCGTCTGCGCGGACTCAGCGTCCTGTTGCGACTCAGCCCCACCCAGACGATCGCGTTCTTCGAGGCGTTCTTCGCGATGCCGATCGAAGCGCAGCGCAGCTACCTCAGCCGGCGCGACGACCTGACCGGGACGATGGGCGCGATGACCCGGGTCATCCGGGCCGTCGACATGCGCACGCGGGCCGTCGTGGCCCGCGGGGCCATGTCCACGCCGGACTGGGCGGGGGACGTCGGCCCTGCGCCGATTCGGTAAATCTGCGACGCTCGACGGCCTTTACCGCAGTCCAGCACCACCCCGGATGCAGAACCTGCAGGGTCCGGTCGCCGCCGAAAACATCCGAAGCGTGACTCAAAGTTCGGCGGTCGACCTCGTGGGGACGAAGTTGAAGGCGACACCCACGTTGCTCGTGTTGGTGGGATCAGGCCCCGCACCAGGTGTGGTCCTCCGCGCCCGCGGTATGTCGCGAGGGGCCGCCGAGACCGAAGGCGCGTCCTGCCAATCCGGACTGGCCGCCTGGAGTTCGAGGACGATCTCGATGAGACGTTGTTCATCCCAAGCTCGCCCTCCGATCTGCACGCCGAACGGGAGTCCCGTCGTTGCAGAACGACCGGCCGGCGTACAGATGACAGGTGTGCCGGCAAGGTTGGCCCACTGGACGTCTCCGGTGTTGCCGCCGAAGACCGACACCCCCGCCACCTCGATTCGCTTCGCCCCGTCCACCGTCGAGCCGGGTACGACTACAGCGTCGAGATCGTCAGCAGCGAACATCCTGTTGAACTCGTGTTGATATCGAAGCCTATTTCGCGCAGCTGTGAGGTAGTCGATCGATGGAATACCGAGCGCCGCGGCGGCCGCGGCGACAGTCGCGGCGTTGTCGGCGCGGTAGCTTGATATCCGGTCGGCGAACTGCCGGTGGTAGCTGCCCATCTCGGCTAGATCACCGGTCAACAGCGACGGAGCAGGGGTCGGAAACGACACGTCGACGACTCGACCACCCATGCGCCGGATGAGGTCGAGATAACGATCGAACAGCTCGGCGAGGGCCGGGGGGAGGGATTCCGCCTTGCGCCGCGCGACGCCGAATCGAAAACCGGCCAAAGGCGATCGACCGCCCCTGGCGACCAAGGGGTAACCCTCGGCCGGTGCAGGTGGAGCGACGCCGGTGATGGGATCGTTCGGGTCGGCGCCGACCATTTGATCGAGCAAGAGTGCGGCGTCGGCGACGCTGCGCCCCATCGGCCCGACGTGGTCACGGGTCCAGACCAACGGGATCACCCCGTAGGCGCTGCACCGACCGAATGTCGGTTTGATCGCAGTGACACCGCACGCGCTGGCCGGCAACCGCAGCGAGCCGCCCGTGTCGGTGCCAGTCGAAAGCGGGACGAACCGTGCAGCGAGAACAGCCGCGCTCCCTCCGGACGACCCGCCAGGCGAGTATTCCGGGTCCCACGGGTTCCCCACCTGCTCAGTGGCGATACCCATAGCGAACTCATCTGTGTGCGCGTGCCCCATCAGCACAATGCCGGATTCTCGAAGTTTGGCCCATACAGTGGAATCTCCAGCCGCGACATTCCCCTTGAGCACCCTGCTCGAGGCCGTGAGGGGTAGGCCCGCGACCGCGAAAACGTCCTTGAGAGCCACCGGGATGCCACACACGGGAGGCGCTTCACCATGGCTACTTCGACCTTTGGCGGAGAGACGTCGGGCCGCGGCATCCGCGGCCGAGTAAGCCATCTCCGGGTAGATCCGAACCCAGCCGCCGATCTGTCCGTCCAGAGCCCCACTACGAGCGAGACAGGCGTCGAGCAGCTCTCTCGGATGCAGTCGGCCCGACTGCAGCAAGCTCGCCGCCTCAACGGCGCTGAGCAGCGCCGGATCGGTGGCCGTGATAGACGCAGGCGGGGGTAGACGACGTGCTGCTGTGCGGACGCTGCCCCCGGGTAGGCCCGCCGCCGTCCCACCCACACCCATCGCGGCCACCCCGGTGGCGCCGATGGCGGCTGCCCCCAGGAAACCTCTTCTGGTCAGTCCGCTCGAGACGACAACGGACTCGTCCATACCGGAGCCTCTTTCGATCTTGGCCTGATTCGCGATCCGCGATACCGAACACTTCGGAGCCGCGCCGGGGATTACCACGGCACGGACCGGCGTAAACATCGGGCGCTTCGGCGGGCACGGCGGGATCGCGACGTCAGACCATCGGCTGGGAACCGCACATCCCTGCTCAGCACCAGAGACGGTCAGCGCCGTCGGGCGCGCCACTGCCGGACCATGTCGTCGATGTCGATGGTGTGGGCGACGACGCTGTGCGGCATCGCGATCCGACGTGGCGCCAGGTGTGCTTCTCGTACACGCCGATTGAAGTCGGTGAGGATGTCGCGGACTGCGGTCTCGTCGGCGATGTCGCGCAGCGACTCCGGGAAATCCTGTGCCTCCCGGCGCAATTGGAGCGGCGCCGGGAGGAGGGCCGAGGAATCCAGGTTCTCGTCACGGATCTTGCGCTTGACCCACCAATCGGGGTCGTCGCTGTCCGACAGGTCGAGCGGTTTGCCGGCACCCGGCAGGTCGTCGAACTCGCCGCGTTCGGCCGCCTCGCGGATCATCCGCTCGACGCGTGATTCGAACCGGTTCACATCTTCGGTTCTACTCCCCCCGCACCGGAGACGCTCAGCCCGCGATGCGGGCGATCAGATTCGTCCGATTGCCGCACTCGGCCTTCCGGAGGGTCGACTTCACGTGGACGTGCACCGTGTGCTCGGAGACGGACACCGCGGCGGCGATCGACCTGTTGTCCATACCTGCGCAGACACGGCCGAGCACCTCCCGCTCTCGACTGGTCAGGCCGGTCACACGGGCGAAGAGATCCAGTCGGTCGGTGAAACCGCTGCGCTCGATCGTGACAGCGATGTCGCGACCGGTGGGCGGTCGCTCCCCACTCATCCGGTCGGCCTCCAAGGTCAGCCAGCCGTAGTGCTCGAGAAACACCCTCGCGCGCGGCGACGCTGCGTCGACGCCCCTCTCGCGGGCCACGAGCTGCGCCGCCACGTTGTAGGCGGCCGCCGGGATCGCCGGTACGTCCGGGATACGCCCGTCCGGTCCTGCATCGGGCGGATTGAGTCGGAAGAGCCGCGATCCCGCCCCTGCTGTCTGTCCCCGAAGTCGCAGGTGCTCATCCAGCACCACGACGGCGGGTCCGGTGGAGTCCGCCGGGCGGACGGGCTCGGTGAAGTGCCCGGCCTGGCGAGAGCGGAGGGCGGCCGTGACCGGCGGAGCGATCTGCGACATCCGGTCGAGGTCGTCGGCGGGGAACGGCATAACCCCGAAACGCCAGAGATCCAGCCAGCCCCAACACCCGAACCGGTCGACGAAGACCACCGTCGCCACGTCGCAGACTCCGAATTCCGCCAGCACATCCCGCCACGGGTACGACGCCGCGGTCTCGCGATGCCCGGCCCGGGACCACGACGTGGCCGGGACCCGGTGTCCCCGGAGGGAGGTCCAGCGTGTGCTTGTCGTGAGGTACCGGGCGCGGATCAGATCGGGCAGACGAGGCATCGGGACACCCGGCAGCGTCGCCAGCGGAGAGGTTCCGACCGCGGTGGTGGGGTCGGTCAGAAGCCACACGTGGCCGTCGAACCCGACCGCCTCCCCGAGGTCACCGAGTACCGCCAGCCGGAGGCTCTCCATCCAGGCGCCACGCGCGCAGGAGCGCTCGACCCGACTCAGGAGATCGACGCCCATGGGTCAAGGCTAGGCCCGGAAATCCCCCGTGGCGGGGATGTACGCACGGACCCGTTCGCTCGTACGGTCGACGAGTCCACTCACGAGAAAGGGGAACACCATGTATCAGCTCCGGATCACCGAAACCATTCCCGACTTCGACGCCTGGCGGCGCGCATTCGACGGCTTCGAACGGGTAGGTGCCGAGAACGGGGTCGTCGGTTATCGGGTGATGCGCAGCGTCGCAGACCCGACCGAGGTCACGATCGAACTCGATTTCGCCGACATCGTCCACACCAGGGCCTATGTCGGAATCCTCGAGAAGATCTGGTCCACCGCCGGTTCACGCCGAGTCAGCGACGCGCACAGCATGCCCACCGTTCACGAGGTGATCGTCGCCAAAGCGATCGATCCGGCCGCCCCGGCGGCGGTCGGATCGATGTAGCGCAGCGTTCTAGACGGTGAATCCGAGCGCGCGCAGCTGCTCCCGGCCGTCGTCGGTGATCTTGTCCGGGCCCCACGGCGGCAGCCAGACCCAGTTGATCTCGAGGTCGGTACACAGACCGCTGCCGACCAGGGCGCCGCGCGACTGATCCTCGATGACGTCGGTCAGCGGACACGCCGCCGACGTGAGGGTCATGTCGATCTTCGCGACGGCCTCGTCGGTCACCTCGATGCCGTAGACGAGTCCGAGGTCGACGACGTTGATCCCCAGCTCGGGGTCGACGACGTCGCGCATCGCCTCTTCCACGTCTTCGAGGGCCGGCAGCGAGGTCGCCGGGGCGGCCGGAGTGCCGGCGGCGGTGGTGTCCGTCGCGGTCGGGTTCTCGGTGGCTGTCTCGTCACTCATGCTGACTCCGCTTCTTTCTCGTGGCTGTCGGTGTCGTGGCTGTCCACCGTCTGGGAGAGAGCGTCCTTGAACGCCATCCAGCCGAGGAGGGCGCACTTCACGCGCGCCGGGTACTTGCTGACGCCGGTGAAGGCGATGCCGTCACCGATGACGTCCTCATCGCCCGGATCCTTACCGCGGGAGGTCATCATCGCGTTGAACGACTCGACGGTGGCGAGAGCCTCGCCGACCGACTGCCCGACGATCAGGTCGTACAGCACCGACGTCGAGGCCTGGGAGATCGAGCATCCCTGCCCGTCGTAGGACACGTCGTCGATCGTGGTGCCGTCCGCGGAGACGGCGACGCGCAGGGTCACCTCGTCGCCGCACGTCGGATTGACGTGGTGCACCTCGGTGCCGAACGGCTCGCGCAGTCCCCGACCGTGCGGATGTTTGTAGTGGTCCAGGATCACTTCCTGGTACATCTGCTCCATACGCATGCTCAGTTCACCCCGAAGAACTTCTGCGCCTTGACGATTGCTGCGGCCAGCGCGTCGACCTCGGCAAGCGTGTTGTAGGCGGCGAACGATGCGCGCGCGGTCGCGGCCACTCCGAACCGGCGGTGCAGCGGCCATGCGCAGTGATGGCCGACGCGGATGGCGACACCCTCGTCGTCGAGGATCTGCCCGAGGTCGTGGGCATGGATGCCGTCGACGAGGAAGGACACCGCTCCCCCGCGGTTCTCCGCGGTGGCCGGCCCGATGATGCGCAGACCGTCGATCTCGCCGAGCCGCGTGAGCGCGTACTCGACGAGTGCATGCTCATGGGCGGCAACGGCTTCCATACCGATGGTCTGCAGGTAGCGCACCGCGGCACCGAGGCCCACGACCTGCGAGGTCATCGGCACACCGGCCTCGAAACGCTGCGGCGGCGCCGCGTAGGTCGACGCCTCCATCGTGACGGTCTCGATCATCGATCCACCGGTGATGAACGGCGGCAACGCCTCCAGGAGTTCACTCTTGCCGTACAGCGCGCCGACACCACTCGGGCCGAACATCTTGTGCCCGGAGAAGGCGGCGAAATCGACGTCCAGCGCGGTGAAGTCGACCGGCATGTGCGGCACCGACTGGCACGCGTCGAGGACGACGAGCGCGCCGACGGCCCGCGCACGGGAGACGAGTTCGGGGACATCGGCGACCGCACCGGTGACGTTCGACTGATGGGTGAACGCGATGACCTTCACCGACTCGTCGAGGGTCAGCGAGTCCACGTCGATCCGACCGTCGTCGGTCACGCCGTACCAGCGCAGTGTCGCGCCGGTCCGACGGCAGAGTTCCTGCCATGGAACCAGATTCGCGTGATGCTCGAGTTCGGTGATCACCACCGTGTCGCCGGGACCGAGTGCCGAACCGCCGAGAACCGACGCCGAGCGCGGGTCACCGAGCGTGTAGGTCACCAGGTTGAGCGCCTCGGTGGCGTTCTTGGTGAAGACGAGCTGGTCCGACGACGCCCCGACGAACCCGGCGATGACCTCGCGCGCGTCCTCATAGGCCTCGGTGGCCTCTTCGGCGAGCTGGTGGGCTCCCCGGTGCACCGCGGCATTGTGGTGGGTCAGGAAGTACCGCTCGGCGTCGAGCACCTGGACGGGACGTTGCGAGGTGGCCCCGGAGTCGAGGTACACCAACGGCTTCTCGTCACGAACGGTGCGCGACAGGATCGGGAAGTCCGCGCGCAGCGCCTCGACGTCGAGAGCGGCTGCCGCAGTTGTTGTCTCAGGTGAGAGTGTCACGTGCGTGCACCTCCAGGGGTGTTGGTTCAGCCGGCCTTGGCCGCCGAGGTGAAGCGCTCGTAACCGTTCTCCTCGAGCACATCGGCCAGCTCCGGGCCGCCGGACTCGACGACGCGTCCGTTGACGAAGACGTGGACGTAGTCGGGCTTGATGTAGCGGAGGATGCGTGTGTAGTGCGTGATCAGCAGGACGCCGCCGTTGTCGCGTTCCTTGTACCGGTTGACACCCTCGCTGACGACTCGGAGCGCGTCGACGTCGAGGCCCGAGTCGGTCTCGTCGAGGATGGCGATCTTCGGCTTGAGCAGGTCGAGCTGGAGGATCTCGTGGCGCTTCTTCTCACCACCGGAGAAGCCCTCGTTGACGCTCCGCTCGGAGAACGACGGGTCGATCTCGAGAGCGGTCATCGCCTCCTTGGTCTCCTTGACCCAGTGACGCAGCTTCGGTGCCTCGCCGCGGACGGCGGTGGCGGCGGTGCGCAGGAAGTTCGACATCGAGACGCCGGGCACCTCGACCGGATACTGCATGGCCAGGAACAGGCCTGCACGAGCACGCTCGTCGACGCTCATCTCCAGGACGTTCTCGCCGTCGAGGGTGATCGAACCGGAGGTGACCTCGTACTTGGGGTGGCCGGCGATCGCGTAGGAGAGCGTCGACTTGCCCGAACCGTTGGGGCCCATGATCGCGTGCGTCTCACCGGACTTCACGGTCAGGTCGACACCCTTGAGGATGTGGATGGGCTCGGCGTCGGCGTCGGTCTGGGCGACATCGACGTGCAGGTCACGGATTTCCAGTGTGGTCATGTTCTGAGTTCTCTCTAACAGGCTGTGGGAGGTTTGAGTCAGGCGCGGACGCTGGTCAGGCGCCGGAGAGTTCGAGCTCGCGCTCGACGGCGGCGGACAGACGCTCGCGGAGCTCGGGCACACCGATCTTGGCGATCACCTCGCCGAAGAATCCGCGGATGACCAGACGGCGCGCCTGATCCTCGGGGATGCCGCGAGCCTGCAGGTAGAACAGCTGCTCGTCGTCGAAACGTCCGGTGGCACTGGCGTGGCCGGCACCGACGATCTCACCGGTCTCGATCTCGAGGTTCGGCACCGAGTCGGCGCGGGCGTTGTCGGTGAGCACCAGGTTGCGGTTGAGCTCGAAGGTGTCGGTTCCCTCGGCCTCGGCGCGGATCAGCACGTCGCCGATCCAGACGGTGTGCGCCTCACGCGACCGGTCGCCGGTCGTATCGCCCTGCAGCGCACCCTTGTACACCACGTTCGAGCGACAATTGGGCTGGCTGTGGTCGACGAGCAGACGCTGCTCGAGATGCTGTCCGGCGTCGGCGAAGTACAGACCCCACATCTCGACGTCGCCGCCCGGCGCGTCGTAGTGGACGATCGGCGAGAGCCGAACGAGGTTGCCGCCGAAGCTGACCGCGAAGTGGCGGACCACGGCGTCGCGGCCGGTGCGCACGTGATGGGTGACGACGTGCACGGCATCGTCATCCCAGTCGTGGACGTTGACGACGGTGAGCGCGGCACTGTCGCCGACGACGAACTCGACGTTCTCGGCGAAGGTTCCGCCGCCCTTCTGGTCCAGCACCACGACGGCGCGGGCGAAGGGCTCTAGCCTGACCTGGGTGTGACCGAAGGCGGTCTCGCCCTCACCGGGTCCGGTGATCGTGATGGTGACCGGCTCGGACAGCTCGACCTCGCGGCCGACGGTGACGACCGTGGCCTGGGTGAACGACGAGTACGCCTGTGCGGCAACCCGGTCGAAGGGCACGCCGCCCTGGCCGAGGCGCTCGTCCTCGCGACCCACGGTCTCCACCGTGACGCCGTCGGCGACTCCGGAAACATCCACGGTGGCCTCGCCGGTCCGCTGCGCGGAACCGTCGTGCAGACCGCGCAGTCGGCGGAACGGGGTGAAGCGCCAGGCCTCTTCGCGAGGGCTGGGCACCTCGAAGGCGTTGACGTCGAACGAGGTGAACAGTTCACCCTTGTTGACGACAGGCGAATGCGATCCCGGTGTCGAAACCGGGAGTGTCGGATCGGCCATCAGCCGACGGCTCCTTCCATCTGAAGCTCGATCAGGCGGTTGAGCTCGAGCGCGTATTCCATCGGGAGTTCCTTGGCGATCGGCTCGACGAAGCCGCGGACCACCATGGCCATCGCCTCGTCCTCGGTCAGACCACGGCTCATCAGGTAGAAGAGCTGATCGTCGCTGACCTTCGAGACGGTCGCCTCGTGCCCCATCGTCACGTCGTCCTCGCGGATGTCGACGTAGGGGTAGGTATCACTGCGGGAGATGGTGTCGACCAGCAGCGCATCGCATTTCACCGTCGAACGGCTGCCGTGCGCTCCGTTGTTGACCTTGATCAGGCCGCGGTAGGAAGCGCGGCCACCACCGCGGGCCACCGACTTCGAGATGATGTTGCTCGAGGTGTTCGGTGCGAGGTGGACCATCTTGGAGCCGGTGTCCTGGTGCTGGCCGGGGCCGGCGAAGGCGACCGAGAGGACCTCGCCCTTCGCGTGTTCACCGGTCAGCCAGACCGCCGGGTACTTCATGGTGACCTTCGAGCCGATGTTGCCGTCGACCCACTCCATGGTGGCGCCGGCCTCGGCCTTGGCGCGCTTGGTCACCAGGTTGTAGACGTTGTTCGACCAGTTCTGGATGGTCGTGTAGCGGCAGCGGCCGCCCTTCTTCACGATGATCTCGACGACCGCGGAGTGCAGCGAGTCGGTCTTGTAGATCGGCGCGGTACAACCCTCGACGTAGTGCACGTAAGCACCCTCGTCGACGATGATCAGCGTGCGCTCGAACTGACCCATGTTCTCGGTGTTGATCCGGAAGTAGGCCTGGAGCGGGATGTCGACGTGGACGCCGGGCGGGACGTAGATGAACGAGCCACCGGACCAGACCGCGGTGTTCAGCGCGGAGAACTTGTTGTCGCCGGCCGGGATGACCGAACCGAAGTACTCCTGGAAGATCTCCGGGTGCTCCTTGAGCGCGGTGTCGGTGTCGAGGAAGATCACGCCCTGCTTCTCGAGATCCTCACGGATCGAGTGGTACACGACCTCGGACTCGTACTGGGCGGCGACACCGGAGACCAGGCGCTGCTTCTCCGCCTCGGGGATTCCGAGCTTGTCGTAGGTGTTTTTGATGTCCTCGGGCAGGTCTTCCCACGTGGCGGCCTGCTTCTCGCTGGACCGCACGAAGTACTTGATGTTGTCGAAGTCGATGCCCTCGAGTCCGGCGCCCCAGTGCGGCATCGGCTTCTTGTCGAAGATCTTCAGTGCCTTGAGTCGCTGCTCGAGCATCCACTCGGGTTCGCTCTTCTTGGCCGAGATGTCGGCGACGACCGCCGGGGACAGTCCGCGCCTGGCGCTGGCGCCGGCCACGTCGGAGTCGGCCCAGCCGTAGCCGTACTTGCCGAGCGCGGCAATCGTCTCTTCCTGCGTGAGGGGAGCCGGGGCGGTCGGCGTGGTGGCGGCCGGATCGGTGACGGTCATCGCGTGGCCTTTCGGGTTGTCGTGGGCAGTGTCTGTGAGGTTCCGTGCCGGGGAGACGGTGGAGCCTCCGGCGGCGGGTGGATCGGCACGTGGGTGGTGCAGGCGCAGTCACCGTTGGCGATGGTGGCCAGGCGCTGCACATGCGTGCCGAGCAGCTCGGTGAAGACCGCGGTCTCGGCCTCACAGAGTTCGGGGAACTCGGTGGCGACGTGCGCCACCGGGCAGTGGTGCTGGCAGATCTGGATGCCGTTGCCGACCTGCCGGGTGTTGGTCGCGTATCCCGCGCTGGTCAACGCGTCGGCGATCTCCTCGACCGTGTCGGAGACCGTGAACGGGTCGGCGCTCGGCGACACGTCGGCGACGATCCGTTCGACACGTTCCCGCGCGAACTCGGCGACGGCGTCGTGGCCACCGAGGTCACGGAGCTTGCGCATCGCGGCACCGGCGAGGTCGTCGTAGGCGTGGCGCATCTTGCCGCGCCCCTCCGCCGTGAGCTGGAACCACTTCGCCGGTCGACCGCGTCCACGACCGCGACGCTGACCGAACCCGGTCGAGGCGACCTCGATGTCCCCGGCACTGGTGAGCGCGTCGAGGTGACGACGCACTCCGGCGGCGGAGATACCGAGGCGCTCACCGATCTCGCTCGCGGTCAGCGGGCCGTCCTCGACGAGCAGGTTCACCACCGCATCACGCGTCTGACCATCGTGGTGCGCATCGGCACCGAGGGGCGCGCGAGTGGTTGCCGTACCAGCGGAGGGCACGGCATCGCCGCCGCCCGAGGGCAGCACAACATCGTTCCGCATGGTTTTCACAACACGAGTGTGACGTAATTGATTCCGCCCTGCCAGCAAGGGTGCCCTTAGCGCTGCGTCCGAGTTCGTCAGCGGTGTCGTGATTGTCCGGATAAAGGGTGGTCGCGAGGTATCGGGCGCCGCCGATTACAGTCGTCGTGTGCCCGAAACCACAGCTGGCCGCCGCGTGCCGGACTTCTTCGGACTCGTGTGGAATCACCTGCTCGCCGTACTCGACTACCTCGGACTGCGTAAACAGCGTCCCGCCGGAACCGACGGCGACGCCACCGAGCAGCGCGGCGACTACGGCAAGGCCATCGCCCGGCTACACGACGACGAGCGCGAGGTCGGCCCCCTCAACGCCGCGGAGACCCGTCGCCTCCGCCGCATCAAGCTGTTCGGAGCCACCGGTTCGGTTCTGATCCTGATCGGCGCGCTCGGCACCGGCGCGGTGCCCGTGCTGCAGAACCCGGTCGCCGGCATGCGCGTGCTGTCGCTGCCATCGCGGATGTTCGGGACCGCACTCGCCCTCTCCATCGGCGGCACCATCACTCTCGTGGTCGCCTGGCTTCTGATCGGCCGCTTCGCGGTCGGCCGCTTCAGCGTCGAGGTCCGTCACGGACGCAGTCCGGAACGGCGGATGAGCCGACGCCAGGCCGACCGGACGCTCATGCTGTGGATCACGCCGATCGTGCTGGCTCCCCCGCTGCTGAGCAAGGACGTCTACTCCTACCTCGCCCAGAGCGCGATCGCCTTCCGCGGCATGGACCCGTACTCGGTCAGTCCCGTCCGCGGCCTCGGCGTCGATCACATCCTCACCCGATCCGTGCCCAACCTCTGGCGCGACACCCCCGCGCCCTACGGACCACTGTTCCTGTGGATCGGCGAGGGCATCACCAATATCACCGGGGCGAACATCACCGCGGCGATCTTCCTGCACCGCATCGTCGCACTGATCGGTGTCGCGCTCATCGTGTGGGCGTTGCCGCGTCTGGCGAAGCGCTGCGGGGTGTCCTCGGTCGCCGCCCTGTGGCTCGGTGCGATGAACCCGCTGGTGATCCTGCATCTGGTGGGCGGCATCCACAACGAGGCACTCATGCTCGGCCTGATGCTCGTCGGCCTCGAGCTGAGCTTCCGCGCCATCTACGGCGTCGACCGGTTACGGAAGCCGGGAACGCTGATACCCACAAGAGCCGGCTGGATATTGATCGCAGGCGGCGCGGTGATCGCGGCGTCGGCGATGATCAAGGTCGCATCCATGCTCGCGCTCGGTTTCGTCGGGATCGCCCTGGCGATGCGTTGGGGCGCCACGCTGCCGGCCCTGCGGCACGCGCCGATCCGCGAATGGTGGACCCGATCGAAATGGTCCGTGTACGCCCTCGGAGTCTCCGCGGCGTTCTACGTGGTCGTCCTGGGCATCGTGATGGTTGGTATCTCGCTGGCCACCGGGCTCGGATTCGGCTGGACGGGCACGCTCTCCACCGGCGAGATCGTCCGGTCGTGGATGTCGATGCCGACGCTGCTCGGGGTGACGACGGGTCGGATCGGTGTGACGCTCGGACTTGGAGAGCACACCCAGGCGATCCTCGACGTCGCACGCCCGATCGGTCAGCTCGTCGCGGGTCTGTTCATCATCCGGTGGATGCTCGCGACCCTTGGCGGACGCCTGCACCCCCTCGGCGCACTCGGTGTGTCAATGGCCACATTCATCCTGTTCTTCCCGTTCGTCCAGGCCTGGTATCTCCTCTGGGCGGTGATCCCGCTCGCGGCGTGGGCGACGGGAGCGTGGTTCCGGATCTCGACCATCGCGGCATCCGCGATCATCGCCATCGTCGTGATGCCCACGAGCTCCAACACCAGCGGAGTCGTTCTCGCACAGGGGCTTCTGGCCGGTGTGATCATGGTCGCAGCACTCACCGCACTCTTCTTCGAGGACCGTTCGCCGCGCCGATGGCGTCGTCGCAGAACCGGGGCACCGGAGGAGTCCCCGGAACCGGCCGAGAACGCCCCGACGCCATGACGATCCCCCACCGAACCCGCGAACGGCGTTTTTCGTCCGCGGGGTCCGAGCGCCTAGTCTGACCTGTGTGCGCAGCACGACCCCTCGGCAGATCAGCGATGACGATCGAATGAACGATCGTCCGCCGAGCGACCCCGTCGCATCCCCAGCGGTCGAGGTACGCGGGCTGGTCAAGACCTTCGGTGACCGTACCGCCGTCGATCGGCTCGATCTGACCGTGGAGCGCGGACAGATCCTCGCCCTCCTCGGACCGAACGGTGCGGGCAAGACCACGACCGTCGAGATCTGCGAGGGCTTCACCGCCCCCGACGCCGGCACCGTCCGGGTTCTCGGGCTCGATCCGATCGTCGACAACGACGCCCTCCGACGCCGCGTCGGTGTGATGCTGCAGGGCGGCGGCGCCTACCCGGGCGCCCGCGCCGAGGAGATGTTGCGGCTCGTCGCCGCCTACTCGGCCGACCCGATCGACCCCGAATTCCTCATCGACGCACTCGGTCTCGACGACGTCCGCCGCACGTCGTACCGACGCCTCTCCGGCGGACAACAGCAGCGCCTCGCGCTCGCCTGCGCGATCGTCGGCCGTCCTGAACTGGTGTTCCTCGACGAGCCGACCGCCGGCCTCGACGCCCACGCGCGTCTCGTCGTGTGGGAACTCGTCGACCGCCTCCGCGCCGACGGCGTGGCCGTCCTGCTCACCACGCATCTGATGGACGAGGCGGAGGAACTCGCCGACCAGGTCGTGATCATCGATCACGGCCGCGCGGTCGCCGCCGGGACCCCCGCCGACCTCACGAGCACCGGCGCCGAGAACGAGTTGCGGTTCACCGCGCCCCGCGGGCTCGACCTGTCGATGCTCACGCTCGCACTTCCCGAGGGCTATCACTGCACCGAGGCGAACCCCGGCTCGTACCTCGTCATCGGCCCGATGACGCCGCAGGTTCTCGCGACGGTGACCGCCTGGTGCGCGAAGATCAACGTCCTCGCCACCGATCTCCGTGTCGAGACCCGCAGTCTCGAAGACGTCTTCCTCGACCTGACCGGACGGGCCCTACGACAGTGAACTCCCCCGCAGTGAACTCCCCCGCTCCCGGCACGGGACTCTTCCCCGAGGGCATGTTCCGTCCGGCGCCGCGTCCGGCGTCCCTGCCGGCGATGATCACCGCGCAGTCGACCCTCGAGCTCAAGCTCCTGCTCCGCAACGGTGAACAGTTGTTGCTCACCATGTTCATCCCGATCACGCTGCTCATCGGGCTGTGCCTGCTGCCGATCAACACGACCTTCGGCGACGGCCCGGCCGAGCGCGCCACGCTCTTCGTCCCCGCGATCCTGACGGTCGCCGTGATGTCGACCGCCTTCACCGGCCAGGCCATCGCCGTCGGTTTCGACCGCCGGTACGGGGCCCTGAAAAGACTGGGCGCCACACCGATTCCCCGGTGGGGCATCATCGTCGGCAAGTCGGTCGCAGTGCTGATCGTGGTGGCCCTGCAGTCGGTCATCCTCGGCGCCATCGGACTCGCCTTCGGGTGGCGGCCCGACGCGGTCGGACTGCTCATCGGCGCGCTGGTGATCATCGTCGGCACCGCCTGCTTCGCGGCCCTCGGGCTGCTCCTCGGCGGCACGCTCAAGGCGGAGGTCGTCCTGGCCCTGGCGAACCTGCTCTGGTTCGCGTTCATCGGACTCGGCAGCCTCGTGGTCGTCGATTCCAACGTTCCCGGCGCCGTGCACACCTTCGCACGGTGTATCCCCTCGGGTGCGCTCAGTGAGGCCCTGGAAATGGCCGCACGTGGTTCGTTCGACGCCTTCGGGGTGGGCGTCTTGCTGGTGTGGGCCGCAGTGGCCGGCACCTTGGCAGTGAGGTGGTTCCGATTCCGATGACGACGTCGCAGACTTCGACACGACCCGACGGGGCGGACCCCGACAGGGCGACTACCGAGGGTGGCAATCGACAGGTGGGCGGTTTCTGGCGGTCCATCCCGGGATTCGGCCGACCGACGATCCGCTTCGTACACCGCTGGGCGATGGCGCTGCTCGTCTCCAACGTCGGGATCGTCGCCACCGGCGGCGCCGTCCGCGTGACGGGTTCGGGACTCGGTTGTCCCACCTGGCCGCGCTGCACCGACGATTCCTTCGTCCCGCACGGCGAACTCGGCATCCACGGCGCGATCGAGTTCGGCAACCGGATGCTGACATGGGTCCTCATCATCATCGCGATCGCCGCCTGGATCGCCGTGCTCCGCTACGCCGGATCGGCCCGCCGCGACAAGTGGCTCGTGACCCTGATCGCTCTCGGTATCCCGTTCCAGGGCGTGATCGGCGGCATCACCGTCCTCACCGACCTCAATCCGTGGGTCGTGGCGCTGCACTTCATCCTGTCGATGATCCTGGTGTCGGCGGCGACCGTCCTGGTCTTCCGGATGCGCCCGTATCCGACCCCGGCCGAACCCGCACCCGCCGACACCGACACCCCGGGGATGGCGACCCGGCGACTGGGCGTCTACCTGGCGTGGCTGCTGTACGCGGTCACCTGGGTGACCATCTACCTCGGCACAGTGGTGACGGGTTCCGGCCCCCACGCCGGCGACGCCGACGCCCCCCGCAACGGACTCGACCCCGACAACGCCACCCAGCTCCACGCAGATGCGGTGTTCGTACTCGTCGGCCTGGGTCTGGCCGCACTCATCTACGCCCGCGTCTTCGCGCGTCCCCAGCAGCGCTCGGCACTGGTCTTCGTGGGCCTGCTCGTCCTGCAGGGTGTGATCGGCTTCGTCCAGTTCTTCACCGATCTGCCCGTCGCGCTGGTCATCGCGCACATGTTCGGCAGTGCGCTGCTCCTCATCGGCGCGACCTGGCAGGTGCTGGTCGCCCGGGCGACCGATCAGCCGCACGTCGACGCGGCCTGACCACGCGTCACGAACGACGACGACCCCCGGCGATCGCGCCGGGGGTCGTCTCTGGTTCGCGGGTCGGACCGTCGCGTCAGAGGATCGCGCGGTTGCGCGCCTTCGGGAAGCGCTTCTGGCGGGCCACCCAGCCGGCCATCTTGCGGTAATGCGACGGCTTGACGGTGGTCTCGGAGGTGAGATCGCGATCCCACTCGGCGATCTCGAGTCCGTCGACGGCGTCGACGACTGCCTGCGCGGTCGCGAGGTCGGCGACGACGCGGTCACCGAGGACGCCTCCGGCGTCACCGACGAGCGTGATCCGGACGCCGGCCGCACCGATCGCCTGCAGGACGACCTTGGCGCTCCCGCCCTCGCGCGCGACGAACTTCTTCACCGAGGCGACGACATCGCCCGGTGCCTGGACGGTCGGCGTGGCTGTGGTGTCGGTGGCGGCACTGTCAGTCATGACGCTCAGCATACCGGTGGGCCTCGGCCGATCCCGATACCGGGATGGGCGTCACGTCCGGCGCGTTCCCCGTGTACAACGGGTGTCGTGCGTGCGATACAGGTGACCCGCCACGGCGGTCCGGACGTCCTGACCTTCGGAACCGTCGACGACCCGATCCCGGCCGCCGACGAGGTGATCGTCCGAACCTCGGCGGTGGGCGTCAACTACATCGACACCTATCTCCGCCGCGGTCTCTATCCTTCGACCCCGCCGTACATCCCGGGCACCGAGGGGGCCGGCGAGATCGTCTCCCTGGGCTCCGACGTGTCCGCCCTCGAAGTGGGTCAGCGGGTCGCATGGTGTGCGGCGCCCGCGTCGTATGCCGAACTCGTGGCGGTGCCCGCCGCTCAGGCGGTCGTCGTCCCCGACGGCATCGACGACGCGGTCGCCGGATCGTCGCTGCTCCGCGGGCTCACCGCGCACTACCTGCTCGACGGCAGCGCACACCCGCATCCGGAGGACACGGTGCTGATCCACGCCGGGGCCGGCGGGGTCGGGCTGATCCTGACCCAGATGGCCAAGCGCCACGGTCTGCGGGTCATCACGACGGTGTCCTCGGAGGAGAAGGAGCAGTTGTCCCGGGAGGCCGGGGCCGACCACGTCCTGCGCTACGGGGACGACCTCGCCGCGCGCGTCCGGGAGTTGACCGACGGTCGCGGTGTTGCGGTGGTCTACGACGGGGTCGGCGCCGACACCTTCGAGCAGTCGCTGGCCGCCACGGCCGTCCGCGGCATCATCGTGCTGTTCGGTGCCTCCAGCGGACCGGTGCCGCCGTTCGATCTGCAGCGCCTCAACCCGGCCGGTTCGTTGTCGGTGACCCGACCCACCCTCGCGCATTTCACCGCGACGCCGGAGGAACTGAACTGGCGGGCAAGCGAGTACTTTGAGGCGATCGGAGACGGCGACGTGGACGTGCGGGTGGGTCAGCGATACCGGCTGGCCGACGCCGCGCAGGCCCACGCGGACCTGGAGGCACGCAAGACCACGGGTGCGACCGTGCTGCTGCCGGCGGATTCCTGAGGGATCTGAACGACCGGATCAGAAGTACGAGGAGATCGTCTGCATGCCGACGACCGCGTCGATCGCGAGGCCGCAGAAGACGATCGCCAGGTACTCGTTGGACTGCAGGAACACCTTGAGGGGCTTCACCTCGGCGCCGCGCTTGGTGTCGCGGTAGAGCTTGGTGACCCGCTCGAGGAACCAGGCGCCGGCGAGGAGGGCGATCACCGTGTAGATCCAGCTGGTGGCCGGGATCAGTGCGAGGGAGCTGATGACGGTCAGCCAGGTGTAGATCAGCATCTGACGCGTGACGCGTTCCTCGGTCGCGATGACCGGGAGCATCGGCACGCCGGCCGCCTTGTAGTCCTCCTTGTAGCGCATCGCGAGCGCCCAGGTGTGCGGCGGAGTCCAGAAGAAGATGACCAGGAACAGCACGATCGGCTGCCAGCTGATCGAGCCGGTGACGGCCGCCCAGCCGACCAGCGTCGGCATGCAACCGGCGGCGCCGCCCCACACCACGTTCTGCCAGGTGCGGCGCTTGAGGATCATCGTGTAGACGCCGACGTAGAAGATGATCGTCGCCGAGACGAGCAGAGACGACAGCAGGTTCGCGGCGAAGTACAGCACCGCGAACGACGCGGCCCAGAGCACCAGGCCGAAGATCAGCGCACTGCGCGTGGCGACCGCCCGACGGGCCAGGGGCCGCCGTTCGGTGCGCTTCATCTTCTTGTCGATGTCGGCGTCGACCACCATGTTGAGGGTGTTCGCGCTGCCGGCACCGAGCCATCCACCGATCAGGGTGAAGGCGATGACAGCGATGTCGACGTGACCGCGATCGGCCTGCAGCATCACCGGGATCGTCGCGACCAGCAGCAGCTCGATGACCCGCGGCTTGGTCAGCGCGACATACGCAAGCACCGTCGCGCGCACACGTCCGGCCCACGTCAGATCCGCCGGCATGACCGGCTCGGTCGAAACCTGCTGTGATGCGGTGTCGGTCGAGTGGGATGCGGCGGGACGGTCTCCGCTCACACGCTCCCCTATCCTCACGAACACTCCTCGTCTGCCCGCACAGATCGCCGCGGGCTACTACAGAGCATGGTAGACGTTTGCCTTCGCGAACCGTAATCGCCTCGTGGCCGGACCCGTGACCGGCACCGATCGACGAACCGACCGGTAACTTTCGGTCGGCGCGCAGGCCGTGCTCCTGGCCGATTACTCTGGACCCGAACGCGCCGAAAACCCGAGCAGGCACAGGAGACAATCACCATCGTGGCCGACACAGACGAGATCCGCGCACTGACCACCCCCCGCCATCCGGACGACTGGACCGACCTCGACACGCGTGCCGTCGACACGGCCCGCCTGCTGGCCGCCGACGCGGTGCAGAAGTGTGGCAGTGGTCATCCGGGTACGGCCATGAGCCTCGCACCGTTGGCCTACACGCTGTTCCAGCGCGTGATGCGTCACGACCCCACCGACACCGACTGGGCCGGCCGCGACCGCTTCGTGCTGTCCTGCGGGCATTCGAGCCTGACCCTCTACATCCAGCTCTACCTGGGTGGCTTCGGCCTCGAGCTCTCCGACATCGAGGCGCTGCGGACCTGGGATTCGCTGACCCCCGGTCACCCGGAGTTCCGCCACACCCGCGGTGTGGAGATCACCACCGGCCCGCTGGGCCAGGGTCTCGCCTCATCGGTCGGCATGGCGATGGCCGCCCGCCGCGAGCGCGGCCTGTTCGACCCGGATGCCGGCGTCGGCGAGAGCCCGTTCGACCACTACATCTACGTGGTCGCCTCCGACGGTGACATCGAGGAGGGCGTGACCTCTGAGGCCAGCTCGCTCGCCGGCACCCAGCAGCTCGGCAACCTGATCGTGTTCTACGACCAGAACCAGATCTCGATCGAGGACGACACCGACATCGCCCTGTCCGAGGACGTCGCCAAGCGCTACGAGGCCTACGGCTGGCACGTGCAGACCGTCGAAGGCGGCGAGGACGTCGTGGCCATCGAGGCCGCGATCAAGGCCGCCCAGGAGGTCGTCGACCGTCCGTCGATCATCTGCCTCCGCACCATCATCGGCTTCCCGGCACCCAACCTCATGAACACCGGCGCGGCCCACGGCGCGGCGCTCGGTGACGAGGAGATCGCCGCGACCAAGAAGATTCTCGGCTTCGACCCGGAGAAGAACTTCGAGGTCACCGACGAGGTCATCGCGCACACCCGCAAGCTCGTCGAGCGCGGCGCCGAGCAGCGCAAGGCCTGGACGGCGTCCTTCGACGCATGGGCTGAGAAGAACCCCGAGCAGAAGGCGCTGTTCGATCGCCTGACCGCCCACGAGCTCCCCGAGGGCTGGACCGAGAACCTGCCGAGCTGGAACGTCGGCGACAAGGACGTGGCGACGCGCAGCGCCTCGGGCAAGGTGCTCGGCGCCCTCGCGCCCGTGCTGCCCGAGCTGTGGGGCGGTTCTGCCGACCTCGCCGGCTCGAACAACACCACGATGGACGGCGAGCCCTCGTTCGGCCCGACGTCGATCAGCACCAAGAAGTGGTCGGCCAACCCGTACGGCCGCACCCTGCACTTCGGTGTCCGCGAGCACGCGATGGGTTCGATCCTGTCGGGCATCGCCCTGCACGGACCGACCCGCGCCTACGGCGGCACCTTCCTGCAGTTCGCCGACTACATGCGTCCGGCCGTCCGTCTGGCGGCGCTGATGGAGATCGACCCGATCTACGTCTGGACCCATGACTCGATCGGTCTCGGCGAGGACGGCCCGACCCACCAGCCGATCGAGCACCTGGCGGCGCTGCGGGCGATCCCTAATCTCGACGTCGTGCGTCCCGCCGACGCGAACGAGACCGCCTACGCGTGGGCGCACCTGCTGACCCGGCGCAACCACCCGGTCGGCCTGGCGCTCACCCGGCAGAACCTCCCGATCCTCGAGGGCACCTCGGCGCAGGGCGTCGCCAACGGCGGCTACATCCTCAGCGATTCCGAGGGCGATCCGCAGGTCGTGCTGATCGGCACGGGCTCCGAGGTGTACCTGGCCGTCGAAGCACAGAAGGCGCTGGCCGACAAGGGAATCAAGGCCCGCGTCGTGTCCATGCCCTGTGTCGAGTGGTTCGACGAGCAGCCCAAGGGGTACCAGGACCACGTGCTCCCGCCGTCGGTTCCGCGTGTCGCCGTCGAGGCCGGCATCGCGATGCCGTGGTACCGCATCGTCGGCGCCGGTGGCGAGATCGTCAGCATCGAGCACTTCGGTGCCTCGGCCGACTACAAGGTGCTCTTCACCAAGTTCGGGATCACCGCAGAGGCCGTCACGTCGGCCGCCGAGCGCGTCGTCGCCGGCTGACCAACCCAAGGAGAGAGATCGTGACCCAGAACGAGAAGCTCGCCGAACTGTCCGCCGCCGGAGTCTCGGTGTGGCTGGACGACCTGTCCCGTGACCTGATCGGCTCCGGCGAACTCGCCGAACTGATCTCGACCAAGTCGGTGGTCGGTGTGACCACCAACCCGTCGATCTTCCAAGCGGCGCTGTCGAAGGGCACCGCCTACAACGCGCAGGTCACCGAACTGGCCGCGCGTGGCGCCGATGTCGACGGCACCATCCGCACGGTGACCACCGACGACGTCCGCAACGCCTGCGACGTGCTCGCACCGGTGTACGAGGAGTCCGACGGCGTCGACGGCCGGGTGTCGATCGAGGTCGACCCGCGCCTGGCCCACGACACCGACGGCACGGTCGCCCAGGCGATCGAGCTGTGGAAGATCGTCGACCGCCCGAACCTGCTGATCAAGATCCCGGCCACCACGGCCGGGCTCCCGGCGATCACCAAGGTCATCGCCGAGGGCATCAGCGTCAACGTGACGCTGATCTTCTCGGTGGAGCGCTACAAGGACGTCATGGACGCCTACCTCGACGGCCTCGACGCCGCCGCGGAAGCCGGCCACGACCTGTCGAACATCCACTCGGTGGCGTCGTTCTTCGTCTCGCGCGTCGACACCGAGATCGACAAGCGTCTCGACGCCATCGGCACCCCGGAGGCGATGGAGCTCAAGGGCAAGGCGGCACTGGCCAACGCCCGCCTGGCCTACTCGGCCTACCAGCAGGTGTTCGAGGTCGAGTCGCGCTTCCCCGATCTGCTCGCCCACGGCGCCCGTCCGCAGCGCGCGCTCTGGGCGTCGACCGGCGTGAAGAACCCGGACTACCCCGACACCCTGTACGTCAGCGAGCTCGTCGCACCCAACACGGTCAACACCATGCCGGGCAAGACGATGGACGCCTTCGCCGACCACGGTTGGGTGAACACCGGCTCGATCATCGGTCTCGCGCAGGAGTCGCAGGAGGTCTTCGACAAGATCGCGGCGCTCGGCGTCGACACGGTCGATGTCTTCAAGGTCCTCGAGGACGAGGGCGTGAGCAAGTTCGAGGACGCGTGGAACGATCTGCTCAACGCGACCGCCGAGCAGTTGTCCGCGGCGATCAAGGGCTGATCCCACAGTGGCCGTCGGCGGGGATTCAGTGGGACCCGGTGCTGTAGGACCCGACTCCTGGACCAATCCGCTCCGTGACCCACGGGACAAGCGGCTCCCGCGTATCGCGGGACCGTGCAGTCTGGTCATCTTCGGCGTAACCGGAGACCTGGCACGCAAGAAGTTGATGCCTGCGGTCTACGACCTCGCCAACCGCGGCCTCCTCCCCCCGTCGTTCGCTCTCGTCGGGTTCGCCCGGCGGGACTGGACCGACGAGGATTTCGGGGCGGTCGTGCACGACGCCGTGCGGGAACACGCCCGCACGGGCTTCCGTGAGGAGGTGTGGGAGCGCCTCGCCGAGGGCTTCCGCTTCGTGCAGGGCAATTTCGACGACGACGCCGCCTTCGACAAGTTGCGCGACACCCTCAAGTCGCTCGACAACGAACGCGGTACGGACGGCAATCACGCCTTCTACCTGTCGATCCCGCCCGGGGCGTTCCCGACGGTGTGTGAACAGCTCGAGCGCAGCGGGCTCGCAGCACAGACCGGCGACAGCTGGCGCCGGGTGGTCATCGAGAAGCCCTTCGGTCACGACCTCGGCTCGGCCCGTGAACTCAACGCCATCGTCAACAACGTCTTCCCGGAGTCGTCGGTGTTCCGCATCGACCACTACCTCGGCAAGGAGACGGTACAGAACATCCTGGCGCTGCGCTTCGCCAATCAGCTGTTCGATCCGCTGTGGAGTTCGCACTACGTCGACCATGTCCAGATCACCATGGCCGAGGACATCGGTCTCGGTGGCCGGGCCGGCTACTACGACGGCATCGGGGCGGCGCGCGACGTCATCCAGAACCATCTGCTGCAGCTGATGGCGCTGGTGGCGATGGAAGAGCCGATCTCTTTCGAGCCCAAGCAGTTACAGGCCGAGAAGGCCAAGGTTCTCGCCGCCACCCGCAACATCGAGCCGCTGTCGGAGAACACGGCTCGGGGTCAGTACACCGCCGGCTGGCAGGGCAGCGAGAAGGTTCGCGGCCTCAAAGAGGAGTCCGGCTTCGCCAAGGACTCCACGACCGAGACCTTCGCCGCGATCGCCCTGGAGGTCGACTCCCGCCGCTGGGCGGGTGTCCCCTTCTACCTGCGTACCGGCAAGCGCCTCGGCCGGCGCGTCACCGAGATCGCGCTGGTCTTCAAACGGGCGCCGCATCTGCCCTTCGATCAGACGATGACCGAGGAACTCAGCCAGAACGTGCTGGTGATCCGCGTTCAGCCCGACGAGGGGATGACGCTCCGGTTCGGCTCCAAGGTGCCCGCATCGAGCATGGAAGTCCGCGACGTGAACATGGACTTCAGTTACGGCACCGCGTTCACCGAGGCGTCCCCGGAGGCCTACGAACGGTTGATCCTCGACGTGCTGCTCGGGGAACCGTCACTCTTCCCCGTCAACGAGGAAGTCGAATTGTCCTGGAAGATCCTCGATCCGGTGCTCGACCACTGGGCCCAGAACGGCCGGCCGGAAGCGTACGAGGCAGGAACCTGGGGTCCGGCGTCCGCAGACGAGATGCTCGCACGCCATGGCCGACAGTGGAGGCGTCCATGATCGTCAACCTGCCCGACACGTCGAGCCGGGAAGTCGCCAAGCGACTGGTCACGCTCCACGAGACCGAGGGTTCGGTCAACAGCGGTCGCGTGCTCACGCTGGTCGTCTGTGCCGAACACGACGAACCCACCGAAGGCGCCATCGAGGCCGCGATCGCCGCGAGCCGCGAGCATCCCAGCCGCGTGATCGTCGTCTCCCGCGGTGTGCGCCATGCGCGTTCGCGGATGGACGCCGAGATCCGCGTCGGCGGCGACGCCGGCGCGTCGGAGGTCATCGTGCTGTCTCTGGCCGGCGACATGGCCGACCACGCACACGCAGTGGTGATCCCCTTCCTGCTGCCGGACACCCCGGTGGTCACCTGGTGGCCGAGTATCGGTCCCGCGCGGCCGGCATCCGATCCGCTCGGCACGCTGGGCCGCCGCCGGATCATGGACGCCAATCGCGACCCCGGCCTGAACACCGTCCTCAAACGTCGTCTCGCCGGGTACTCGCCCGGTGACACCGACATCGCCTGGACCCAGCTCACCCCGTGGCGGGCGATCCTCGCTTCGGCCCTCGATCGTCCTCCGTTCACCCCGGTCCTCGAGATCGATGTGACCGGACCCGATCGCAGTCCGGCCATCGACCTGCTCGCCGGCTGGCTGCGGTCCGCGCTGGGCGTCCCCACGCGCAGGTTCACCGGCAGCTTCGAGGTTCGACTCGTCCGGACCGACGGCGACACCGTGCTGGCCGTCGACGAGAGCAACAACGCCGTCCTGACCGCACCCGGCAAGCCGGACGGGAAGATCGCGATGACGCCGCGCTCGCTGCCGGTGTGCATCGCCGAGGAGTTGCGCCGTCTCGACGTCGACGAGGTGTACGCCTCGGCGTTGGCCGGTGTCGCCGACGTGGAGCGGATCTCACCGGAGCAGGAGGCACTCCTCCGAGCCGACATGCGAGCCGCTGTCGAACACGCCGCACAGCAGAGCGATTCAGCTGCATCCGACGGAAAAGAGTGAAAGACGTGGCCAACGAGACGCTGGTCTTCGAGTCCAAGCAGGAACTGGTCGTGACCGCGGCCGCTCGCTTCATCGACCTGGTGACCCGCGCACAGGCCGAACGCGACGTCGCGAGCATCGTCCTGACCGGCGGCAGCAACGGGATCGGCATTCTGTCGGCCCTGGCCGCCGACAGCGGCACGATCGACTGGTCGCGAGTCGACCTGTACTGGGGCGACGACCGATTCGTACCGGCCGACGACCCGGAACGCAACTCCGGACAGGCCCGCGAAGCCCTGCTCGACAAGGTGCCGGTCGACCCGTCGCGGGTCTTCCCGATGGCCCCGTCCGACGGCCCGTTCGGCGACGACATCGACGCCGCCGCAGCCGATTACGCGGCGATCCTGGCCGGCCGCTCCTCTGACGGCATTGCCCCGGAGTTCGATCTTCACCTTCTGGGAATGGGCGGCGAAGGCCACATCAACTCACTCTTCCCGCACACCGCGGCCACCGCGGAGACCGAGAAGTCGGTTGTCGCCGTGGAGGATTCGCCCAAGCCGCCGCCGCGTCGGATCACCTTGACACTGCCCGTGGTCAACCGGTCGCGCAACGTCTGGTTCCTCGTCGCCGGCGCCGACAAGGCCGAGGCCGTCGTCGCTGCCCACAACGGTGCCGACCCGGCGGACTGGCCTTGCGCCGGTGCCCACGGCACCGAAGAGACCATCTGGTTCCTCGACGAGGACGCGGCCTCCCGGCTCAAGTGATTCCGGGCTCACGCTAGGCTCGATGCTCGTGACCGATACCTCGACCTACGCGAACGTGACCCTCGACCCTCGCGCCAACGTCTACTTCGACGGCAAGTGCGTGAGCCACACGTTCCACCTCGCCGACGGCACCCGTAAATCGGCCGGTGTGATCCTGCCCGCGACACTGAATTTCGGCACCGGCGCACCCGAGATCATGGAACTCCACAGCGGCGCCTGCCGGGTGCGGCTCGCCGGCAGCGAGGACTGGACCTCCTACGGCGCGGGCGACTCGTTCTCGGTGCCCGGGAACTCCTCGTTCGACATCGAGGTCACCGACCCCGTCAGCTACGTCTGCCACTACGGCTGAGCACAGCCACTCCGGGCTAACCCGAGTTCCGCAGCGCCGTCGCCAGACCGTTCATGGTGAGCTGGATACCGCGGCGCACCAGCGGGGTGTCCTCCCCCGCACGGAACCGGCGCAGCAGCTCCACCTGCAGCAGGTTGAGGGGCTCGAGGTACGGAAAACGGTTGTAGACCGAACGTTTCAGGGCTGCGTTGTCGTGCAACAGGTCGTCGGTGCCGGTGATCTCGGCGCACATGGCGATCGTACGCTCGTGCTCGTCGACGATCATGCCGAACACCTTGTCGCGCAGTTGCTCGTCGGGAACCAGCTGTGCGTAGCGCTCGGCAAGACCCATGTCGGACTTGGCCAGCACCTGCGCCATGTTGGACATGACGGTGCGGAAGAACGGCCACTTCTCGTAGTAGCGCTGCAGGGCCTCGAGGCGGGTGGGATCGTCGCCGACCCACTCCTCGAACGCGGACCCGGTGCCGTACCAGCCCGGCAGCATCACGCGTGACTGCGTCCACGACAGCACCCACGGGATCGCTCGGAGATCCGAGATCTTCTCGGTCTGCTTGCGTGACGCCGGGCGGCTGCCGATGTTGAGGGCGCCGATCTCCGACAGCGGCGTCGACGTGGTGAAGTACTCGACGAATCCCGGTGTCTCGTGCACCAGACGGCTGTACGCCGCACGTGCCCTGGCCGCGATGTCGTCCATGATCTCGTAGGCCGACTCCGATTCGTCGCCGAGACCTTCGACGTCGAGCAACGACGACTCGATGGTCGCGGCCAGCAGCGTCTCCAGGTTTCGGCGGGCGGTCACCGGTTCGGCGTACTTGGCTGCGATGATCTCGCCCTGCTCGGTGATCCGCAACGATCCCCGGACCGCACCCGGCGGCTGGGCGAGGATCGCATCGTAGCTGGGACCTCCACCGCGACCGACGGTGCCACCGCGACCGTGGAAGAGCCGCAACCGGATTCCCGACCGAGACGCCGCCTCGACGAGGTCGAGTTCGGCGCGGTACAGCGCCCAGTTGGCGGCCATGTAACCGCCGTCCTTGTTGGAGTCGGAGTAGCCGAGCATGATCTCCTGCATGCCGTGCTGGGACTCCACGAGCGCCCGGTAGAACGGCACGTCGAGAACGGCGAGCAGCGTTGTGGCGCCCTGCTGCAGATCCTCGATCGTCTCGAACAGCGGTACGACGCGGACGGTCGAGCGCGGCGAGTTCTCCCCCGCCGCACCAGGATCGTAGAGACCGGCCTCCTTCAGCAGGATCAGGGCCTCGAGCATGTCACTCACCGAGGTGCACATGCTGATGATGTAGTTCGGCACCGCTTCCGGTCCGAACGTCGCGACCGCCTTCGCAGCAGCCCGCACGATCCCGAGTTCCTTGGTCGCCAGTTCGCTCAGTTCCGCGTCGGGACTGGTCAGCGGACGACGGCGTTGCAGCTCGGCGGACAGGATCTCGACGCGCTCCTCCTCCCCCAGCGAGGCGTAGTCGGCGTGCACGCCGGCCCACGCCAGGAGTTCGGCGACGACCTCCTCGTGCATGTCGGAGTTCTGCCGCAGGTCGAGTCCGGACAGATGGAAACCGAAGGTACGCACCGACTCCCGGAGGGACAAGAGGCGATCGTCGGCGATGGTGGCGTCGTTGTTGACCCGCAGCGCGGCGTCGATGACGTCCAGGTCGGCGAGGAGTTCCGATGCGTCGTGATACGGCGACTTGCCGTCGACGAGGAAGAGGTCGCTCGATGAGAGGAAGTCGTCGTCGAACATGCCCCTCGCCGTCGCCGCCAGACGGGACCTGATGTGCCGCAGCGCGAGCCGGAACGGCTCGTCGACACCGGGGTCGTCGGCATCGGCGCCGGCGAGTGCCAGCAGCGGCTCGGTGCCGGTGATCAGTCGCGCCGACATACTCAGTTCCTGCGCGAGGTTCTCGAGTTCGGCGAGGTGGTGCCCGACCGCGGTCGCGGCGGCCAGCGTGGTGGCCAGGGTGACGACCTCGGCGGTGACGAACGGGTTGCCGTCCCGGTCGCCGCCGATCCAGGACCCCATGCGGATCATCGGCTCGTCGGCGAGACCCGCGTCCGGGTACGCCGACCGCAGCGCGGCTCGCACCGAGGTGTTGATCGCCGGCACCACCTCGAAGAACGAGGCGTCGTAGTAGCGCAGGCCCGAACGGATCTCGTCCTGGATGGTCAGCCGCTCGAGACGGATGAGAGCGGTCTGCCACAGCGTGAGGATCTGGCGCCGGATCGCCTCGGTGACCTCGGCGTCCTCGTCGGGGGTCAGTTCGGTGCGACCGCGGAAGCGCATGAGCTCGGTGATTCGGTTCTGCGCCTCGAACACCGTGCGACGCCGCGTCTCGGTCGGGTGGGCGGTGATGACGGGGACGACGTTGGCATCGGCGAGTGCCTTGCCGACCTCCTCGTCGCCGAGTCCGGCGTCGGCGAGCTGGCGGTAGGTGGCGGCCAGGCTGGACTTCTGCGGCGGGTCACCGGCTCGCACGTGGATGGCGCGGCGGCGTTCGCGGTGGATGTCCTCGGCCAGATTGGCCAGCAGCGCGAAATGGCTGAAGGCGCGGATGACGGGTACCGCGGTGGCGACGTCGAGGTCGACGAACATGTCGGCGAGCTCGCTGCGGTCGATCTCGTTGCGGCGCACGCCGAAAGCGGCGACCCGGGCGGACTCGACGAGATCGAAGACATCCGTGCCGGAATGCTCGGCGACGACCTCGCCGAGGATGCCGCCGAGCAGACGGATGTCCTCGCGTAATGGTTCGGTGAGTGCACGGCCCTCGTCGTCGACGACGATGTGGTCGACGATCGAGATGGACGGACGCGAGGCCGGGGCTCCCTTGGCGGGGGCGGTTTCACTCATGCCGTCAAGTATCCCGAGATCAGGGGAGTCCGGCATCCCGGGGAAAGCGACGGGCGACGCGTATCACGCGTCGCCCGAGGTCCAGAGCAGAAACCAGCTCAGGAAAGTTTGATGTCGACGCCCACGCCGACGATGAAGATCACCCAGATGAGGCCGACGAAGATGGTCAACCGGTCGAGGTTGCGTTCGACGACGCTCGAACCCGACAGGCTGGACTGGACACCGCCGCCGAACAGGGACGACAGACCGCCACCCTTGCCGCGGTGCAGCAGGACGAGCACGATCAGCAGAACGCTGGTCACGATCAATCCGATGTCGAGTGCACCTTGCACAGTCACGAGTCGAAACGCCCTTCCGTAAACACCTGGAGAAACAGCTGTGGCAGGTGGTGCCGACGCAAATCGACACCAACCTGCCACAGTGTACGCGTGGGTGTGACCCGTCAGGGCAAGGGGCCACCCGCGGCGATCGCCGACAGCGTCGCGAACTCGTCGGACTTCAACGACGCGCCGCCGACGAGAGCTCCGTCGACGTCGGTCTGGCCGACGATGTCGCCGACGTTCTTGGCGTTCACCGAACCGCCGTAGAGGATGCGGACCGAGGCCGCGGTCTCCGCGTCGGCGATCTCCGCGAGGGTCTCGCGGATGGCCTTGCAGACCTCCTGGGCGTCGGCGGCACTGGCCACGCGACCGGTGCCGATGGCCCAGACCGGCTCGTAGGCGATGACGGTCTTGGCGATCTCGGCGGCCGACAGGCCCGCCAGCGAACCCTTGAGCTGCGCCACGTTGTACGCGACGTGCTCGCCGGCCTCGCGGATCTCGAGACCCTCGCCGATGCAGACGATCGGGGTGAGTTCGTGCTTGAGCGCGGCCTTGGTCTTGGCCAGCACGATCTCGTCGGTCTCACCGTGCAGGGTGCGTCGCTCCGAGTGGCCGACGACGACGAAGGTACAGCCGAGCTTCGCGAGGAAGGCGCCGCTGATCTCCCCGGTGTAGGCACCCGAGTCGTGCTGCGACAGATCCTGCGCACCGTAGGTGAGCAGCAGCTTGTCGCCGTCGACGACGGTCTGCACGCTGCGGATGTCGGTGAACGGCGGGATCACCGTCACGTCGACCTTGTCGAAGTACTTCGCCGGCAGGGCGAAGGCGATCTTCTGAACCAGCGCGATGGCCTCGAGGTGGTTCAGGTTCATCTTCCAGTTGCCCGCGATGAGCGGTTTACGAGTTGCCATGGCTCAGCTCTCCAGCACCTTCAGTCCGGGGAGTTCCTTGCCTTCGAGGTACTCCAGCGATGCGCCACCTCCGGTGGAGATGTGCGAGAAGTCCGAGTCGGGCAGACCCAGGGTCCGCACCGCGGCAGCCGAGTCGCCGCCACCGACCACGGTGAACGCACCGTTGCCGGTCGCACCGGCGATGGCCTCGGCGACACCGCGGGTGCCGGCCGAGAACTTCTCGAACTCGAAGACGCCGGACGGACCGTTCCAGAAGATCGTCTGGGCGCCCGAGAGGACCGCGGTGAATCGCTTCACCGACTCCGGTCCGATGTCGAGTCCCATCCAGCCGTCCGGGATGGCGTCGGCGGCGACGGTCTTCGCCTCCGCGTCGGCGGCGAACTTGTCGGCCACCACGACGTCGACCGGCAGGTGGATGACGTCGCCGAAGCGCTCGAGCAGGCTCTTGCAGACGTCGATTTGGTCTTCCTGCAGCAGCGAGGTGCCCACCGAATGGCCCTGTGCGGCCAGGAAGGTGAAGGCCATGCCGCCACCGATGACGAGCGTGTCGACCTTGGGAGCCAACGCCTCGATGACCCCGAGCTTGTCGGAGACCTTCGAGCCACCGAGGACGACCGCGTAGGGACGGGTCACCTCTTCGGTGAGCTTCGACAGGACGTCGACCTCGGCCGCCACCAGCTCTCCCGCGTAGTGCGGGAGCAGCTTGGCGACGTCGTAGACCGATGCCTGCTTGCGGTGGACCACTCCGAAGCCGTCCGAGACGAACGCGCCGTCCTCGCCGACGAGTTCGACGAGGGCCTTGGCCAGCCTCTCGCGCTCGGCGTCGTCCTTGGAGGTCTCCCGCGGATCGAAGCGGATGTTCTCCAGGAGCAGGACGTCACCGTCGGTGAGACCCTCGGCGCGGGCGAGCGCGTCGGTGCCGACGACGTCACCGGCGAGCTGCACGTTGCGACCGAGTTCTTCGCCGAGCCGCGCCGCGACGGGCGCGAGCGAGAACTTCGGATCCGGCTCGCCCTTCGGCCGACCCAGGTGGGCGGTGATGATCACCTTGGCGCCGGCGTCGATCAGCGCGTTGAGGGTGGGCAGCGAGGCGAGGATGCGACCCGGATCGGTGATCGTCGACCCGTCGAGCGGGACGTTGAAATCCGAACGGACCAGCACTCCGCGACCCGAAACACCCTCTTCCAGAAGGTTCTTCAGAGTGGGAACACCCATGAGGCGTTGACTCCTCTTTCGTTGTACGACGAGTGGACTAGAGAGACTTGCTGACGAGTCCGATGAGGTCGACGAGGCGGTTCGAGTAGCCCCACTCGTTGTCGTACCAGGACACGACCTTGGCCTGATCGTCGATGACCTTGGTCAGGCCGGCGTCGAACAGCGAGCTGTGCGGGTCGGTGACGATGTCGGAGGAGACGATCGGGGCGTCGTAGTACTTGAGGATGCCCTTGAGCGGACCCTCGGCGGCAGCCTTGAGCGCGGCGTTGATCTCCTCGGCGGTGGCCTGCTTGGCCAGCTGCGCGGTGAGGTCGGTGACCGAGCCGGTGGGGATCGGCACGCGCAGGGCGTAACCGTCGAGCTTGCCCTTCAGCTCCGGGAGGACCAGGCCGATGGCCTTGGCGGCACCGGTCGAGGTCGGCACGATGTTGATCGCGGCACCACGTGCGCGGCGCAGGTCCTTGTGCGGGCCGTCCTGCAGGTTCTGATCCTGGGTGTAGGCGTGGATCGTGGTCATGAGGCCCTTGACGATGCCGAACTCGTCGTTGAGGACCTTGGCCAGCGGGCCGAGGCAGTTCGTGGTGCACGAGGCGTTGGAGATGATGTTCTGGCTGCCGTCGTACTTGTCGTCGTTGACGCCCATGACGATGGTGATGTCCTCATCCGAGGCGGGGGCCGAGATGATGACCTTCTTGGCGCCGGCGTCCAGGTGGCCCTGGGCCTTGGCGCGTGCGGTGAAGATGCCGGTCGACTCGACGACGACGTCCACGCCCAGGTCGCCCCACGGGATGGCTGCGGGGCCTTCCTTGACCTCGAGCGCCTTGATCTTCTTGTCGCCCACCACGATGGTGTCGTCGCCTTCGAGGCTGACGTCTTCGGGCAGACGGCCGAGGATCGAGTCGAACTTCAGCAGGTGCGCGAGAGTCGCGTTGTCGGTGAGGTCGTTGACCGCGACGATCTCGATGTCAGTGGTGCCCAAAGCCTTTTGCGCTTCGACGGCACGGAAGAAGTTGCGGCCGATCCGGCCGAATCCGTTGACGCCTACCCGAACAGTCACAGTTGTGCTCCTTAGCGGTATTCATGGTCAGGCCTGTGGGTCAAGCCCTGCTGGCCGCGCCGTGAGCGGTCACCGATGGCACACAGGGGTGACCCCCGGTCCGCACACGCCGACTTCAGCCTAGTAGGCCGGGTTCGGTCCGGCACACCGCAGGTCCCTAGGCCTCGTCGAGCAGCTCTGAGGTGACCGCCGATTCGGTGTCCGGGATGCCGTCCTGGCGAGCTTTCTTGTCAGCCATCGACAACAGCCGGCGGATGCGTCCGGCGACGGCGTCCTTGGTCATCGGCGGGTCGGCGAGCTGGCCGAGCTCCTCCAGAGAGGCCTGCCGATGGGTGATGCGCAGCTGTCCGGCCGCGATGAGATGGTCGGGGACCTCGTCACCGAGGATCTCCAGGCGCGTTCGACGCGGGCGGCCGCAGCGACCGCCGCGCGGGCCGAGCGCCGGAGGTTGGCGTCGTCGAAGTTGGCGAGGCGGTTCGCGGTCGCGCGCACCTCGCGGCGCATGCGGCGTTCCTCCCAGACCAGGCGGGTGTCGTGGGCGCCCATCCGGGTGAGCAGCGCGCCGATCGCCTCGCCGTCGCGGATGACGACGCGGTCGGCGCCGCGGACCTCGCGCGCCTTCGCGGTCACACCGAGGCGACGGGCGGCGCCGACGAGCGCCAACGCGGCCTCGGGTCCGGGGCAGCTGACCTCGAGCGCCGACGAGCGTCCTGGTTCGGTCAACGAACCGTGGGCGAGAAACGCACCGCGCCAAGCGGCTTCGGCGTCGGCGACGCTACCGCCGACCACCTGGGCCGGGAGGCCGCGCACCGGCCGGCCACGCAGATCGAGCAAGCCGGTCTGCCGGGCGAGTCCCTCACCGTCCTTGGTGATGCGCACGATGTAGCGGGCCGACTTGCGCAGGCCGCCGCTTCGCAGGACGTGGACGTCGGAGCCGTAGCCGAACAGGTCGTGGATCTCGCGTCGTAGGCGCCGCGCGACATTGCCCATGTCGACCTCGGCCTCCACGACGACGCGGCCCGCCACGATGTGCAGGCCGCCGGCAAAACGCAGCAGGGCCGACACCTCGGCTCTCCGGCAACTCACCTGGGTCACCGTCAGGCGACTCAGCTCGTCTTTCACCGCTGCCGTCATCGCCACCGGTCCCTGTCCTCCTGTCAACTGCCCACACGTCCCTCGAGAAAACGCCGAATCATCGCCTGGGTCAGGCGTCGGCCCGGTCAGCGTAACGGTTCGATTCACCTTCGCACAGTTCGTTCACCACGGCGGCGACTTTCGCCGGGTCATGGACCTGGCGGCCGGGCACCGCGACATCGCCGACGTTCAGTTCGGCGCCGAAGAGTCCGGCCGCGCGCACGAGGTGCTCGCGTTCGCGTCCGGCGGGCACCGACGACGCGTCGACCAGGACGTTGTCGACGCGGAAGGTGTCGGCGTGGGCGTGCAGGACGTGCAGATGCCGCTCCACCGAGAACCCCGGGGTCTCCCCCGGTTCGGGTGCGAGGTTGACCACCAGCACCTTGCGGGCGGCGGTGCGCTGCAACGCCTTGAGTTGCTCGGGCACCAGCACGTGCGGGATCACGCTGGAGAACCAGGAGCCGGGTCCGAGCATCACCAGATCGGCGGATTCGATTGCCTCGACGGCACTCTCGCAGGAGGGCGGTTCCTCGGGGATCAGCCGCACGCGACGCACCTTGCCGGGCGTCGTCGCCACCGCGACCTGTCCGCGGATCTCCCGGCTGATGCGCGGGTCCGCCTCGAGTCCTGACACGTCGGCCTCGATGTCGAGCGGGACGGTCGACATGGGCAGCACCTGCCCGACGATCCCGAACATCGACCGGAGTTCCTGCAGCGCGGCCACCGTGTCACCGAGGACCTCGGTGAGCCCCGCGAGCATCAGATTGCCGATGGGGTGTCCGGCGAGCGCGCCGCGACCGCCGAAGCGGTGCTGCAGCACCTCGGCCCACAGTTCGTGGCGTCGACGGGTGTCGGGGTCACCCGCGGTCTGGAAGTCCTCGAGCGCCTTGGGCGCGGACATCAACGCGGCCAGGGCCATTCGCAGGTCTCCCGGCGGGATGAGGCCGAGTTCGGCACGCAGGCGGCCCGACGATCCCCCGTCGTCGGCGACCGTCACCACCGCGGTGATGTCGGTACTCAGGTAACGCATCGCGGTCAGCGTCGCGTACAGGCCGTGGCCGCCACCCAGCGCGACGATCTTGGGGTCGACGATCTCCTGGGTCATTCGCGCCCCAGATCGCGGTGCATCACGCGCACGTCGTAGGTGGCCACGCCGGAGTCGTCGACGGCTTTGCGGAGACGCCGTGCGAGCTCCTCGGAGATGGCAACACTTCGATGTTTACCGCCGGTGCAGCCGACGCTGATCGTCATGTAGCGCTTACCTTCTCGCAGGTAGCCACGACCGACGATGGACACCAGGTCGGTGTACAGGTCGAGGAAGTCGCCGGCGTCGGGCTGGCCGAGGACGTAGTCGCGGACCGCCGCCTCCTGCCCGTTGTGGTCGCGCAGCTCGTCGATCCAGTGGGGGTTGGGCAGGAACCGCACGTCGGCGACGAGATCGGAGTCGATGGGCAGTCCGTACTTGAAGCCGAAGGACTGCACCGCGATGCTCAGCCGCGGTTCGGTGTCTCCCGGCGACACACCCTCCACCACGGAGCGGAGCTTGGCCGCGGTCAGCGCCGAGGTCTCCACGACGAGGTCGGCGACGTTCTTGATCGGCGCCAGGATCGCGCGTTCCCGGGCGATGCCCTCGATGAGAGTTTCCTTGCCCTGCAACGGGTGTCGGCGACGCACCTGCTCGAAGCGACGGACCAGCGCCTCCTCGCTCGCGTCGAGGTACAGCAGCCGGGTACGAATCCCCGACTCCTCGAGGTTGTCCCGCAGCTGTTCGAGTTCGTGGGCGAGGTCGGGGCCGGATGCGCGCAACACCATCGCGAGACGGGTGATCGTCGGGTCGCTCTCCCGCACCATCCCGACCATCGTCGAGATCAGTGACGGCGGAACGTTGTCCGCGACGTACCAGCCGTCGTCCTCGAGCACGTTGGCCGCCGTGGAGCGGCCCGCGCCGGACATGCCGGTCACGAACAGGACGGTGAGTCCGTCCGGTACCCCGTCGTTCCGCACGCCTCCGGTCAACTGCTCGTCGTGTTCGGCCTCGGCCCGCTCACTCATCGACACCTCGTCCCGCGTCACCGGTCACCACCGTCATCTCCGCCTCGTTCACCGTCTCGCCCGGTACCGGCGACACCGTCTCCGCAACAGTGCCACCGCCGAGCGCGGTCTGCACCGCACGGGCGGTGGTGAGGCCGATCCCGGGGACCTCGGCGATCTCCTCCAAGGATGCCTCACGCAGACGCGCGACCGACCCGAAGTGGGTCACCAGCGCGGTGCGTCGTGTCTTGCCGAGACCCGGGATGCCGTCGAGCGCCGACGCGGTCATCCGCTTGCTGCGCTTGCTGCGGTGGAAGGTGATGGCGAACCGGTGCGCCTCGTCGCGCACACGTTGCAGCAGGAACAGCGCCTGGCTGCTGCGCGGCAGGATCATCGGGTCGTCCTCACCGGGCACCCACACCTCCTCGAGGCGTTTGGCGAGTCCGATCACCGAGACGTCGGTGACACCGAGCTCGTCGAGAACCGCCGCCGCGGCATGCACCTGAGGCGCACCGCCGTCGACGACGAACAGATTGGGCGGGTACGCGAACTTCCGCGGCTGCGCAGAGGTCTGCGGTTCGGCGTCGACCTCCCCCGACTCGGGCGGCGGTGCGTCACGGTCGGCGCGATGCCGGAGGAAGCGGCGGCGGGTGACCTCGGCGATCGATGCGACGTCGTCGGAGTGGCCGTCGCCGGCGGCATGGCGGATCGCGTAGTGGCGGTAGTCGGACTTGCGCGGCAGACCGTCCTCGAAGACGACGAGAGAAGCCACGACGTCGGTGCCCTGCACATGCGAGATGTCGACGCACTCGATGCGCAGCGGCGCCTGGTCGAGCATCAGGTTCTCCTGCAGTTCGGTGAGGGCGGCCGACCGGGTGGTGAGGTCACCGGCGCGTCGGAGCTTGTGCTGGGTGAGCGCCTCCCCCGCGTTCCGGGCGACGGTCTCGAACAGCGCCTTCTTGTCGCCGCGCTGCGGTACACGCAGGGTGACCCTGCTCCCCCGCAGTCCGCACAGCCACTCCTCGAGTTCGGCTGCGTTGGCGGGCAATTCGGGGACCAGGACCTCGCGCGGGACCGATTCGCCGTGCGCGCGGTCCTCGCCGACGTCGACGGTGGCGTCGAAATCGACCTGCGCACCGTAGAACTGGGTGATGAACTCGCCGATGACGTCGCCGTCGGTCCCGTTGTCGCTGCGTTCGACGACCCACCCGCGCTGACCGCGGACGCGTCCGTCGCGCACGTGGAAAACCTGTACCGACACCTCGAGGTCGTCTCCGGCGATCGCGACGACGTCGGCGGTGGTGCCGTCGCCGAGAACCACGGCCTGCTTCTCCATGGCGCGTCGGAGGGCGCCGATGTCGTCGCGCAGGCGGGCCGCGCGTTCGAAATCGAGATCCTCGGCCGCAGCGGACATGTCACGTTCGAGCTTGCGGATCAGCAGGTCGGTGCGGCCGGCGAGGAAGTCGCAGAAGTCCTCGACGATCTCGCGGTGTTCCTCGGCGTCGACCCGGCCGATACAGGGCGCGGAGCACTTGTCGATGTAGCCGAGCAGACACGGCCGGTCGATCTGGCGGTGCCGCTTGAACACGCCCGCCGAGCAGGTGCGCGCCGGGAACACCCGCGTCAGCAGGTCGACGGTCTCGCGGATCGCCCACGCATGCGCGTACGGCCCGAAGTAGCGCACGCCACGGCGGCGGGGTCCGCGGTAGACGAACAGCCGCGGGTACTCCTCGTTGAGGGTCACGGCGAGCATCGGGTAGCTCTTGTCGTCGCGATAGCGGACGTTGAACCGCGGATCGAACTCCTTGATCCAGTTGTATTCGAGCTGAAGTGCCTCGACCTCGGTGCCCACGACGGTCCACTCCACCGACGCCGCCGTCGTCACCATCTGACGGGTGCGCGGGTGCAGCGAGGCGATGTCGGCGAAGTACGACGTCAGACGCGACCGGAGGTTCTTGGCCTTGCCCACGTAGATGACACGACCGTGCTCGTCACGGAACTTGTACACCCCGGGATCGGTCGGGATGGTTCCGGGAGCAGGACGGTAGGTAGTCGGGTCGGCCACGTGTTCCAGGCTAGTTGGCGGGTCGGACGGTCCCGCGATAGCGCTCTTCGAGCTCGCGGAACCGGGCCATCGCCTCGACGGCCTGCGGCCCGTCGTTCGCCTGCACAGCCAGCACGGTGATGTGTTCGTCGGACGGGAACAGCAGCCAGGCGCCGAAGCCTTTTTCCGGGTAGGTCAGTCCGAGTACCTGGTCCCAGGTGAAGAGTCGAGTGGGCACCAGGTTGCGCACCTCGACACCCTCGGCGCCCACCCGCAGCCGCGGACGGGTCAACAGCAGGATGGCGCCGGTGAAGAGAACACCGATGAGGATGATCGCGACCTGGTCGGAGCTGCCGAGGTTGCGGACCCCGACGTCCTCGATCGTCAGCAGCAGCCCGAAGGTGATGTGGATGGCCATCACGATCACGGCCGCGACGATCGCCCAGCGGGGCAGCCTGCGCGGCCGATAGACCAGGTCCCATCGAGGGGAGGTCACGCCGATGCTCCTCCGACCGTGCTCGGCAGGGCCTCACCGCGTGCCAGCGCGCGTAGGGTCAGGGCCGACGCCAGTGCGGCGACGGTCGCCTGCGCGCCCTTGTCCTCGGTCGAACCGGGTAAGCCCGCGCGGGCGATGGCCTGCTCCTCGGTGAGCGTGGTCAGCACACCGTTGCCGACCGGGGTCGACTCGTCGAGCGAGACGCGGGTCAGACCCGCGGTCACCGCGTCGCACACGTAATCGAAATGCGGTGTCTCACCCTTGATCACGACGCCGAGCGCGACGACGGCGTCGTGGGTGCGGGCCAGCGCCTGCACGATGACCGGCAACTCGATGGCGCCCGCGACCTGCACGATGGTCGGCTCGGTGACACCGTTCTCGTGGGCCGCGCGGACCGCGCCGTCGAGCAGTGCGCCACAGATCTTCTCGTGCCACTGCGACGACACGATCGCCAGCCGGAGCTTGCCGGCATCGGCGAGTTCGAGGGTCGGTTCTCCGTGACCACTCATGCAGGGGCTCCTTCAGATGCGTCGTCGCCGGTATGTGCGTGATCGTCGAGACCCACGAGGTCGTGTCCCATCCGGTCGCGCTTGGTGCGAAGGTAGCGCAGGTTCTCGGCGTTGGCGCGCACCGGCATCGGCACCCGGTCGACGATGTGCAGGCCGTAACCGTCGAGGCCGACGCGCTTGGCCGGGTTGTTGGTCAGCAGACGCATCGACGACACCCCGAGATCGACGAGGATCTGGGCGCCGAGACCGTAGTCGCGGGAGTCGGCGGGCAGACCCAGTTCCAGGTTTGCGTCGACGGTATCGGCGCCGGCGTCCTGCAGCTGATAGGCCTGCAGCTTGTGCAGCAGGCCGATGCCGCGACCCTCATGGCCGCGCATGTACAGGATGATGCCGCGGCCTTCTTCGGCCACCATCTCCATCGCGGCGTCGAGCTGCGGACCGCAGTCGCAGCGCAGCGAGCCGAAGACGTCGCCGGTCAGGCACTCCGAGTGCACGCGGACGAGGACGTCGTGTCCGTCGTCGCTGGAGACGTCGCCCTTCACCAGGGCGACGTGCTCGACGTCGTCGTAGACGCTGGAGTAGCCGACTGCGCGGAAGTCGCCGTGACGGGTCGGAATCCGGGCATCGGCGACGCGCACGACGTGCTTCTCGTGGCGACGACGCCACGCGATGAGGTCGGCGATCGAGATCATGGCGAGGTCGTGCTCGTCGGCGAAGACGCGCAGCTCGTCGGAGCGGGCCATCGAGCCCACGTCCTTCTGGCTGACGATCTCGCAGATGACGCCGGCCGGCGCGAGATCGGCGAGCCGGGCCAGGTCGACGGCGGCCTCGGTGTGGCCGGGACGACGCAGCACGCCGCCCTCCTTGGCGCGCAACGGGACGACGTGGCCGGGACGCGTGAAGTCACCGGCGGTGGCCTCCTGGTCGGCGAGCAGACGCATGGTGGTGGCGCGGTCCGAGGCGCTGATACCGGTGCCGATGCCCTCACGGGCGTCGACGGTCACGGTGTAGGCGGTGCCGTGCTTGTCCTGGTTCATCGAGTACATCGGGGGCAGACCGAGGCGGTCGCAGGCGTCGCCGTCGAGCGGGACGCACAGGTAGCCCGAGGTGTAGCGGACCATGAAGGCGACGAGCTCCGGGGTGGCCTTCTCGGCCGCGAAGATCAGGTCGCCCTCGTTCTCCCGGTCCTCGTCGTCGACCACGACGACCGCCTTGCCGGCGGCGATGTCGGCGATGGCCCGTTCGATCGAGTCGAGCTGGACTCGTTCGTCGGTGGTCGCGTCGTCATCATCACGCGGCGATTCGCTCATCAGAACCTCACTCGTTGTGCTCATTTCGCCCGCTGTCCTCATTTCGTCCCGGTGACATCAAGCGCAGGGACATCTTGGGTGTTTCCGAGGTGCAGACGTTCGACGTACTTCGCGATCACGTCGACCTCGAGGTTGACCACGGTGCCGGGCTTGGTGGCACCGAGGTTGGTCTCGTTGAGGGTGGTGGGGATCAGGGAGATCTCGAACCACGAATCGTCACCCGAGCCGCCGACGGACGAGACGGTCAGCGACACACCGTCGACGGTGATCGAACCCTTCTCGACGAGGTAGCGGGTGAGCTTCGCCGGCACGCCGATGCGCACGACGGTCCAGTTCTCCGAGGGGCTCACGGACAGGACGCGACCGGTCCCGTCGACGTGGCCCTGCACGATGTGGCCGCCGAAACGCCCGTTCGCGGGCATGGCGCGTTCGAGATTGACGGTGCTGCCCGCGGCGAGGTCGGACAGGGAGCTGCGACGAAGCGTCTCGCCGATCACGTCGACGGTGAACTCGCCCGGTCGGAGGTCGACGACGGTCAGACACACGCCGTTGACCGCGATGGAGTCGCCGTGGCCGGCATCGGCGGTGACGATGGGTCCCCGCACGGTGAAGCGGGCTGCATCAGAGAGATCCTCGCGGTCGGCGATGACGCCGAGTTCCTCCACGATTCCGGTGAACACGCACTCCTCCTGCTCGCTCGGAGCAGACAGGGCGGCACTGTGTCGCCTGTTCTCTCGCATCCGGACTATGACCGTCGGCTTCGGATTCTCACCGAATCTGCTGTCCCTGTCTTCCGACAGGCGCTCGCGGGCTGGAAGGTGCATGTCCGTAGCACCCTCATCACCGCCGGTGGGGAATCTCACCCCGCCCCGAGAACTGGTGGTATCGACGCTAGCACGACGCGAGAACGGAGTCGCATTGGAATTTCGCTGAGCGAAACAGATCGCCGCCGGTGTGTCGTGCATCTCGCCCCGCTCAGTCCTGCGCCGATGCCCGCGATGAGCGGTCGAGTGCGATCAAGATGTCACTTCCGAGCGTCGTGACCTCGCGGGTTTCGAACCGTCTGGCGTCGTCCAGAGTGGTGACTCCCGGGATCTCGACGGAACTGCGTCCGGCGCCCAGCACCATCGGCGCGACGTAGGCGTGGACCTCGTCGACGAAGTCGGCGGCGAAGAAGGCGCCGAGGATGTGCGGGCCGCCCTCCACCAGGACCCAGAGCGCGTCGGGCAGGGCTGCGAGGACGTCGGCCGGGTCGTGGGAGTCGACGCAGACCAGCGGTCCTCCGGTGTCGCCGCGGACGTTGGCGTCGGCAGGCAGGTCGCGGTGCCCGAGCACCACACGTGCCGGCTGATGCGGGTACAGCCCGCCATCGGCGGTGCGGGCGGTGAGGGTCGGGTTGTCGGCGAGGGCCGTGCCGGTGCCGATGACGATGGCGTCGAGGCGTGAACGCTGCTGGTGGGCGTGGTCGCGGGCCGCCGGCCCGGTGATCCACTGGCTGGTGCCGTCGGGTGCGGCGATCCGGCCGTCGATGCCCGCCGCGATCTTGGCGGTGACCATCGGCCGCCCGAGCCGCTGACGGGTGAGCCACGGACGCAGCGGACCGTTCTCCACGGCGTCGACCGCGACTCCCCCGGTCACCCGGATGCCGGCGGCCCGAAGAGTGTCGGCGCCACCCGCGGCGACGGGGTTGGGATCGCTGACCGCGTAGTGGACCTCGGCGACGCCGGCCTCGATGAGCGCCTGCGAGCACGGCCCGGTGCGTCCGGTGTGGTTGCAGGGTTCGAGCGTGACGATCGCGGTACCGCCCCGCGCGGCTTCACCCGCTGCGCGCAAGGCCATGACCTCGGCGTGCGGGCCGCCCGGCGGTTGGGTCGCGCCGACACCGGCGACGGCGCCGTCGGCGGTCAGGATCACCGCTCCGACCGGCGGATTGGGCGAGCTGACACCCATGGCCGCAAACGACGCCTCGACGGCGCGGTCCATGGCGGCGACGATGTCCATGTGGCGGGTCAGATGTCGCTGTGGGCGCGTGCGGTCGCGGCGGACTCCCGCAGGGCGGCGACGGCCTGGCCGGGGTCGGCGGCGCCGTAGACGGCCGATCCGGCGACGAAGCAGTCGATTCCCGCCTCGGCGGCCTCTTCGATCGTGTCGGCGTTGATGCCGCCGTCGATCTCGACGAGCAGCGTCAAGTCCTCTGCGTCGATGAACTTGCGGATGGCGCGGGCCTTCTCGAGGACCTCGGGCATGAACTTCTGTCCGCCGAAGCCCGGCTCGACGCTCATGATCAGCAGGGTGTCGAAGTCGCGGAGGATCTCCAGGTAAGGCTCGAGCGCGGTGCCCGGCTTGATCGACAGACCGGCCTTCGCACCGGCAGCACGGATGTCGCGGGCCACGGCGATCGGATTCTCGGTGGCCTCCGCATGGAACGTGACGTTGTGGGCGCCGGCCTCGGCGTACGGCGGCGCCCAGCGGTCGGGGTTGTCGATCATCAGGTGACAGTCGAGCGGGATGTCGGTCGCCTTCAGCAGGCTCTCCACAATCGGCAGACCCAGCGTCAGGTTCGGCACGAAGTGGTTGTCCATGACGTCGACGTGCAGCCAGTCGGCGCGGGTGGCACCGGGCTTGGCAACAGCAGCCGCCTCGTCGGCGAGATTCGCGAAGTCCGCGGACAAGATGGACGGGGCGATCATCGGCGCGTTACCAGCGGTGCACATGGTGGACAAGTGTAGGGCGAGAGGGTCGGTGCGGACGAAAGCGTCCGGGTGTCTCAGACTCCGTTGGCCGGCCACCCGGGGTAAGACGGAAGCGTCGGCACCGGGTCTGGACCGGAGTACATGTCGATCCGTGGAATGTCAGGATTGTCAGGCAACGCGTCGCACGCGACAATGTCTGCAGAGTTCTCCGGCCGGACTCCGAGCCTCTCGAAATCCGTCACCTTCCAACTGCCGAACACCGAACGGTACGGCGCCGGCGCCGGGCCCGCTTGGTCTGCGGGTGGCAGAACGTCACCGGACTTCGTGAGATCGATCGTGACAGGAAATCCCCATTGCGCGTGCACGTTTCGCCACTCCTGCGAACCGCCCCGGGCACTGGGAGCGATCGAGAAGATCTCACTACGGCACAACACAATGCGCACATTCGGACCATCGTCCACTCGGCGCAGTGGACGGAAGAACAAAGTGCTCACCACATCATTGTGCGAACTCTCACTGGGCACGAATGTGACCTTCTCGTCGATGTCTGACGGCGAGGCCTCGACAAATCCGGGATAGCCCCATTGCGGAGACTGGCCCTCAAAAGACAACTCGAACGACTCCGTGTAAGCGCGTACAAACGTTCCTTCCGAACTCGCCAGGTCAAGGACATCAGTTTCGAACCATCGATACGAGGTCTGCAGCCTCGGAGGCAACCGATCCGCCACCGACGGCTGCGACGAACTTGTCGAATCACCACCGGTGTTCGGAGATGGTCCGCACGCGACACAAAGCGTGAGCAGAGTACACAACACCCCAGTCAGAAAACCGTGGCCTTTAAGCACCAGACTACTTCTGACCGTATGCATGGTGGTGATTCTCATTATGACGGTTCACGAAGGAACTCATGTCAGACTCAAGTAACTGCTGGATGTACGTAGCTGCGGCGCTATCGTGAGACACTGGTGGCATTTCTCCGGTTCGTCTCATCTCTTCGAAATCGACCTCCTGCCCGACAAACAATTTCCGAAATTCAGGTTGATCGACCAGATCCGTGTGGGTCCTGAAATACCCTTCAAGGACCTGCACATACTTGGCGTTGGGCTGAATCTCCGAGTTATAGACATCATGGCGTAGTTTTGCAGTATCTTCGTCGGTGATTATCGTGTCGGGATCTTTGGGTAGTCCGAAGAGTTCCAACTTGACTTCCGCCGCGGTCCCGTCGATCAGTGCGCTGACCACCGGATTCAAGCCGGTCACCTTCAGGAGGGCCGTAGCGCTCTCGAAGAGCGCTCCCGCCCGAGCAGCATCCTTAGCTGCTTCATAGCGTTTATCTTCGAATGTCTCTTGGATGTGTGAATCCAGCCCACCGATCATCGCCCCCTCTATGCGGCCGGCGATCTCACCAAGACCGTAGTCATTGTGGTCTCTACCAAACTCTTCCTGAAGGATGTCGACCTGAAGCGCGGTCAGCGAATTCACTATTTTTCCAGCCTCAGCGTCTGAATTTAGAATCTGGAACATTGCCTTCAGTTCTGCTCCGGTTACCTCCGATACACCCGACGATCCAAAGAGACCCGCGTCCGCACCGCCCATCACCGCCGTGTGCGGACCGATAGCGGCAGCGAGTGTCCGTGCAAGCTCTGGGTTCAGTTCACCCAATGCCCGCTTGTCATCAGCACTGATATCGATCAACGAATCCTTGTTCGCACCAAAGTACTTGGTTAGCTCTGTAGCAATCTTTCCAGCACGCTCGTTATCCATCAACTGCTCCACAGACGATGCCTCGTCGCCATAAGCAGCGCCGGGCATCCAGTTGAACAGCCGATTGACGCCCGCGTCCTTATGACCAGCGCCGTCTGTCCAATCGAAGGTCATGAGATTCTTCAGCGTTTCCGCATCTTTCAGAGAACCCTGATTGCCATCGATGTCGTACGCGAGCAATGCTGGTCCGCCAGCAGCCTTCCCAGTGGAAGCCATTACCGCATCATGCACCGCAATATGGTCAGACCCGCTAACGTCCAGCATTCGTATGAGGAGATCTTCGACCTCATGCTTCGAAATGTTGCTGTGCCCCATAGTCCTGAGGTCGGTGACGTACATTTCCTGTGTACCACTGGCGATCTCACCAGCGCGAGCTATCAGCGCTCGATCGACGTCGCTGCCCAGTTGCACCGACTTCGAACCGTAGGTGCCTTCGCCGTCGTCGGACCTATTTTCAATGATGTCCATCAAGGACTTGAGATCCTTGTAAGTCTTCAGATCATTGATCAGCTTGTCGCCGCCTGAATGCGCGGAGGCATCGGGCAGGCTAAGTTGACCTTTGCTCGATGCAGGACTGGTCAACACCTCACGGACAGGCGTGGATAGCTGATGTATCCCGCCGCCTACGAACTTCGGCCCCGGCGCCAATCCCATCTGCTGCAGCGGCCCAGCAAGGAACGCCGGCTCGACCTGCTGGTCCGTCCGCAGACTCGGGTTGCCGAGCATGTAGATACCGTCACCGAGCGCGTTCTTGAGCTTCAGCCGTTCCGCACCACTGTATTCGTCTCCGAAACGCTTCAACGCGTCGAGAGAATAGGGCGCGGACCCATCCGCATTCTGTCCCCAGATGGGGGTGTAGGTGGCCTTTAGATAATCGAACTGCTCTTTCGGGATGACAGCATCGTCACCCCTCGCCAGTGCCGCGCGCTGCTCAGGTGTCAGGCTGGTCGCTCGGTAGAACCGCTCCTTCTGATCAGGCGTCGCGTTCCCCCTCATGATCGCCTGGACATCGCGGCTTGCTTGTCCTGCGGAAAAGCTCGAGCTGAGCGGAGCATTGATCTCTGCATTGCCGAAGACCACATTCAGCGCGCGTGCACCGTTCCGGTCGTCTTCCCCGATCTCGTCCGCGAGCGACTGTAGCGACAGCGTCGCTGTCTTCGCCTCTTCTGCACGTGTGGCCTGATCATTCAGGATCGACTGTTCGGCCGCGCTTCCGGCCTCCACTCCGCCCAACTCTGACGCGTAGTCACGAGCGTCGCGCACGGTCCAGTCGTCCGAGACGCTGAACTTGTCGAGTTCAAGGCCGAGCGCTTTCGTCAGCGCAGTGCTGCGATTGGGGCTGATCGCGGCGGCGGTGTCGTGCAGCACCCTTGCGGCCGCGCTGAGTTCGGTGCCGAGCTTGTTGATCTCGTCTCGGTCAGACGTCGTACGGTCTTCGCACGCGCGCCTGGATTCGCCCGACCAGCCCGTCACGTTCATCGGTGCGTCGGCCATCGTCTTGGTCTGGGTTCGTAGGTTCTCAGCTGTTGTCTCCAGCGAACTCGCGGACTGGAGCAGGACCATCACATCCCAGCTGTTGACCGTCGATCGAGTCGGTCGGCTCATCAGAACACGGAAATGGCTCGGAAACCGCTCGCCAACTCTCCATCGGTATCGGCGAACTCGGTGGCAACCTGATAGCACGTCTGCGACACCGCGTCCATGCGAGCGGCCGCGCGTCCAAGAAGGGTACGAATGACGTCGTCCTTGCCGGCACAAGCGGCGCTGAACGCTGATCCAGGCATCGCGGCAGCTGCGTCAGCGAATCCCGCGCTGCCCGACCAGAGCGCCCGCGTGGCGTCCGAACACCCGGCCAACGTCTTGCCGACGCCCTCGATCACACACTTCTCGGCTTCCAGGCGATAAGTCACTGTGAGTCCCCCGTTCCCGGCGCCAGCGTCCTGACACCACTCCCCTCGGACAACTTAGTACGAGACAAGGAGATGCGGGATTCACCTTCCACAAGTCATCGCCCACACCTCCGGGCCGTCGTCGGGCAAAGACACCTTCCCGGCCACCTCGAACCCGAGTCGTTCATAGAACGAGACGTTCGCCGGGGACGAGGTCTCCAGGTAGGCGACGTGCCCTTCCAACTGCGCGGCCGCTAGCCCCGGCTCGAGCACAGCTGCACCGAGCCCTCGCCCCTGTGAATGCGGCGCGACCCCCACCGTGGCCAGATGCCAGACAGGTTCGGCCGGCCGAAGACCGGCAGTTGCCTCGTCGGCCCGCGCTGCGATCTCCGCTCTGTCGCCGTAGAGGTCGACGACTCGAGATGCGATGTCGCCGAACGCCTCGTCAAGGCCACTCGAGGACGGTGTGATCCACACCGCCACGGCGGCAAGGTCGTCCGATACCCAAACACGTCCGCACCGCATGCCGATCTCGGCGAGGAACAGCCGCTGCAACGACCGCACTCGGTCGCCATGATCATGCGAGTCGACTGTGTGCCGGGTGAACGGGTAGTCGGCGAAGGCCTGGCCGAGAGTAACTGCGGCAGCGTCGACGTCAGCCGGAGTCGCCGGCCGAATCAAAGGGCGGATCGTCACGCCGTTGGACGTTACCCGGCGCCGGCACCGCTCAGGCGACCGCGAGCAGCTGCAGCAGCTTCGTCTCGACGACGCTGCGGTCAGGACTCTGGTGCCCGATCGCCGGTGGTGCGGTGCTCCGATGACGGGCACCGGTCGGGGTGATGACGTCGATGACCCGGATGTCACCGGCCATGCGGACCGAGTAGTCCCAGCCGTCGGCCTCTTTGGCCCGATTGTGGATGACGCAGATGCCGTCGGCGTTGGCCTCGCTGGTCGTGCCATCGTGGCGATGTGGTTTCGCGTGGTCGATCTCCGCGATGGGCGCACCGCAGTACGGAGTTCGGCAGCGTTGGTCTCGGAGTCGGACGAAGTGTGCGAGCGCGGCCGGGAAGGTTCGCGATTTCGACTCCATCGCCACCAGTGCGCCATCCGACGGACGTGCATAGATACGACGCATCGTCGAGGCGGTCTCACCATCGGGCGACACCGACGCGGCGACGAGTTCCCGTGCCACTGCTGCCGGAATCGGTCCGTACCCCTTCACTTCGGCCGCCGAATCGTTGAGCCCGAACAGGCACTCGTCGGACATGATCATGTCTACCGACACCGGAACCGGTTCCGCTGCGGATCGGCCGGTGACACGTTCGACCAGCGTGTCGGCCATGATCTGCGCATGCGTGCGATCGTCGGCACCGAGTATGGAGTCGGCGTGCTTCTTGAGCGAGGCATATACGGAGATTCCCTGTGTCATCGGCAACAACGCCGAGAGTTGGGTCATCAGATCCGGCGCCGGCCGCACGCTAACCCGCCGACTCTTCTCGGCCTTGGCCTTTCGCGCGACCACCGCCGCCGGCTCGAGTTCGTAGGCGTGACGCTTCGCCGTCGATTCGATCTCGCGGTCGGACACACCCACCAATTCCGCACGGTCACCGCACACCCGCCGATCGATCTCTTCGCGCGATTCGCGAGTCAGAAAAGCGGTTTCGCGAACGAGAATGGTGGCACGCCATTCGGTCAGTACACCGTCTGTGAGTGCTGCCATCGTATGCGGCATCTCGTGTGCCAGAGCACGAGCGAACCCGAGGTACTGACTCCCCTTCTTCGGTGAGACCTTCCGTGCCAGCCCGACTTCGGCGGCGAGTCCCCGGCCCCGCCGCTTCTGCGGAACATTCCGTGCCGCCTCATCGTCGGCACGTAGCCGGTCGAGATTCGCGGTCTCACGCACCTGGACCGCAGTGCAGGCCGACTTGATCTCCTCGAGCAGCGTCAGCCGCCGCACCGACTCGGCCTCGTCGACGCCTGCAGGCATCCCGGCGAGGAGGCCTTGGAGGGCACGTAGACCGTCCGTCGACAGACCCGATGTTCCGCCCGACGATGATTCGTACATACATTCGATAGTACGCCGATGTCGCCAGGCCCGCCGGAGTTATCCACAACCCGAAGACGATCCTTCACTTAACCATTGAGTTAAGTGACGAGCCGTGCGACACTTAGCCACATGGCAAACCGTACGGCGACTCTCGACGAGATCTTCGGCGCATTGTCGGACCCGACCCGCCGCGCCGTCGTCGAACGTCTCGGGCGCGGACCCGCGAGCGTCGGCGAACTCGCCGATCCCTTCCCCATGACGCTGCCGTCGTTCATGAAGCACCTGAGGGTCCTCGAGGACAGCGGACTGGTCATGACCAAGAAGACCGGCCGAACACGGGTGTGCACGCTCGACCGGCGACGCCTGCGACGCCTGCAGACCTGGCTCGAACACCAGCGCATCGTCTGGACCGAACGCACCGACCGACTCGAAGCCTTCGTCACCGAACCAGAGGAGACATCATGATCGACCCCGAACTCGACCTGACCCTGCAACGCATCATCCGCGCACCGCGACAACGGATCTGGGATGCGTGGACCCGACCCGAACAGCTCGCGAAATGGTGGACGCCCTCCCCGACCGTCACCCGAGTCGACCGACTCGAGCCACGCCCCGGCGGCGCCCTGGTCACGCAAATGAGCGACGACGGCGCGACGTTCGTCCCGCACATGGACGCCGTTTTCGTCGTCGTCGACGCCACCGAGCGTCTGGTGTTCACCAACGCCATCGACAGCTCCTGGCGACCCGCGGAACCGGCGCCGGTCCCCATGACCGCCGAGATCACCTTCGCCGAACACACCGACGGAACCGAGTACAGCGTCGTCGTGCGCCACGGCAATCCATCCGATCGCGACCGACATCATGAACTCGGCTTCTACGACGGTTGGGGTTCGGTGACCGCGGCGCTCGCCGAACTGGTGGAAAGTGAAGCCCGGCAATGAAGATCACCGTCACCGAATTCATCACCCTCGACGGCGTCACCCAGGGCCCCGGGTCGGCCGACGAGGACACCTCCGACGGCTTCACCGCCGGCGGATGGCTCGTGCCGCACATGGATGAGACCTTCATCCGGCAGGCGTCGGAGTGGCTCGACCTCGCCGGCGGACTCCTCCTCGGGCGTCGAACTTACGAGGCCTTCGCCCGCGACTGGCCGCAGATCACCGACCCCGACGACCCGTTCACAGGGCGGATGAACGGCCTCCCCAAGTACGTGGTGAGCAGCACCCTCACCGAACTGCCCTGGCAGCCCGCGACCCTCCTCTGCGGCGAGCCGGTAGAGGAGGTGTCCGCCCTGCGCTCGCAGCCGGGACGCGAACTACAGATCCACGGCAGCAACACCCTCGCCGCGTCGCTCCTCGAAGCAGGTCTCGTAGACACACTGCGCTTGGTCGTGGCCCCGACCGCACTTGGCACGGGCCGACAGTTGTTCGGTCGCAACACAACCGACCTGGGCTTCCGACTGAGACACCACACCGCGACGCCCGCAGGACTCCTGATCCTCGAGTACGAGCCGAACGGCCGAGCGGCGGTCGCGGACTACGAAGGCGTGGCGGCGGCAGTTACAGGCTCACACGAGAACTGAACGTCTAATCCCGAGTGAGCGCCGCCAGAAACATCGCGTCCGTGCCGTGGATGTGCGGCCACAGCTGCACGTGTGGGCCGTCGCCGAGCAGCTCCGGCCCGAGCTTGCCGACGGTCACCAGTGGGCGGGCATCGAGCTGACGGGCCCCGTCCACCGATGCCAGCACGTCGGCGACCACCGCGGTGGTCTCGGCGGGATGCGGCGAGCACGTCGAATACGCCACCACGCCACCGGGTTTGACCAACCTCAACGCCTCGGTCAGCAACTCCTTCTGCAGCACGACGAGCTCCTCGACGTCTGCAGCGGTTCGGCGCCAACGGGATTCGGGGCGGCGACGCAGCGAGCCCAGACCGGAACACGGAGCGTCGAGCAGGATGCGGTCGTATCCCGGTTCGAGGCCACTCGATCGTGCATCGGCGACGTGGATGGTCACCGGCAGATCGTTCACGACCTTCCGGATCAGCTCCGCGCGATGTTTCGACACCTCGATCGCGTCGAGGCGGGCAGCATCGATCTCGGCGAGCGCACCGATCAGCGCGGCCTTTCCGCCGGGCCCGGCACACATGTCGAGCCAGCGGCCGGAGTCGTCGGCGACCTCGGCGACCGTGACCGCCCGCGCGATCAGCTGGCTGCCCTCGTCCTGCACACCCGCGTAGCCCTCGCGGATCGCCTCCACGTCGCCGGGATCGCCGCCGGGCAGATACACGCAGTACGGCGAGTAGTCGCCTTCCTCTCCCCCGCTGGTCAGCGCCAACTCCTCGGCGGTGATGTAGCCGGGGCGGGCAACCAGGTGCACCGGTGGCCGCTCGTCGTCGGCGGCGAGCGCCGCCTGCAGCTGGCCGGCCGACCCCCCGAGCGCATCCCGGAACACCTCCGCGATCCAGCGCGGATGCGCGTACTGGAACGCGAGATAGCCGACGAGATCCTCGGCGGGCGACGGCGCGAGCTCGTCGACCCACATATCCTCGGTCTTCTGCGACACCTTGCGCAGCACGGCATTCGCGAAACCCGAAGGGCCCATACCGTTCTCGGAACGCACGAGATCCACCGACGTCGACACCGCGGCATGTGAACCCACGCGCGTGCGCAGCAACTGGTACGCCCCGAGCCGCAGCACGTCGAGTACGGGACCGTCGATCTCCTCGACGGGACGCTTGGCCGCTGCGGCGATCACCGCATCCAGCAGCCCCTGGGCACGCGCCGTGCCGTAGGCGAGTTCGGTCGCGAATGCGGCGTCGCGACCCTCGATCTTGCGATCCCGCAGCATCTTCGGGAGAACCAGGTTCGCGTAGGCGTCCCGCTCACGAACCGCGCGCAGCGTGTCCCGCGCCGCGACGCGCGCCGGGTCGAGGTCCTTCTGCCGTAACTTTCGATCCCCACTCATCCCAGTACCGTCCCATCGGTCAGTCGTGCGCCACGGGCCCAGTCCGCGGCAGGCATCGGCTTCTTCCCCGGCGGTTGTACCGTGCCGAGTTTCACCGGCGTGGAACCGGTCCCGACGAACACCGCCTTCTTGGTCACCGCCATCGCACCCGCGGCCAGCGGTTCGGCCCGAACCGAGTCCGGCAATGTCGCGTCGTCCTCGGCGACGGGCCGCACCGGGCCCACCTTGATCCGTGCGTCGTCGAGACTCGTCCACGAACCCGGCGCCGGTGTGTAGGCGCGGATGAGGCGATCGATGATGTGCGCGGGCAGATCCCAGCGGATGCGCGCATCCTCGACCTCGACCTTCGGCGCGTGGCTGACGCCGGTCGAGGGTTGCGGTTCGGGGGTGAGTTCCCCGGCCTCGATGCCGTCGAGCGTGTTGACGAGCAGGCCGGACCCGGCGTCGGCGAGACGTGCGAGCAGGTCGCCGCTGGTGTCGGTGGGCCGGATGGTCTCGGTCAGGATGCCGAACACCGGTCCGGTGTCGAGCCCCTTCTCCAGCCGGAAGGTGCTGGCACCGGTCACCTCGTCGCCCGCGGCGATCGCGGCCTGCACCGGCGCCGCCCCACGCCACGCGGGCAACACCGAGAAGTGCAGGTTGATCCAGCCATGGGTCGGGAGCGCCAGCAGATCCTCGGGCACGAGGCCTCCGTAGGCGACCACGGCCGCACAGTCCGGCGCCCAGCGTCGCAACGTCTCGGCGACGTCGGGTTCGGACATGCGGCGCGGGGTGATCACCTCGAGGCCGTGCTCGTCGGCGAGGACGCCGATCGGTGACCGCACGACCTTGCGGCCGCGCCCCGACACCGCGTCGGGCCGGGTGATGACGCCGACGACCTCATGCGACGGCGAGTCGAGCAGGGCCTGCAACGACGGCACGGCCACCTCTGGGGTGCCGGCGAAAACGATGCGCATTCATCCGATCGTAGGCGGGTCCACCTGAACCCTGATCGGCCCGGTCTGCCGGTGTGTGTTGCGCCGCGCCTGCCCGGCGGCGAGAGCCTGGGCGAGGAGTCGTCCGTGCTTGCGCGGCAACCGCACCAGGATGCGGTCCATCTCGTCGTCCGCAGCGGCCTCCCATTCGGCGCTACCGGCGGGCGGCCGCACCCCCGGCGGAAGCGGCACCGGTCCGAGAACGTCCGAGCCCTCGGGCAGCTCGAGGTGTTCGACGAAGTCGGTGATGACCTGCGTGGGACCGTCGACCGAGGCCATCGTGACCGCCGGCGGGAAACCCAGTTCCACGCGTTCACTCAACTGAATGGAGGCGAATCCGACGGGGTCCCAACGGATCAGCGCCTGAACCGGCGCGAGAGTCGAGTCGGCGACGATTACCACGCGGCCGCCCTCGCCGTGGGGCCGGACCATGCCGGCCAGGGCCATCCAGCGTCGGACGGCGTGTTCCTCCGCGCGCAGGTCGGCGCGGTCGAGTTGTGCCCAGGTGTCGACGACGATCGCTGCGCCGTAGCCGTCGGGTGCGACCGGTTCGGCACCCGGTGTGGCGACGACGAGCCGTGCGCCCGGTTCGATCTCGTCGATGATGGAGTCGCCACCGCTGGTGTGGACCGGCACACCGGCGAAGGCGCGCCCCAGTTCCTCGGCAGTGCGTCGAGCGCCGGTGACCGTGGCCCGCACTTTCGTGTTGCCACACTCGGGACAGCGGAAGGTCGGCTCCGGGCGACCACACCACCGGCAACTCAGACGCTGGTTTCCGTCCATCTGCAGCGGTCCGTTGCAGCCGCGACACCGAGCATGCTCGCGACACCGGGTACACGCCAGCGACGGCACGTAGCCGCGACGCGGCACGCTGAACACCACCGGTTGGTCGGCGGCGAACGCCGAACGGGCAGCGTCGAAGGCGACCTCGGGGATTCGCGCGGACCTCGCCATCGGATCGCGGGCGATCTGCCGGTCGTCGTCGGAGATGGCCTGCACGCGCGGGCTGCGGTGACGAACGAGCGGACGATCGGCGACGAGGTCGTGTGCCCACCCCGATGCGACGAGCGCCTGAGCCTCCGCGGTTCGGGCGAAGCCGCCGAGGACCAGTGCGCAGCGTTCCTGATGCGACCGCAGCACCGCGACCTCACGCGGGTGCGGGTACGGCGCACGGGGATCGGCCATGCTGTCGTCACCGTCATCCCAGACGACGACCAGACCGAGGTCGGTGACGGGCGCGAACACCGCACTGCGCGTGCCGATCACGAGTTTCGCCGCCCCGCGTCGTGCGGCGAGCCAGCGCCGGTACCGGGCGGTGGGTCCGAGTCCGGCCGCCAGCGCGACTCCCTGATCGCCGATGAGTGGTTCGCATTCCGCCCACACCCGGTCGAGGTCGCGCTGGTCGGGCACGACGATGATGCAGCCGCGTCCGGCCGCCAGGGTCGCCGCGGCCAGTTCGGCGAGTCGTCGGGGCCAGTCCTCGCCCGGCAGGGCCTGCCACGCCGCTCGCGGGTGACCGTCCCCGGCGATCGCCTCGAAGAACGACCCGGCCAGCGGATAGCGTCGCCACGCCTCGAGGTCCGGCGCCTCGACGACGGTCGTCGGTTCGGGTGTCGTCTCCTTCTCGGTTCGCGCATGGCGCGGCGGAATGGCCAGCCGGACAACATCTCCCATGGTGCCGGCGTAGCGATCGGCGACGGCGCGGCACAGCGATGCCAGCTCCGGTGACAGCACCGGTTCGGCGGAGACGACACGGTCGAGCCAGCCCAGCTTGCCGGGGTGATCACTCTTCTCGATGCGGTCGAGCAGGAATCCGTCGACGAGACGGCCGGAGAACCGAACGCGGACCCGCACCCCCGGAACCGCCGTCGCATCCTGATCGGAGTCGATCAGGTAGTCGAACGGTCGGTCGAGGTGTGCGAGTCCGAGAATGGGCAGCACACGTGCCACCGGCAGCGAATCAGCCGGGACCCGTGCGCCTTTCGGGGGCAGGGACTGCGCCCTTCGCCGGTCAGAGACCGGCGGCCGCGCGCAGCTTGTCCGCGCGGTCGGTCCGCTCCCACGGGAGATCGACGTCGGTGCGGCCGAAGTGGCCGTACGCGGCGGTCGGACCGTAGATCGGACGCAGCAGGTCCAGGTCGCGGATGATCGCGAGCGGACGCAGGTCGAAGTTCTCCTTGATGACGCGCTCGATGACCGCCGGGTCGACATGCTCGGTGCCGAAGGTCTCGACGAACAGGCCGACCGGTGCGGCCTTGCCGATCGCGTAGGCCACCTGGACCTCGATGCGGTCGGCCAGGCCTGCCGCCACCGCATTCTTGGCGACCCAGCGCATCGCATACGCGGCGCTGCGGTCGACCTTCGACGGGTCCTTGCCGGAGAAGGCGCCGCCGCCGTGGCGGGCCATGCCGCCGTAGGTGTCGACGATGATCTTGCGGCCGGTCAGTCCGGCATCGCCCATCGGGCCGCCGAGGACGAACTTGCCCGTCGGGTTGACCAGCAGGCGGTAATCGGAGGTGTCGAGGGACGGCAGGCCGATCTCGGCGAGCACCGCGTCGACGACGTGCTTCTTGATGTCGGGGGCGAGGAGGTTGTCGAGGTCGATGTCGGCGGCGTGCTGGGTCGAGAGCACCACGGTGTCGAGCCGGACCGGGGTGTCGCCGTCGTACTCGATGGTGACCTGCGTCTTGCCGTCGGGGCGCAGGTACGGCAGCGTGCCGTTCTTGCGGACCTCGGTGAGTCGTCGCGACAGCCGGTGCGCGAGGGCGATCGGCACCGGCATGAGCTCCGGGGTCTCGTTGGTGGCGTAACCGAACATCAGGCCCTGGTCGCCCGCACCCTGCTTGTCGATCTCGTCCTCGGAGATGCCACTGCGGCTCTCGTGCGAGTCGAAGACGCCACCGGCGATGTCCGGGGACTGCGCACCGATGGCGACGTTGACGCCGCACGACGCGCCGTCGAAGCCCTTGGTCGAGGAGTCGTAACCGATCTCGAGGACCTTGTCCCGGACGATCTTGGGGATGTCGGCGTAGGCGGTGGTGGTGATCTCACCCGCGACGTGGACCTGGCCGGTGGTCACCAGCGTCTCGACCGCGACCCGCGCGTTCGGGTCGTCGGTGAGGATGGCGTCGAGGATCGAGTCGCTGATCGCGTCACAGATCTTGTCGGGATGTCCCTCGGTGACGGATTCGCTCGTGAACAGGCGTGACGAGGTGGTCATCAGATCCTCTCGAGATCTCGCGCGCGGATGTGTCCGGCGCCGTTTGGCAGGTGTCGGCCGGTCGGTGTGGCCGGTGGAGTCACTTTCAAAACTACGGTGCCGCTCAGGCCCCCCGACCATCAGGCACCAGTTGTCGCACTTCGTCAAGTATCCGACTCGACATGAGTGTTTTCGATCCGAAGGGCAGAGCGGTCTCGTCACCTTTGGCGGAAAGCAGCCACCCGGTGTTGTCCTCGGTGCCGAACGCCTTGCCGTCACCGACGGCGTTCACCACGAGCAGGTCGCAACCCTTGCGGGCGAGCTTGGCGCGACCGTGGTCGAGGACCCCGCCGGTCTCGTCCCCGGTCTCGGCCGCGAAGCCGACGATGACGGTCTCGGACGGAATCCGACCGTCGTCCCGCGCCTCGACCAGGCCGCGGAGGATGTCGGGGTTGGTGGTGAGCTCGATCGGGGCCGGACCCTGATCGCCCTTCTTGATCTTCGCGTCGGCCACCGCGATCGGCCGGAAGTCGGCGACGGCGGCGGCCATGATGACGACGTCGGCGTCGGCCGCGCGCTTGGTCATCTCCTCGGAGAGTTCCTGAGCCGTCGAGATCCGCACGATCTGCACGCCGGCGGGATCGCCCGGATCAGCGGTCGAACCGGCGACGACGGTGACGCTCGCACCGCGCTGCGCGGCCGCACGAGCCAGCGCGAATCCCTGCTTGCCGGAGCTGTGATTGCCCAGGTAACGCACGGGATCGAGAGGTTCGCGGGTGCCGCCGGCGCTGATGAGCACGCGGACACCGGCGAGATCGTAGGGCAGGGCGTCGGCGCGATCGAGGAGAAGCTCGCCGGTGAGCGCGATCTCCCGCGCGTCCGGTAGACGGCCGCGGCCGGAGTCGGTGCCGGTGAGCCGACCGGACGCCGGGGTCATGACCGTCGAGCCCTGCTCGCGCAGCGTCGCGATGTTGGCCTGAGTGGCCGGGTGCTCCCACATCTCGGTGTGCATGGCCGGCACGAACAGCACCGGGCACCGCACGGTGAGCAGCGACGCGGTGAGCAGATCGTCGGCGCGGCCCTGGGCGGCGCGGGCCATGAGGTCCGCGGTCGCCGGGGCGATGATCACGAGGTCGGCGCCCTGGCCCAGACGCACGTGCGCGACCTCGTCGACGTCGTCGAAGACGGTGGTGCTGACCGGGTTACCGCTGAGTGCCTCGAAGGTCGCCTTGCCGACGAACTTGAGTGCGGCGGGGGTCGGCACGACGCGGACCTCGTGCCCGGACTCGGTGAAGTGGCGGATCACCGAGCACACCTTGTATGCGGCGATACCTCCACCGACGCCGATGAGGATTCGGCGTCGCGGCTTGGTCGGTGTGGTCATCCCGACGTCGAGACTATTCGCCCTCGGTGTGCTCGAGCAGGTCGGAGTGGATCTCGCGCATCGCGATCGACAGCGGCTTCTCCTGGAGGCCCGGCTCGACCAGCGGGCCGACGTACTCGAGGATGCCGTCGCCGAGCTGGTTGTAGTAGTCGTTGATCTGGCGGGCACGCTTGGCCGCGTAGATAACGAGGGCGTACTTCGACGAGGCGCGCTCGAGGAGATCGTCGATCGGCGGATTGGTGATACCCAGCGGCGTGTCGTATGCCGGTGCGTCGGCGATCTCGGTGATGTCGAAATTGGTCGGGGTGGTCACACAAACTCCTGCGTCGAGGTCTGGGATGTCAGAGAGGCTGGTCAGGTCGCGGGCGCGGTGGCCTGCTCAGGTCCGACCAGCAAGGATACCAAGTCGGAGGCCGCTCGGTCGACTTCGCTGTTCACGATGACGTGGTCGAACTCGTCTTTGGCGGCCATCTCGACCTTCGCGGTGGCCAGCCGGCGCTCGATCGCCTCGGGACTCTCGGTGCCGCGGCCGGTCAGCCGGGCGACCAGTTCGTCCCAGCTCGGCGGCGCGAGGAAGACGGTGGTCGCCTCGGGCAGTCGGGTGACGACGTTGCGCGCACCGACGAGGTCGACCTCCACCAGAACGGGCTTGCCGGCCTCCAGAGCCGCGAGGACGGGCGCGAGCGGTGTACCCGATCGCTGCAGGCCACCGTGGATCTCAGCCCACTCCAGGAGCTCGTCACCGGCGATCATCTTGTCGAAGTCCTCGGCGGACACGAAGTGGTAGTCGCGGCCGTCGACCTCACCGGGGCGCGGTGCGCGGGTGGTCGCCGAGACGCTGAAGTACAGGTCGGGCAACGCGGCGCGCACCTTGGCGACCACGGTGGACTTGCCGACGGCCGAGGGGCCGACCAAGACAATCAGTCGACCCCTCGTGCGTGCGGCTCCCGCGGTATCCGGCCGGTTGGTCACCGCCGGTCCCACGAGCTCATCACGCTGCCGTGTTCGGTTGCGATGCTCACGCTCAGGAGCTGAACTTCTCGAGCAGAGCCTTGCGCTGACGGTCGCCGAGACCGCGCAGGCGGCGGGTCGGGGCGATCTCCAGCTCGGTCATGATCTCCTGAGCCTTGACCTTGCCGACCTTGGGAAGGGCCTCGAGCAGTGCCGAGACCTTCATCTTGCCCAGGATCTCGTCGTTCTCGGCATCCTTGAGCACCTGCTGGAGATCGGTGCCACCGCGCTTCAGGCGCTCCTTGAGCTCCGCGCGGACGCGACGAGCGGCAGCTGCCTTCTCCAACGCAGCGGCGCGCTGCTCGTCAGTCAACTGGGGAAGGGCCACGGGTTCCTCCGTCTTTCGTTCTTGATTGGGACTGTCATCGTCCGCCCTGAGGCGTCCGACGGCTGTTGCCACACTGGCGGCGCTGCGTCGTCTTCGCAACGATGCGGTCGGGTGGGGTACCCGTCCGGCACCACCGATTGTTGGCGGCGAATGCGACCGTACCGACGTGAGCAGGCATTTGCGAGCGCGACCCCCCGTTTTCGCGGTGTTTTCTCATGTTGTAGTGCACTGCAGCAGTCCGCTCCGGCCCTTCAACCCTTCACTCAGTGTTGCAGCGCTCTGACTACGGGTTTTACCAGGAACCTGCAGGTCACGGCGATGACGCCATCCGCGCAGGTCGGTAGCAATGCGAAAGACACGCGATCGCGTGATTCACTTGCTGAGACGGATGTGACTGGAGTGATGTGACCAGATTCGTCCGGAATTGGATCGCGTTTCGAGCGTGTCGCGCGCTTCCCCGGCGTAGCGCCGGGCCCGCGTCGTCTCAGCCCAGCGCGGCCTCGACCTCGTCGCGCGCCTGCATGAACGCGTCCCGTAGAGCGGCGACGTCGGGACCCGCCCGCAGCACGCCACGCGAGCTCGCCGGCAACACCCAGGCCGGGTCGGCATCGTCGAAGACCACCTTCAGGTCCTCGGCGGTGGCGCCCTGAGCACCCAGGCCGGGTGCCAGGATGGGGCCGTTCAGGCCGGCGAGGTCGAGTCCGTGTTCGCGGGTCGCGCCCACGACGAGACCCACGGTGGCCGTGCCGTCGGCGTTCTCGGCCGCAGCGGCGTCGACGATGGACTGGGCTACCGTCCGCTCCCCTGCCATCGCCTTCTGCACGTCGCCGCCCTCCGGGTTCGAGGTTCGTGCCAGGACGAACACGCCGCGCTGCCCCGCACGAGCCAGATCCAGTGCTGGACGCAGTGATTCGTACCCGAGGTAGGGCGAGGCGGTCACCGAGTCGGCGCAGAGCGGCGAGGCGTCGGCCAACCAGGCCTGCGCGTAGGCAGACATGGTCGAGCCGATGTCACCGCGCTTGGCGTCGGCGATCACCAGGCACCCGCCTCGCGGCAACCCGCGACGACCCGTTCGAGCACCGCGAAACCCGCGGCGCCGAACGGCTCGAAGAAGGCCACCTGCGGCTTGATCACCGCCGCCGACGGGGCCAGCGCCTCGACGCAGATGTCGGCGAAGCGCGACAACCCGTCGACGGACACGTCCAGACCCCAGTCGGTCAGCAGCGCCGCGTGCGGGTCGATGCCCGCGCACAGGCGTCCGCGTTCGGCCGTCACCTGCCGGTAGCGGGCGCCGAAACCGGACGCCCCCATCATGCCGACACCACCGTCATGACCGGCCGGCCATGTCCGCGTGGCGTCGCTGGATCGAGCGCACCGCGACGTCGCCGTTGATCGCGGCCTCGATGCCCTGGACCGCGGCGCTGGCACCCTGCACCGTGGTGATGCACGGGATGTTGACCGAGACTGCCGCACTGCGGATCTCGTACCCGTCGATGCGCGGGCCGGAGTTGCCGTACGGGGTGTTGATCACCATGGTGACCTCACCGGCGCGGATGATGTCCACAACCGTGCGCTGTCCCTCGGCGGCCTCGAAGTGCTTGAGCACGGTCTCACACTTGATGCCGTTGCGGCGCAGCACATCCGCGGTGCCCTCGGTCGCCAGGATCTCGAAGCCGAGGTCGGCGAGATGCTTGACCGGGAAGATCAGCGCGCGCTTGTCCTTGTTGGCAACCGAGACGAAGATCTTGCCGCTGGTCGGCAGCGAACCGTACGCGGCGGTCTGCGACTTCGCGAACGCGCGACCGAAGTCGGCGTCGATGCCCATGACCTCACCGGTCGACTTCATCTCGGGGCTGAGCAGGTTGTCGACACCGCTGCCGTCGTGGCGACGGAACCGGTTGAACGGCAGGACCGCTTCCTTCACCGAGATCGGCGCGGTCGCGGGAGCCTCGCCGCCGTCTCCGGTCTTCGGCAGGATGCCCTGCTCGCGCAGTTCGGCGATCGACGAGCCGAGCATCACGCGGGCACAGGCCTTGGCCAGCGGCACCGCGGTCGCCTTGGAGACGAACGGGACCGTCCGGCTCGCGCGCGGATTCGCCTCCAGCACATAGAGGACGTCGTCCTTGAGCGCGTACTGCACATTGAGCAGACCCTTCACGCCGATGCCCTTGGCGAGCGCCTCGGTGGAGGTGCGGACCATCTCCAGGTCGGCGCGGCCGAGGGTGACCGGCGGCAGCGCACACGCGGAGTCGCCGGAGTGGATACCGGCCTCCTCGATGTGCTCCATCACGCCGCCGATGTAGACCTCGTCGCCGTCACACAGGGCGTCGACGTCGATCTCCACCGCGTCCTCGAGGAAGCGGTCGACCAGCACCGGGTGGTCGGGGGTCAGTTCGGTGGCACGAGAGATGTAGTCCTCCAGGGACTTCTCGTCGTACACGATCTCCATGCCGCGGCCGCCCAGGACGTACGACGGACGCACCAGCACCGGGTAGCCGATGCGGGCGGCGGTGTCGCGGGCTTCGGCGAAGCTGGTCGCGGTACCGAATGCCGGGGCCGGCAGGCCGGCCCCGGTGAGCACCTTGCCGAACTCGCCACGATCCTCGGCGAGGTCGATGGCGGCCGGGCTGGTGCCGACGATCGGGACACCCGCCTCCTCGAGGCGGCGTGCGAGACCCAGCGGGGTCTGGCCGCCGAGCTGCACGATGACGCCGGCCACGGTGCCCGACTGGGATTCGGCGTAGTAGACCTCGAGCACGTCCTCGAAGGTCAGCGGCTCGAAGTACAGACGATCCGCGGTGTCGTAGTCGGTCGAGACGGTCTCCGGGTTGCAGTTGACCATCACGGTCTCGTACCCGGCCTCGCTCAGGGTGAGCGCGGCGTGGACACACGAGTAGTCGAACTCGATGCCCTGACCGATGCGGTTGGGGCCCGAACCGAGGATGAGCACCTTCGGCCGATCCGGCTGCGGTGCGATCTCGCTGGTCGCCGCGGGATCGAGCTCATAGGTCGAGTAGTGGTACGGCGTCTTCGCCTCGAACTCGGCCGCACAGGTGTCGACGGTCTTGAAGACCGGGCGCACACCGAGCGACAGACGATGCGCGCGCACGGCGGCCTCGTCCTCGAACTCCGGACGGAGGGCAGCGATCTGACGGTCGGAGAAGCCGTTCGACTTCGCCTCGCGCAGCAGCGCCTCGTCGAGGGTGTCGGCGTCGCGGATCTCCGCTCCGAGCGCGGCGATGCCGCCGATCTCGGCCAGGAACCACGGGTCGATCGCGGTGGCCTCGTAGAGCTCCTCGATCGTGGCGCCGGCGTCGAAGGCCAGCATCAGCTTGTACAGACGCCCGTCCTTCGGCGTCCTGATCTCCTCGAGCAGCGCGGGCAGATCGACGGTCTTGGGGTCGGGCCGGTCGGCCTCCACCCAGAAGCCACCGGCCTTGGTCTCCAGCGACCGCATGACCTTGCCGAGCGCCTCGGCGAAGCTGCGGCCGAGGCTCATCGCCTCGCCCACCGACTTCATCGTGGTGGTCAGGGTGTCGTCGGCGCCCGGGAACTTCTCGAACGCGAAGCGCGGAGCCTTGACCACCACGTAGTCGAGCGTGGGCTCGAAACAGGCCGGGGTCTCCTTGGTGATGTCGTTGACGATCTCGTCGAGGCTGTAGCCGATGGCCAGCTTCGCGGCGATCTTGGCGATCGGGAAGCCGGTCGCCTTCGACGCCAGCGCCGACGACCGCGACACGCGCGGGTTCATCTCGATGACGACGAGACGGCCGTCGCGCGGGTCCTGGGCGAACTGGATGTTGCAGCCGCCGGTGTCGACGCCGACCTCGCGCAGGATGTCGATCGAGAGGTCGCGCATGATCTGGTACTCGCGGTCGGTGAGGGTCATCGCCGGGGCGACGGTCACCGAGTCGCCGGTGTGCACACCGACCGGATCGAGGTTCTCGATCGAGCAGACGACCACCACGTTGTCGCGGTTGTCGCGCATGAGCTCGAGCTCGTATTCCTTCCATCCGAGGATCGACTCCTCGATGAGGACGTTGGCCGTCGGCGACGCGGCGAGACCGCCACCGGCGATGCGCTCGAGGTCGGCGTCGTCGTAGGCCATACCCGAACCGAGGCCGCCCATGGTGAACGACGGCCGCACGACGACCGGGAAGCCGAGCTCGGCGACGGTCTCGCGGACCTCGTCCATGGTGTGGCAGACGCGGGAGCGGGCGCTCTCGCCGCCGACCTTCTCCACGATGTCCTTGAACATCTGGCGGTCCTCGCCGCGCTGGATGGCGTCGAAGTCGGCGCCGATCAGCTCGATGCCGTACTTCTCCAGCGAGCCGCGATCGTGCAGTGCGACCGCGGTGTTCAGCGCGGTCTGCCCGCCGAGGGTGGCGAGCACCGCGTCGATGGGATGACCGGCGTCGCGCTCGGCCTCGATCACCTTCTCGACGAACTCGGCGGTGATGGGCTCGATGTAGGTGGCGTCGGCGAACTCCGGGTCGGTCATGATCGTCGCCGGGTTGGAGTTCACCAGGCTGACGCGCAGGCCCTCGGCCTTGAGCACGCGACAGGCCTGGGTGCCCGAGTAGTCGAATTCACAGGCCTGGCCGATGACGATCGGGCCGGAGCCGATGACCAGGACGTGGTTGATGTCTTCGCGGCGCGGCATCAGGCACTCGCTCCTTGCGCACGGTCACCCTCGAGCAGGGTGACGAACTTGTCGAACAGATACGCGGCGTCGTGGGGCCCGGCGGCCGCCTCCGGGTGGTACTGCACGGAGAAGGCGCGGCCGGAGAGCAGCTCGAGACCCTCCACGGTGCCGTCGTTGGCGCAGACGTGGCTGACCCGCGCGCGGCCGAAGTCGGAGTCGAACTCCTCCCCCGCCTCACCCTCGAGTGCGAAGCCGTGGTTCTGCGAGGTGATCGAGACCTTGCCGGTGGCGTGGTCGACAACCGGGATGTTGATGCCCCGGTGCCCGAACTTCATCTTGTAGGTGGACCGGCCGAGGGCCCGGCCCAGGATCTGGTTGCCGAAGCAGATGCCGAACAGCGGCAGATCCCGGCCGAGAACGCCGCGGGTGAGCTCGACGACGTCGTCGGCGGTCGCCGGGTCACCGGGCCCGTTCGACAGGAAGACACCGTCTGGCTTGAGGTCGGCGATCGCGTCGAGGGCGACGTTCGCCGGCAGCACATGGGTGCGGACGCCGCGCTCGGCGAACATGCGCGGGGTGTTGGTCTTGATCCCGAGGTCGATGGCCGCGACGGTGAACCGGTGCTGGCCGACCGGCTCGACGATGTAGCCGTCGGTGGTGGTGACCTCGTCGGCGAGCTTGGCGCCCTTCATGTCCGGCTGGTTGCGCACCCGGCCGACGAGTTCGTCGGTGTCGGCCAGTGCCGGTCCGGAGAAGATGCCGGCCTTCATCGAGCCGTGGTCGCGGAGGATGCGGACCACGGTGCGGGTGTCGATCCCGCCGATGCCGACGATCCCCTGTTTGACGAGTTCGTCCTCGAGGGAGGTGGTGGCGCGCCAGTTCGAGACGCGACGCGTGGGATTGCGCACCGCGTATCCGGCCACCCAGATCTTGCCGGAGTCGCCGTCGACCCCGGTGCTGCCCGCGCTGCCGGTGCTCTCGCCGTCCTCGGTGTTCCAGCCGGTGTTGCCGATCTGCGGCGCGGTGGCCACGACGATCTGCCGGTGGTAACTCGGGTCGGTCAGGGTCTCCTGGTAGCCGGTCATCGCGGTGCAGAACACCGCTTCACCGAGGGTCTCGCCCACTGCGCCGAAGCTCCGGCCGGTGAACACCTGGCCGTTCTCCAGCACCAAGACCGCTGTGTTCATTCCTGTGTCCCCTGTCCACTGTCATGCTGCCCGGCAAAGGCATTCACCCAACCGGGATAGATCGATTTGTCGTCTGCGCGGATTCCCGAGTCGATCTCGGTGCCGCTGGGCAGGACCCACCGGATCACCAGGACACCGTCGGCGCTCATGACCTTGCCCGCGATGCCGCGCTCGGTGCGGACCGCCGTGATCGCCTCACGCGGAATCCAGATGTCGCTTGCACCCTGACGGGTGATCAGGATGCCCGCGGCGAACTCGGCGATCGTCGCCGACGCGCGATCGGAGATGTCCCCGACGGCGACGCGGTTCTGCCAACTCGGTGCCATCGTGGAACCGAGGTAGAGGCCGGTGTCGGGGCCGCGCTGCTCCGCCCCGAGATCGGCCGGGGTGGGCGGAAGTTCGCCGATCAGCTCGGCCTGCGCCGCCTGCTTCTTCTTGTTGCCGGTGATCAGCAGGTAGAACATCGACAGCAGGCCGAGCACGATGAGCACGCACACGCCGATGAACCACGCGTTGAACACGAACCTGCCGTAGCCGAGCACGGTGCCGATCACCGAGGCGACCACGACGAGCACGAGGATGCCGGGGATGAGGCCGCGCCGGGCCCGGAGGTTCATCGGGTCACCCGGCCCTCGCGGGTGGTGACCACGCCGCGCAGGACGGTGGCGGTGATGCTCGCCGGCATCGTCATCTCCTCGAACGGGGTGTTGCGCGACAGGCTGGCCAGTTCGTCGCCGCGGACCACCCACGAGGAGTCCGGGTCGACGACGGTGAGGTTGGCCGGCTCACCAACCTCGATCGGGCGGCCCTGATCGGTCAACTCGACGATCTGCGCGGGCCGTTCGCTCATCACCCGTGCGACGCCGCGCCAGTCGAGGAGTCCCGGCTTGACCAAGGTCTCGACGACGATCGGCAGGGCGGTCTGCAGCCCGAGCATGCCCGGCTTGGCCTGGGCGAACTCGCAGCACTTCTCCTGCGCGGCGTGCGGCGCATGGTCGGTGGCCACACAGTCGACGATCCCATCGGCCAACGCCCGACGCAGGGCTTCGGTGTCGCGAACCTCGCGCAGCGGCGGATTGACCTTGTTGACCGGGTCGTAGGTTTCGAGTCTCGAGTCGTCGAGGAGCAGGTGATGCGGGGTCACCTCGGCGGTGATCGCGATCCCCTGGTCCTTGGCCCAGCGCAGCAGCTCGACGGTGCCCTCGGTCGAGGCGTGGCAGATGTGGATGCGGGCGCCGGCGTCGCGGGCGAGCAGCGCGTCGCGGATGACGATCGACTCCTCGGCGGCACGCGGCCAGCCGGCGAGGCCCAGGCGGGACGCGGTGGGGCCCTCGTTGGCGACGGCACCGACGGTCAGGCGCGGCTCCTCGGCGTGCTGCGCGATGAGCACACCGAGTCCGGTCGCGTACTCCAGGGCGCGGCGCATGAGCAGCGGGTCGTCGACGCACTTGCCGTCGTCGCTGAACATCCGGACGCCCGCGGCGCCGGCGTTCATCATGCCCATCTCGGCGAGCTGGCGGCCCTCGAGTCCGACGGTGACCGCACCCACCGGGTAGACGTCGACGAGGCCGACCTCGCGGCCGGAGCGCCATACGTTGTCGGTGACGGTCGAGTTGTCGGCGACCGGGCTGGTGTTGGCCATCGCGAAGACCGCGGTGTACCCGCCCAGGGCGGCGGCCTCGGAGCCGGACCGGATGGTCTCGGTGTCCTCGCGGCCGGGTTCGCGCAGATGCGTGTGGAGGTCGACGAAACCGGGCAGCAGCACCCCGCCCTTGCCCTCGATGCGCTCGGCGCCCGCGGGTGCGGACAGTTCGGGGCCGATCTCGGTGATCACGCCGTCGACGACGAGAACGTCGACCGGCTCACCTTCGCCGTAGGGGCGAACATCACCGAGCAGGACGGTTCCGGTTGCCGGGGCGGTCACTTGCGAACTCCTGACGTGCTGGGGGTGGGCGTACTCGGTGTCACAGCTGGGCTCCCGCCGAATCGGAGCCGACGAGGAGGCGGAAGAGCACCGCCATGCGGACGTGCACGCCGTTGCGGACCTGGTCGAGGACGGTGGCCTTCGGCGAGTCGGCGACCGACCAGCCGATCTCCATGCCGCGCAGCATCGGGCCGGGGTGCAGGACCACCGCGTCGTCGGAGAGCATCGCCAGGCGGCGGTCGTTGAGACCGAAGCGAACCGCGTACTCGCGGGGGCTCGGGAAGAACCCGCCGTTCATCCGCTCGGCCTGCACGCGCAGCATCATCACCGCGTCGACGGCGGGCAGTTCGGCGTCGAGGTTGCCCGAGACGGTGACCGGCCACTCGCCCACTCCCGCCGGGAGCAGGGTCGGCGGGGCGACGAGGACGACCTCGGCACCGAGGGTCGACAGCAGGTGCGCGTTGGACCGCGCGACGCGCGAGTGCACGACGTCGCCGACGATCGCGATGCGACGCCCGTCCAGCGACCCGAGCCGCTGGCGCAGGGTGAGCGCGTCGAGCAGGGCCTGCGTCGGATGTTCGTGCGTGCCATCACCGGCATTGATGATCGCCGGGCCCTCACCGTCGGAATCGGTGGTCCAGTCGGCGATCTGGGCGGGCGCACCCGAGGCGGGGTGGCGGACGATCAGCGCGTCGGCGCCGGCGGCGTGCAGGGTCTTGACCGTGTCCCGCAGCGATTCGCCTTTGCCCACCGAGGAACTCGACGCGCTGACGTTGATGACGTCGGCGCTCATCCACTTGCCGGCGACCTCGAAGGAGACGCGGGTGCGGGTCGAGTTCTCGTAGAACACCGTCATGACGGTCCGGCCGCGCAGCGTCGGGAGCTTGCGGACCTCGCGGCCCGTCAGTGCCTGCTCGAAGCGCTCGGCGTCATCGAGGAGCGCGGTGGCCTCGTCGCGGCTGAGATCCTGCGTGGAGAGCAGATGCCGCATCACGAATCACCCTCGGCGGCAACGACATCGGCGCCGGAACTCAGGACGACCTGGTCGATCCCGTCGTGTTCGGTGAGGTGAACCGACACCTGCTCGTCTCGAGCGGTGGGGATGTTCTTGCCGACATAGTCGGCGCGCAGCGGCAATTCGCGGTGGCCGCGATCCACCAGCACCGCGAGCTGAACCGCGGCGGGGCGACCGAGATCACGCAGCGCGTCGAGCGCGGCGCGGACCGTGCGTCCGGAGTAGAGCACGTCGTCGACGAGGATCACGATCGCGCCGTCGACGCCACCGGCCGGGACCATTGTCCGTTCGAGTGGGCGATGGGGCTTGCCGCGCAGATCGTCGCGGTAGAGGGTGATGTCGAGGTAGCCGACCGGCACCTCGACATTGGCGAACTCGCCGATCTTGGAACCCAGGCGGGTCGCGAGAGACGTTCCGCGAGTGGGAATTCCGATGAGAACGACGCGCGGGGCGTCGGGCGAGTCCAGTGCTGTCTTCTCGATAACCTGGTGTGCGACACGAGCAATCGTGCGCGACACGTCAGCGGCATCGAGCAGCACCCTGGGGGCGGGGCTGGCCAAAGCCGACCTCCTTCTCCGCCTCGCAGGACGGATCGTTAAAGGATGTCTGTCTCGCGACACTTTACACCGCGTGGCGAGACAGACGAATTCCCGCGACCTGCGCCACAGCAAGCGGTCCCGGTCGCGAACACGACCGGGACCGATGACATGAGATCTTCGGTACTACTCGGCGTCACCCGACGGCCGCGGCTCGGCCGACGCGGCGGCACGGACCTGCGGCGCGAGCTCGGCGATCTTGGCGAGCACACCGTTGACGAAGGCCGGCGAATCATCGGTGGACAGCTCCTTGGCGAGCTCCACCGCCTCGTCGACCACCACGATGGTGTCGACGTCGAGCGAGTTGAACAGCTCCCAGGTCGCCAGGCGCATGATGGCGCGGTCGACGGCGGGCAGACGCTCCAGCGTCCACTCCCGCAGATAGGAGGAGATGACCGCGTCGATCTGGTTCTGATCGTCGGCGAGTCCGTTGATCACCGTGGCGGTGTAGTCGTGGATCGAGCCGACGCTCTCGTCGCTGCGGACGTACTCACGGCGTTCGGCGACGAGCTGCGCAGGGCTGACCTTCTTTGCCTCGGCTTCGAAGAGAAGGTCGACCGCGCGCCGCCGCGCCTTGTGTCGGGTTCCGGGTTGTTTCACAGCTCAGGAGTTGACGCGGCCGAGGTAGCTGCCGTCACGCGAGTCGACCTTGAGCTTGTCACCGGTGTTGATGAACAGGGGCACCTGGATCTCGGCGCCGGTCTCCAGTGTGGCGGGCTTGGTGCCACCGGTGGAGCGGTCACCCTGCAGACCCGGGTCGGTCTGGGCGACGATGAGCTCGACGGTGACCGGGAGCTCCACGAACAGCGGGTTGCCCTCGTTGAGCGAGACCTGCACGGTCATGTTCTCGAGCAGGAAGCGTGCGCCGTCGCCGACGACGGCCGGCGGCAGCGCGAACTGCTCGTAGTCCTGTGCGTCCATGAAGACGTAGTCGGTGCCGTCGTTGTACAGGAAGGTCATGTCCCGACGGTCGACGGTGGCGGTCTCGACCTTGACGCCGGCGTTGAAGGTCTTGTCGACGGTCTTGCCGCTCAGCACGTTCTTGATCTTGGTGCGCACGAACGCGGGGCCCTTGCCCGGCTTGACGTGCTGGAACTCCTGGATCTGCCAGAGCTGGTCGTCCATGCGCAGCACGAGGCCGTTCTTGAAATCGGCGGTGGTCGCCATGTGGTGTTTCTTCCCTTGCAGTCAGATGACGGTGAATGTCTTGTCGGTGGTGGTCAACAGTTCCGGGTCGCCTTGTGTGACGACCAGGGTGTCCTCGATCCTGACCCCACCCCATCCGGGTAGGTACACACCGGGCTCCACGGTGACCGCAGCACCGCATGGCAGTGTACCCGCCGCGAGTTTGCCGATTCCCGGCGCTTCGTGGATCTCGAGACCCACGCCGTGGCCCAGTCCGTGCACATAGTGGTCGCCGTGCCCCGCATCGTCGATGACGTCGCGTGCGGCGGCGTCCACCTCTCGCAGCTCGGCACCCGGGCGCAGTGCCGACCGCCCGGCGGCCTGCGCGGTGGCGACGAGGTCGTAGATGTCGCGCTGCCAATCCGCCGCGCGGCGCAACACGAAGGTGCGGGTCATGTCGGAGTGGTACCCGCCGACGACCGCGCCGAAGTCGATCTTCACCAGATCGCCGTCGGCCAGCGCGGTGTGTGTGGGCCGGTGATGCGGGATCGCCGAATGCGCACCGGCGGCGACGATGGTCTCGAAGGCGATGCCGTCGGCGCCGAGGCGGTACATCTCGAACTCCAGCGCGCGGGCGGCCTGACGTTCGGTGGTTCCGGCACGCAGGACGCCGTCGGCGATGATCCGGGCCAGGGCGGCGTCACCGATCGCGCACGCGGCGCGCAGCAGCGCGATCTCCCCCGCGTCCTTGACGGCCCGCAGGCCCTGCACGACGCCGGTGAGGCCGACCAGTTCGACACCGGAGTCCTCGATCGACGCGGTCAGCGCCCGATGGCCGGCGACGGTCTCGGCGTCGGCCTCGAAGCCGATGCGGGTGACACCAGCGGTGCGCGCGTGTGCGACCAGCGCCGGGACGCACGCGCGTTCGATGACGGGCTCGACGTCGGGGACCTGCGCGGCGACCTGGGTGAGGTAGCGGCCGTCGGTGGCGATCCGGTCCTCCGCGGGGTCGGACACGTCGATGAGGACCGCCGCGTTGGACCCGGTGAAACCGGTCAGGTAGCGGACGTTGACGAGGTCGGAGACCACGAACGCCGACACCTGCTCGGCGTCCGCGCGTTCACGCAATTGGTTCCGCAGCCGGTCTCGCCGGCCTGCTGTGTCGTGGATGATCGGCACCCGGGCAACGCTACGGTGGGACGTCGCACAGTGCGACCCCGGCACGCTGGACCGCCCGGATCGACCGGGTGTGTCGGCGATCACGGCACGGATGCGTAGTATGACGCGCATGTCTTCGTGGTTGGTACGCGGTCTGACGATGACCGCCGTTCACGTCCTCGCCCGAATCCTGCTCGGTGTCGCGGTGGTCGAGGCCCCGCTGAACTCCACCGTGTGGCGCACCGTCACCATCGCGGCGGTCGTCCTGATCGCCCTGGTCTGGGGCGGTTTCGACGGTATCCGTGATGCCCGCGCCAATCCCGATCCGGACGACTACGAGGACCTCACCGTCCGCTGGCTGAAGGCCGGTGTCATGGCCGGTGTCATCGCCGGACTCATCTCCTGGATCCTCGGCAACACGGTCCTCGCCGGCATCGGCCAGGCCGGTCTGTTCGTCGAGCTGATCGCCGGCGCCTCGTTCACCGCCCTGCTGGTGTTCGTCCCGGCCTTCGTCGGCGCAGCCATCGGCCGCTGGCTGATCCGCCGCGACCAGAACAAGCACGCCCCCGAGGACGACTGGTCGGCCCACGAGGACCGTCACGCCGACGCGACCGCGCAGTAGAGCCGGTTCGCTCGTTTCTGGCCGAGTAGCGGCTAGAGCAGGACCGACGTGCTCTTGCCCGCCCCGCCGGCGACGGCCGAGTAGGCGGCGGCGAGGAGGCCCGGATCAGGTCCCTCGAGACGGCCCGGCTTGGCCAGCCCGTCGAGCACGACGAACCGCAGCACACCGGAACGGTTCTTCTTGTCCCCCGCCATCCCCTCGAGCAGGTCGGCGAAGGCATCGGGATCGTAGGTCTCGGCAGGCCGACGAGTTCGAGCACCGACTTGTGACGGTCGGCGGTCGCGTCGTCGAGACGCCCGGCCAGGCGCGCAAGCTCGGCTGCGAACACCAGGCCCACCGACACCGCGGCGCCGTGACGCCAGCGGTAGCGCTCCCGGCGTTCGATCGCGTGGCCCAGGGTGTGGCCGTAGTTGAGGATCTCGCGCAGTGAGGACTCCTTGAGATCCGCTGACACGACGTCTGCCTTCACCTGCACCGACCGGCGGATCAGATCCGGGAGGACCGGGCTGGTGGGGTCGAGCGCGGCCTCCGGGTCGGCCTCGATGATGTCGAGGATGGTCGGATCCGCGATGAAACCGGTCTTGATGACCTCGGCGAGCCCGGCGACGATCTCGTTGCGCGGCACGGTCTCGAGGGTGCCGATGTCGATCAGGACCGCGTCGGGTTCGTGGAACGAGCCGACGAGGTTCTTGCCCGCCTCGGTGTTGATGCCGGTCTTGCCGCCCACCGCGGCGTCGACCATCGCCAGCAGCGTGGTCGGGACGTGGATGACGCCGATGCCGCGCATCCAGGTGGCCGCGACGAATCCGGAGACGTCGGTCGCGGCACCGCCGCCGAGGCTGATGACCTTGTCGTTGCGCTTGAGACCGATCCGGCCGAAGACCTCCCAGCAGAAGGCGGCGACCGAGAGGTCCTTGCCCGCCTCGGCGTCCGGGATCTCGATGCGGTGGGCGTCGAAGCCCTTGTCCGCCAGGAACTCCCGGATCTGCTCGGCGGTCTTGTTCAGCGGCGGCTGATACAGGATCGCGATGCGGTCGGCGCCGGCGGCGGCCTCGGCGACCTCGCCGAGCAGCCCGCGGCCGATCGTGACGTCATAGGGCGCACCCGCGTTGACGCGGATCGCAACGGGTTCGATGTCGGTCATTCTGGTGTCCTCACGTCGAGTTCGCGGGCGAGTTCGGCGACGATGGCGTCGGTGACGGCTTCCGGAGCTGCGTCGGCGTCGACCTCGAAGGTGCACACCGACGAATAGATCTCGGTGCGCTCGGCGAGCAGTTCCGCGTAGCGGGCGGCCGGGTCCTCGGTGGCGAGCAGCGGCCGGTCGGTGCCGGAGACCCGCTCGTAACCGCGTTCGGGGCTGACGCGCAGGAAGACCACCCGCTGATCGGCCAGGGCATCGCGGACACCCGCCGTGGTGACCGCGCCCCCGCCGAGCGAGACCACCCCGCCGTGGTTGTCGAGGACGTCGCAGACCACGTTCTCCTCGATCGTGCGGAAGCCGTCGACACCGTCCGATTCGAAGATCTCCGGGATGCTACGGCCGGTCCGCCGGACCAGTTCGATGTCGGTATCGACGAAGTCGACCCCGAGACGGTCGGCAAGCAGACGCCCGACGGTCGACTTGCCGGCGCCCATGAAGCCGATCAGCACGGCGCTGGGGCGTCGCCCCGTGGTCGCCCGTGTGGGGGTCGGCGTCTGGGTCATGGGCGCGGAGGGCGCGCGTGGACGGCAGTCAGGTAGGCACCGAGGTTGGCGGCGGTCTCGGCGACCGAGTCGCCACCGAACTTGTCCAGCGCCGCCTGGGCGACGACGAGCGCCACCATGGCCTCGGCGACCACACCGGCCGCGGGCACGGCGCACACGTCGGAGCGCTGGTGGATCGCGCTGGCGGTCTCCCCCGTCTCCATGTCGACCGTCGACAGGGCGCGCGGCACCGTCGAGATCGGCTTCATGGCGATGCGGACGCGCAGGTCCTCGCCGTTGGTCATGCCGCCTTCGAGGCCGCCCGCGCGGTTGGTCGAGCGCAGCACGCCGTCGGGTCCGGGGACCATCTCGTCGTGGGCCTCGCTGCCGCGGCGGCGGGCGGTGGTGAAGCCGTCGCCGACCTCGACGCCCTTGATGGCCTGGATGCCCATGAGGGCGGCGGCCAGACGTGCATCGAGCCGGGTCTCGCCGCTGACGTGCGAGCCGAGCCCGACGGGCACTCCGGTGGCGACGATCTCGACGACGCCGCCGAGGGTGTCGCCGTCCTTCTTGGCGGCCTCGATCTCGTCGATCATCGACTTCTCGGCGGCCGCGTCGAAGGCACGGACCGGGCTGGCGTCGATGGCCTCGAGATCGCTGAAGCGCGGCGGCGGACCGACATAGGGATCACTCGCGCCGATCGAGATGACGTGCGAGACGACCTCGATGCCGAAGACCTGACGCAGGAAGTTGCGGGCGACGGTGCCGGCGGCGACGCGGGCCGCGGTCTCCCGGGCGCTGGCGCGTTCGAGGACCGGACGGGCGTCGTCGAAGCCGTACTTGAGCATGCCCGAGTAGTCGGCGTGACCGGGACGCGGACGGGTCAGCGGCGCGTTGCGTGCGCTGCCCTCGAGTTCGGCGGGATCGACCGGGTCGGCCGACATGACGGTCTCCCACTTGGGCCATTCGGTGTTGCCGATCTCGATCGCCACCGGACCACCCATCGTGCGACCGTGGCGTACGCCACCGATCACGGTGACCTTGTCGGCCTCGAACTTCATCCGCGCGCCGCGGCCGTAGCCGAGGCGACGGCGGGCGAGCTGTTCGGCGATGTCCGACGAGGTCACCTCGACCCCGGCGACCATGCCCTCGACGAGGGCGACCAAGGCGGGTCCGTGGGATTCTCCGGCAGTTATCCAGCGCAGCACAGTGATCAATTGTTCCATGTGCCCCACAACTCCCCGACAGCGGTCGTGGGGCGGGCGCCGTCAGGCCAGATCGGACACGACGATCAGCGCGCCGACGAGCGCGGGGGCATGTGCGTGTCCCCCCGTCGATCCGCGACGCCCGATGCTCACCAGGCGATCATCAGCGCCACGAGGGAGGCGCACGCCACCATGATCATCGCGGTGTCCCAGCGCAGCGCGAGACCGCCGCAGGCGAAGGCGAGCTTCACGTCACCGCCGCCGCACCACCCGGCCGTGAACGTCAGCAGGTACGGCGTCGCGGCAGCCGCTGCGGCGAGCCCCACGGCGGGCTGGGCGACGGCGACGACAGCCACCGCGCAGAGTCCTGGCCAGACCATCGCATTGGGGATGCGCCGGGTGCGTGCGTCGGTGACGGCGATCGTGAGCAACCAGAGCAGGATCGCGGGTTCGGCCATGTGCCGAGCATCGCGCGCATCCGGGCAGGATCGCGGACGGTCTCCACAGCCTCAGGCGTTGGGTATGAGCACCTGCGTCATCGCCTCGCGGGGTGCCGGGAGCCCGGTGAACAGCTCGACCTGACGGAAGGCCTGGTTCAGCAGCATGACCAGTCCCCCGATGACCAGTCCACCGGACGCCTCGACGGTGGCCGCCAGCGGCGTCGGCCAGGGGTCGTAGATCACGTCGACGACCTTGCCCGCGTGGGCGATTGCGGGCGCTAGCGTCCCGGCGGCCGGTGCGGGCACCGTCGACACCACCACAGACGCAGCGCGGCAACGGTTTTCGAGCACAGTCCCGGCGTCGAAGGGGACGACCTCACCGGTGATGCCGAGGCGCTCGCACAACTCCAGGACGGACGCGGCCCGGCCGGCGTCGCGCGCGACGACCGAGATCGTCGAGACGCCGACCTCGGCGAGCGCCATGACGGTCGGCAGCGCCGTGCCGCCCGCGCCGACCACGACCGCGTCGGGTGCGGCCCCCGCGGCGATGTCGGTGTCGACGCCGAGTTCGGCCAGCGCTCCCGTCATGCCGTCGATGTCGGTGCAGTCGGCCCGCCAGCCGTCGTCGACGCGGACGAGCGTGTTCGCCGATCCGACGAGTTCGGCCCGCTCGGTCCGTTCGGTCGCGAAGTCCAGGGCGGCCAGCTTGTTCGGCATGGTCACCGAGAACCCGATGAACTCCGGTGCCGCGCCGGAGACGATCTCGGGCAGCCGATCGGCCGTGCACTCGATCCGGTCGTAGGTCCAGCCGTCGAGACCGAGCGCCCGGTAGGCGGCCAGGTGGACGGCAGGCGACTTGGAATGCGCGATCGGCGAACCGAGGACCGCCGCCCGGCGACGGTCACCGTACGGCGAACGGCTCACTGGCATCCCGTCGACACGAGCTTGTTCTTGCAGGCGACAGTGCGGTTGCGCTTGTGTTCCTCGAAGGTGTTCGCGAACAGCGTGGTGCCCGCGGTGTCGACGGTGACGAAGTACAACCACGAACCCGGAGCCGGGTCGAGCATCGCCTCGAGTGCCGGGACACCGACGGCCGCGATCGGGGTCGGCGGAAGACCCTTGTAGCGGTAGGTGTTCCACTCGTTGTCCGCCTTGTAGGCCTCACCGTGCACATCGATGTTGGTGACGGCGGCGGTGTAGTTCTGCGTCGAGTCCATCTCGAGCCGCTGATCCTCGTCGAGCCGGTTGCGGATGACGCGGGCGACCTTCGGCGCATCTTCGACGTGCCGGACCTCGCGTTCGACGATCGACGCGGCGATCAGCGTCTCGTAGGGCGACAGTCCGGACTTGTTGTTGTCCACCAGACCCCACTGATCGAACATCACCGCGCTCTTGGAGATCATCTCGTTGAGGATCTGCACCGCGGTGTGATCGGGTTCGACGCGTTCCCAGGTGGTGGGCGCGATCAGGCCCTCGACGCGGCGGTGGTCGCCGGTCATCGACGCCACGTTCTCCTTCGCCCAGTCCGGCACCCCGAGGGCCTCGGGGGTCGAGGTGGCGGCCGCCTCTTCGAGCTGGGCCACGGTGACACCCTCGGGCTGACCGTTGACCTCGGTCGCCGTCGCGTCCTGGATCAGCTGGAAGATGCCCGGCGTGATCTTGCCGTCGATGCCGGTCTTGGAGTCGAGCTGCAGACCCGGCGGGATCACCACCCGTCCGACGCGGTGCTGGGCGCTGTCGTCGGTGAGCATCTCCACTGCGGTCGATGCCGGGATCTGGGTCCGCATCTTGTAGAGGCCGCCGGACATGGGCTGACCGTCCGCGGCGTCGATGAAGGCGCGCACGCTGCCCACGACATCGGCGTCGACCAGGATCCGGCCGAAGTCGGACAGGGTCGAGTTCTCCGGGATGTCGACGATCACGTCGCTGGCACCGGCGGTGTTGGTGTAGTCCTTGCGCGACTCCAGGACTCCCATGGAACGCAGACCGTAGTAGCCGACGCCGCCGACGAGGGCGAGCATGAACACGATGGCGAGTGCCAGCACCACGCGACGCTTCTTCTGGTTCTCCCGGTTGCGTCGGCGCGGGCGTCGTGGCGCCGCGGCCGGCTCCGCGTCGTCGGCACCCGGCCACCAGTCGTCCTCGTCGCGCGCACGCGGTCCACGCGGCGTCGTCGCCACGGGCTCGGGGTGTGCGGGCTCGCCGTACGCAGGCTCGTCGTAGGTGGGCTCGTCGTACGCGGGCTGGGCGTCGACGTCGCTGAACTCATGGTCGTCGTACCGGGGTTCGACGTATTCCGGTTCGGGCCGGCGCGGGGGGGCCGGCGGCGGAGGTGCCTGCTGTGCACGCGGCGGCTGCGGGGGTTGACCGCCCGGCGGAATCCGGACGGGCTGCGCACGTCCCGGAATCCCACCCGGCCGGCCACTCTGGGCCGGGGGCGTGGGCTCGCCGGGCTGCGCGGGCGGGGCTGCACGCCGGCGACGATGCCGGGTGTGTGACGCACCCTCGCCGGGCTGCGTGAAGTACCGCAGACGCTCCGGATCCATACCCTCGGCACCGCTTTGGTGCGCGTCGGCACGGCGTCCCTGGCTGTCCCGGTGTCGCGTGCGACGCCGTTCTTCGGTCACCGCCGGCTCCCCTCCCGACTCTGTCGAGGGATCATCGGACTCACCGTCGCGCATCCAGCCATCCCTGAAGGATAGCGACCGCCGCGGCTTGGTCGATGACTCCTCGTGATGACTTCACCGTCCGGCCGCTCGCGTGCAGCGCCTGCTGCGCGGTCACGGTGGTGAATCGTTCGTCCTGCCAATGCACCTCGGCCGGCGCGATCCGCTCGGCGAGTCGATCACCGAAGGCGCGTGCGGTCTCCGCCGCGACCCCGGTGGTGTTCTTCAGCGTCTTCGGCAGCCCGATGACGACGCCGATCGCCCCGTATTCGGCGACCAGTTCCACGATCCGATCGAGATCGGTTGTGGCAGAGGGTGTTCGACGGACAGTCTCCACCGGTGTGGCGAGAATCCCGTCGGGGTCGCAGACCGCGACACCGATCCGGACGCTCCCGACGTCGATACCGAGGCGGCGGCCTCGTTGCAGGCGCGGATCCTGGTCGATGGGCATCAGCCGACGAACTCGCGGATACGCGACAGGGCGGCGTCGATCCCGCCGGGTTCGGTTCCCGAGCCCTGGGCGAGGTCGGGCTTGCCACCACCGCGGCCACCGACGAGCGGCGCCACCTCCTTGACCAGATCACCGGCCTTGATCCCGGCGTCGCGGGCCGCGGCGGTCGTGGCGATCACGAACGGCACCTTGGCATCCGGTCCGTCGCCGCTCGGCGAGAACAGGGCTATCACGGCCTGGCGGTCGGCGACCCGGCCCCGCAGATCGGTGACGACCGAACGCAGTCCGTTGGCGTCGAGTCCTGGGACACGCCCCTCGACCACGAGCGTGGAACCCACGGTGGTCGCGGTGTCGAGGAGACCGGACACGGCCGCCTGCGCCTGCTCGGCACGCACCCGGGCGAGTTCCTTCTCGGCATCGCGCAGCTTGGTGACGAGCTGCTCGACGCGGCCGGGCACTTCCTCGGACGGCACCTTCAGCGACGACGCCAGACCGGCGAGCAGAGCACGCTCCTTGGACAGGAAGCGGAACGAATCCATACCTACGTAGGCCTCGACGCGACGCACACCGGAACCGACGGAGGACTCGCCGATGAGGGTGATCGGACCGATCTGCGACGACGACACGACATGCGTGCCACCGCACAGTTCCATCGAGAACGGGCCACCGATCTCGACGACACGTACGACGTCGCCGTAGTTCTCACCGAAGAGTGCCATCGCACCCATCGCCTTGGCCTCGTCGAGTCCGGTCTCGAAGGTGTTGACCTGATAGTTGGCTTCGACCGCGGCGTTGGAGATCTCCTCGATCTCGCGACGCTGCGACTCGGTCACCGGGCCGCTGGCGTTGAAGTCGAAGCGCAGGTAGCCCGGGCGGTTGAGCGAACCCGCCTGTGTCGCACCGGGTCCGAGGACCTCGCGAAGCGCGGCGTGCACCATGTGGGTGCCCGAATGGCCCTGCGTGGCGCCGTGACGCCAGGCGGTGTCGACGGCGGCGAGCACCTCGTCGCCCTCCTCGATCTCGCCCTCGTCCACGCGGACCTTGTGCAGCCACACCGACTTCCCGACCTTCTGCACATCGGTGACGGACAGGCGCACACCGGAACCGGTGGTGATGGTGCCGACGTCGGCCATCTGGCCGCCCGACTCGGCGTAGAGCGGGGTGCGGTTGAGCACCACGGTGAGTTCCTGGCCGGCCGTCGCCACGGGCACCCGGGCGCCGTCGGCGACGAGACCGAGAACGCGTGCCTCGGAGACGAGTTCGTCTAAGCCGGTGAACTCGGTGGGTCCGCGGTCGAGGAAGTCGCGGTACACGCTCAGGTCGGCGTGCCCGGTCTTGCGGGCGGTCGCGTCGGCCTTGGCGCGCTGCTTCTGCTCGGCCATCAGGGCGGTGAAGCCCTCCTGGTCGACCTCCAGCCCGGCCTCGGCTGCCATCTCGAGCGTGAGGTCGATCGGGAAGCCGTAGGTGTCGTGCAGGGTGAACGCGTCGGCACCGGTGATGGTGGTACTCGCGGACTTCTTGGTGGCGGTCGCGGCGTCGATGAAGAGCTTGGAGCCCGCGGCGAGGGTCTTGGCGAAGGAGGTCTCCTCGCCCACCGCGACCTTCACGATGTCGGCACGCCTGGTCTCGAGCTCCGGGTACGACGGGGCCATCAGGTCGATGACCTTGCCGATGATCGTGCCCATGGTCGCCTGGTTGTCCCCCGCTCCCAACAGCCGCATCGACCGCACGACGCGGCGCAGGAGGCGACGCAGCACGTAACCGCGACCGTCGTTGCCGGGCAGCACGCCGTCGCCGATCAGCATCGCCGAGGTGCGGGCGTGGTCGGCGATCACGCGGAAGCGCACGTCGTCGGCATGCGAACCGGCGCCGTAGGCGCGGCCGGTGAGCTCGGCGGCCAGGTCGATGATCGGCTTGAGCAGGTCGGTCTCGTAGACGTTGTCGACGCCCTGCAGGATGCAGGCGACGCGCTCGACACCCATGCCGGTGTCGATGTTCTTCTTCGGCAGGGGCCCGAGGATCTCGTAGTTGTCCTTGCCGCCGCCCGGACCGCGGACGTTCTGCATGAACACGAGATTCCAGATCTCGATGTAGCGGTCCTCGTCGGCCTCCGGGCCGCCCTCGACGCCGTAGTCGGGGCCGCGGTCGTAGAAGATCTCCGAGCACGGACCGCAGGGGCCGGGGACGCCCATCGACCAGTAGTTGTCCTTCAGGCCGCGACGCTGGATGCGCTCGGCGGGCACGCCGATCTCGTCGCGCCAGATAGCCTCGGCCTCGTCGTCGTCGAGATAGACCGTGGGCCACAGCTTCTGCGGGTCGATGCCGTAGCCGCCGTCGGAGACGCTGTTGGTCAGCAGGGTCCAGGCGAAGTTGATGGCCTCGCGCTTGAAGTAGTCGCCGAAGGAGAAGTTGCCCGCCATCTGGAAGAAGGTGTTGTGGCGGGTGGTGATGCCGACCTCGTCGATGTCGAGGGTGCGGACACACTTCTGGACGCTGGTCGCGCGGTCGTACGGCGGGGTCTGCTCGCCCAGGAAGTACGGCTTGAACGGAACCATGCCGGCGTTGACGAACAGCAGGTTGGGGTCGTCGAGCAGCAGCGAGGCACTGGGCACCTCGGTGTGGCCGGCCTTGATGAAGTGGTCCAGAAAACGCTTCCGGATGTCATGCGTCTGCACTGTTGGTCTCGTCCTCGCCGTTGGTTGTCGCGACATCCCAGAGTACCGTCGGCGCGTCGCGGAACCGGTCCCGGGCGTCATACCCCGGCACATCCGGCGTGATCAGCGGGATCGGAAACGTGTGACGGCACCCCGGACGATGGATCTCAGGCGTGCCACGCGCGGCCCGATCTCACGTTCGAGCCCGTGATCGGTGGGCTCGTAGTAGTCGACGCCGACGAGTTCGTCGGGCGGGTACTGCTGGGGCACCACGCCGTCGGGATGGTCGTGCGGGTACCGGTAGGCGACGCCGTTGCCGAGTTTCTTGGCACCGGCGTAGTGGCTGTCGCGCAGGTGGGCGGGCACCGCCCGGGCCTTGCCCGCCTCGACGTCGGCGAGTGCGGCGCCGATCGCCGAGACCACGCCGGCCGACTTCGGTGCGGTCGCCAGGTGGATGGTCGCCTGGGTCAGGGCCAGTTTGGCCTCCGGCATGCCGACGAGGTTGACCACCTGGGCGGCGGCGACCGCGGTCTGCAGCGCGGTGGGATCGGCCATGCCGATGTCCTCGCTCGCGTGGATCATCAGGCGCCGGGCGATGAAGCGCGGGTCCTCCCCCGCCGCGATCATGCGCGCCAGGTAGTGCACGGCGGCGTCGACGTCGGAGCCGCGGATCGATTTGATGAACGCGCTGGTCACATCGTAGTGCTGGTCGCCGTCGCGGTCGTAGCGCACCGCCGCGCGGTCGATCGCGGTCTCGACGTCGGCGAGGTCGACGTGGGTGGCCGAGTCGGCGCTGGCCTCGAGCGCGGTGAGGGCCCGCCGGGCATCGCCGCCGGCGACCGCGACCAGGTGGTCGTAGGCGGCCTCGGTCACCTCGACCTGCCCGTCGAGGCCCCGCGGGTCGGCGACGGCCCGGGTGAGGACCTCACGGATGTCGTCGTCGGTCAGCGACCGCAACTGCAACACGAGGGACCGTGACAGCAGGGGTGCGACGACGGAGAACGACGGGTTCTCGGTGGTCGCCGCCACGAGCAGCACGATCCGGTTCTCGACGGCGTCGAGCAGAGCGTCCTGCTGGGTCTTGGAGAAGCGGTGGACCTCGTCGATGAACAGGACGGTCTGCTGACCGTCGATGAGCCGGCGACGGGCGACGTCGATGACGGCGCGCACCTCTTTGACTCCCGCCGACAGGGCGGACAACGCCTCGAACCGGCCGCCGGTGGCGCGGGCGATCAGCGACGCCATCGTCGTCTTGCCGGTGCCGGGCGGGCCGTAGAGCAGCACCGACGCCGCGCCCACGCCGCTGATCAGGCGACGCAGCGGCGAGCCGTCCCCGAGCAGGTGCTGTTGGCCGACGATCTCGTCGAGGGTCTGCGGACGCATGCGGACCGCGAGCGGTGCCGTCGGTTTCGGTGCCGCGGTCAGGCCGTCGGCGCCGGGCGTCGGCCCACCGGCTCCGGCCCGGGGATCCACGGGCGGGTCGAACAATCCGTCCACGAGCCGATCAGGCCATCCAGATGCGCTGCAACGCGAGACCCGTTGCAGTCGCGAAGTCGGCGATCGCGTCCTCACCGGCGCGACCGGCGGCGGCCGCGAGGTCGGTCCAGCGGGACACGAGTACACGCGGATCGTTCGTGTGCAGTGCCCAGTCGTGGGTGAATCCGCCGGTGCTCTCGGTCGGGGTGCCCGCGGCGGAGCCCTGCAGTTCGGGGTCGAACGAGGTCATCTCGAGGCTCGCGTCGGAGTCCGCACCGACCGCGTTCTCCGTGGCGATGAGGTCGGTGTCGGCGGGCAACATCCACGCGGTCGACAGCCACACCCACAGCAGCCGGGCGACGAGCACCTTGCGCTGCATCTCGCGTTCGTGCGCGAGGGCCGGCCAGATCGGGTTCACCTCCGACCGCCAGGCGTCGACCATCGACACCTCGAGGTCGGTGGCACGTGCCGCGGCGCGCGCGGGCAGCTGGGCGGTCATGGTCACCACCGCGTACGCGATGTCGAGGGTGGCGTCGCGGAAACCGCCCCACTCGTAGTCCATGAACTGCACGCCGTCGTCGTTGAGCATGATGTTCTCGGGGCCCACGTCCGACGGACTGAATGCGCGGTGCTCACCGTCGTCGAACAGGGCGGCCGCGGTCTCGAGTGCCTCGAGGACGCGGTCCGGCACCTGCACGCCGAGCGCGGCGGCGTGTCCGGCCAGTGCCTCGACGGAGCGTCGGGCCTCGTCCCGGAGGATGTCGCGTCCCTCGGTGCCCGACCTGCCGCGGCGGACCAGGGCGTCGAAGTCGATCTCGCCGCCGACGGTGGCGGCGTGCATGCGGCCCAGGGCCTGGCCCCAGGCACTCACCGCGCGGGAGGTCTCCACCGGGTCGACGCCGTCGAGGTACTCCAGCATCGAGCGGCCGTGCCCGAGGTCGGAGAGCACCATCAGGCGCAGGTCGGGGTCGGAGGCGATCAGCTGCGGGCCCGGCCGCGACTCGTTCGGGAGCGCGGTGGCGTACTTGTACGAGGCGATCTCCCGGTGGAACGCCTGCGGGTCCTCGTGCTCGGGCAGCGCCTTGATCACCAGCGAACGGTCCAGGCTGAGGGGGTTCTGCGCCACCCTCACCCGAACCACCGTCGTACGGCCGCTACCACCGAGGTCCTCCGGGTCGTCGAGGACTACGGAGGAACCGGCGCGGTGTGACAGCAGCGCCTCTGCCGCCCGCACCACGCTGGTGATGCGGCTTTCAGTAATGACCGTCATGTCGTATCCCAAGGTACCCGTTGCAACTGTGTTGCAACACCGGTGTTCATCCTTCTGTACGACCTCGGGATTGGTGAATGACGATTCAGACGCGCCGATTACGGTGCCTCCCAGGGGTTTAGCGGACCGGCTCACAATTCGTGCCGGGTTGCGCCCTCGATGGACACAACCGGAGGGGTCGCGCCGGCCGGGTCGGGCGTTTCGTCCTCGACCGGACTGACGTCGACCGAGACGTCGATGTGGCTCTTGGTCGAGTCGGTGTAGATGACCCCGCGCAGCGGCGGGACGTCGTCGTAGTCGCGGCCCCAGGCGAGGGTGACGTGGCGTTCGTCGACCAGTTTGTCGTTGGTCGGGTCGAACGGCAGCCAGCGGCCGTCGGGCATCCACACCGCCGCCCACGCATGGCTCGCGTCGGCGCCGAAGATCTTCTCCTTGCCCGGTGGCGGATCGGTCGCCAGATACCCGGACTCGTAGCGGGCGGCGAGTCCGACCGAGCGCAGACACGCGATCGCGACCCGGGCGAAGTCCTGGCAGACACCCTCGCGCCGCTGCATCACCGTGTCGACCTTCGTCGAGATCGCCGTCGATCCGGAGCGGTAGGTGAAGTCGTCGAAGATCCGGGTGGTGAGGTCGGTGACGGCCTCGATCAGCGGTCGTCCCGGGGTGAACACCCGGGACGCATAGTCGCGTACCGACGCGGTGATCTCCGGCGGATCGAGATCGATGACGAACTCGGCGGCGAGCGCGGCCTCGCGACTACCGGCCACCGCCGGGCGCGCCGACTCCCAGGGTGCGCGCGCCGCGGGACCGATGATCATGCCCTGGTCGACGCCGTCGACCTCGACGACCGAGCGCGCGGTCACCGTCAGTTCCCGATGGGAAGTGCGGACGTGGAAGTAGCTGTCGTTGTTGCCGTAGACGTCGATGCCCGTCGACCGGTCGTCGGGCTCTGGTTCGATGTCGACGGTGGCCGAGAGCACCCGCTGTCCCGGCAGGTCGCGCGGGGTCAGGTAGCACCGGCCGTACGACGAGGACACGTCGTCGTTGTAGGTGTACCGGGTCCGGTGCATGACCCGGTAGACGCGGGTGCTCACATCTCACCCCCGCCCCAGATCGGCTGCGCCTGGCGCGGCACGGCGAAGCGGGTCCTGCTGAGCAGGTCGGACAGTTCACGGGAAACGGTTCGCAGCGTGGTCATCAGGTCGGCGAGGTCGGTCCGCCGACCCTGCGAGTCGACGCCGGCGAGGTCGGCCGGACCGCTCCGGCGCAGTTCGGCGATCATGTCCTGCACCCCTCGCTCGGCCCCGGCCGAGCGCAGCGGTTCGGGGACCGAGGTCAGGTCGTGGTTCATCTTCTCGAGCTGGAAGATCATCGAACGCGGGTTGGTCGGGTCGAACAGCAGCAGCTCGGCGACACTCGAGAACCGGTACAGACCGCGGTTGCGGCGCCGGTAGATCACCGAGGACTCGTTGGCGGCGAGGTACGACTCAAGCAGCGCCTGTTCGGTGTCGGTGTCGTGGGCCTGCGTGAACATCGCCCGGGTGAGGTCGGCGAGGGTGATCGCGCGCTCGATGCGTCGACCGAGGTCCATGAACATCCAGCCCGGGTCGTGGACCATCGACTCCTCCTGGAGTCCGGTCAGGGCGAGAACACCGTGCAGGATCTCCTCGTGCGCCCGCGCGAGGTCCGGACCGAGGTCGAGGGCGGCGTCGCCCAGACCCTCGGTGCCCGCGTCGGCGGAGTCCGCCCGCGACCGGGAGACCAGACGCGCGGTACTCGCGACGACCCGCTCGACGGGCGCCAGGACCATCCACGTGCTGGTCGACATCTGGTCGCGAACGGCGCGGGCGGCGCCGACGAGGCGGTCGACCGAGTGGGCGACCGAACCCGGGATCGACCGGGCCACGGTCAGGTCGGCGATCTTCTCGATGGCCTCGTTGACCTGTTCCGGCGAGGGCTGGCGGTCGGTGCCCGACAGCACCAGATCCGCGGTGTCGAGGTAGCCGTCGGTCCCCGTGATCGTCGTGACCGCATGCAGCAGCAGGGGCACCGCCGGGGTACCCGACATCCACGGCCGGTACTGGAAGTCCTGATAGCGCTGGCGGGAGACCTTCGCGAGGCGGGTGACCTGCTCGGTGCGTTCGGCGTAGCGGCCGAGCCAGAACAGGTCGGCGAGCACACGCGGACTCGCGGCGGCCGCGACCTCGGAGTACTCGAGCGAGACGGGACGCCCCGCCTCCGGGATGACCTCACCGGCCGGTTCGACGCGGGTCTCCGAACGACGCGACACATGTCCGCCGACCTCGGTACTGGTGACCCAGACGTCCTTGGCCGACACGACGTGGTGGGCGGCCCCTTCGACGCCGTCGGCCAGGACGGCGCCGAGACCGCCGGGCATCACGGCGTAGGTGGGACCCTGGGCGACGCTGAACGCGCGAATCGACACGGGTGCGGCGCGCAGCGCGGTGGTGTGGCGTCCGGGTCGTGTCCCGGTGGTGACGGTCGGTGCCACCGAGTAGGCGTCGAGTTCGCGTCCGACCCATTGCCAGGTCTGCGCGTCGATCCGCGCGACGACCTCGGCCCGGGTCCGCGCGTCGAGCAGCGGGCCGATGAACTCCTCGCCGGTCCGGGTGTTGGTGAGCACCAGCGATCCGACGCGGCTCTGGATCTTGCTGCGCTCCAGGTCATCTCCGGCCCAGTAGGTGGTGACCGAGCCGAGCGCGAGCTCCTCGTCGAGCAGGACGGGTGCGAGTCGTTCGAGCACCGTGTGCAGGGCGGGGTTCTCGAGAACACCGGAACCGAGCGTGTTCAGCACCGTGACGTTGCCGCGCGAGATCGCCTCGACGAGACCGGCGACGCCGAGCCGGGAGTCGGTCCGCAGATCGAGCGGGTCGGCATAGGCGGCGTCGACCCGGCGCAGCAGGACGTCGACCCGCTTGTACCTGCCGAGAGAGCGCATGTAGACCGCGCCGTCGCGCACGGTGAGGTCCGCACCCTCGACCAGCGGGTAGCCGAGCGCCGACGCGAGATACGCCTGGTCGAAGGCGGTCTCGGACATGCTGCCGGGGCTGAGCACGGCGACCGTCGGATCGTCGACACCGGGCGGGGCGTACTCGGCGAGCGCGAGGCGCATCGTCCCGGCGAAACCGGTCACCGGGCGCGGCGCGCACGCCTGGAAGAGCTGCGGGAGGGCCTTGGTCAGCAGGCGCCGGCCGACGATCGAGAAACCGATGCCCGACGGGGCCTGGGTGCGGTCGCGGTAGACCACGAACCGACCGTCGGCGGACCGTGAGATGTCGACCGCGTGCAGGAACAGGGCATGGGGTCCGGCGACCTCGAGGCGCGCCGCCTTGCGGATGTAGCCGGGGTGCCCGAAGACCATCTCCGGCGCCACGAGACCGGAGGTGATGGTCTTCTGATCGCGGTAGAGATCGCGCAGCAGCAGATCGAGCAGCATCGAGCGCTGCGTGATCGCCTTCTCCAGCTCGGCCCACTCGACGCCGTCGACGAGGAGCGGCACCGCATCGATGTCCCAGTCGCGGGTGTGGGTGGTCTGACCGTCGAACTCGTTGTAGACCACGCCGTCGTCCCGGACGGCCGCGGCGAGCCGGTCCGCGGACTCGCGCAGGCGGCTGTCACCGCGCCGCTGATACAGCCGCACAAGGTCTTCCCACGCGGGACGGACCATGCCGGCGGAGTCGAGGAGCTCGTCGTAGTGGGCCCCGGAAACGAGGTCGGGATCGCCGGTTCCGGCGACGTCGAAGAGCGTGTAACCCTCGTCACGGTAACGGTCGAAAACCGTGGATGCATCGAACACCGCGGAAGCGTTGCCCGGTGGAGAGGTCACCGGAGAACTGTACGTGCCCGCCGTAGATCGAGGATCCCGGGGACCCCGAAGTCGATGGCCTGCCGGGCCTGTCGTTCCCGGAGCAATCCGACGTCGACCGTGCCGGTGGTGTGACCCGACGCCTCGAAGCGCCCGTTGCGACGCGATTCGGCCACGACGGCGTTCACCGGCGGGCGGTCGTAGGCGCGACCACCCGGGTGGACGACGTGGTAGGTCGCACCGCCCACCGACCGGCCGTTGACGGTGTCGACGAGGTCGAAGGTCAGCGGGGTGTCGATGCTGATCGACGGGTGCAGAGCGCTCGGGGGCTGCCAGGCCCGGAACCGGATGCCGGCGACCCGTTCGCCGGTGCGGCCGGTGGACCGAAGCGGGATGGGGAAACCGTTGCAGGTCAACAGGTACCGGTCGTCCTCACCGCCGAGGACACGCACCTGGACCCGCTCGACGGAGGAATCGACGTACCGGGCGGTGCCGGTTCCGGTCGACTCCTCCCCCAGCGTGTTCCAGGGTTCGATGGCACCGCGGAGTTCCACTTCCTGATCACGGATCTGCACGGTTCCCAGACGCGGGAAACGGAACTCGGTGAACGGGTCGAGCCAGGCGGTCTCGAACGGGTAGCCCGCCTCACGGAGCTCCTCGGCGACGAGCGCGATGTCCTCGATGACGTAGTGCGGCAACAGATGTTTGCCGTGCAGGTCGCCGCCGTGGCGGATGAGCCGGGCGCGGTAGGGCTTCTCCCAGAACCACGACACCAGACTGCGTACCAGCAGCGACTGGACCATCGCCATCCGGTGATGCGGCGGCATCTCGAAGGCGCGCAGTTCCAGCAGGCCGAGACGGCCGCGGACCGAGTCGGGACTGTACAGCTTGTCGATGCAGAACTCGGCGCGGTGGGTGTTGCCGGTGATGTCGGTGAGCAGATGCCGCAGCGCACGGTCGGTGACCCACGGATTGGGTGCGTTCGTATCGGGCTCGTCGGCGCTGTGGGCGCCCTTGGGGCCGGTCCCACGCGGGTCCGCGACCGTGGCGGCGAGCCGGTCGATCTCGGCGAGGGCGATCTCGAGTTCGTAGAGCGCCGATTCCCGGCCCTCGTCGACGCGCGGCGCCTGCGAGGTGGTGCCGATGAAGCGGCCGGAGAACAGATACGACAGCGACGGGTGTCGCTGCCAGTAGGTCAGCATCGACGCCAGCAGGTCGGGGCGGCGCAGCATCGGCGAGTCGGCCGGCGTCGTCCCGCCGAGCGTGATGTGGTTACCGCCGCCGGTGCCGCCGTGACTGCCGTCGAGGTCGAAGCTCTCGGTGCCGAGCCGGACCTGGCGGGCGTGGCCGTAGAGGGACTCGAGCAGTTCGGACTGTTCGGCGAAGCTCGCCGCCGGCTGGATGTTGACCTCGATGACGCCGGGGTCGGGGGTCACCGACAGTGACGTGAGACGCGGATCCGACGGCGGCCCATAGCCTTCGACGACAACCGGGGTCGACGTCGCCGCGGCGGCGCCCTCGACGAGTTCGATGAGGGCGAGGAACTCCTCGCCGGTCGAGGTGGGCGGCATGAACACATAGGTCACGCCGTCGCGGACCTCGGCGACCACCGCCGTGCGCGGCAGGAACTCGGACGGGTCCACCGCGCGTACGGAGTGGCCGAGTGCTTCAGCCGGGTCGGCCGGAAGTGCTTCGCGTCGCGCCGTCGGGTCGGCCTCGAACATGGTCGGCGCCGGCCCCCACGACAACGAGTTCAGCGGCAGACGGAGACCCGCCGGCGAGGTGCCCGGGGTGAGGACGATGCGGCCGCGTCGCAGGGACCACACCGCGCTCTGCCAGGCGGTCCGGTCCTCCGACCGGTTCAGCGGCAGGACGTAGGCGCTGGGGTCGTCGACCGCGGCGTCGAGCCGGGCCAACAGTGAACGGCGTCGCGCCACCGAGTCCTTCTCGGGCGCCAGCTCCTCCTCGTCGCCGTCCTCCAGGGTCTCCAGGTCGACGTCGAACTCCGACTGGGCGAACTTCCGGGCCGTGGGCAGGGTCGGGTCGTCGCCCGGGTCTCCGGGCGGCATGGCGGCCAGCTCGCGCATGCGCACCAGCGGGTCCTCGTAGGCCGGCATCACCTGGTCGGTGGGCAGGCCGAGGTCGGTCGCGAAGGCGGTCAGCAGCTTCTGTGCGGGCTCGGCGTCGACGGTCGTGTCCGGGTGGGCACCGTAGGTCTCGGTCTCGATCGCCGACGCGCATTGTTCCGGCGTCGACCACGGGTCGGCGAGCAGGTCCGGATCACGCCAGATCGGCTCGCCGTCGGCACGCCACATGATCTCGATCTGCCAGCGCGGCAACGGTTCTCCGGGATACCACTTGCCCTGGCTCCGCTGGATGAGGCCCTGCGGCGCGTAGGCCGCCTTGAGACGTTCGGCGAGCCGGGACGCCAGAAGCCGTTTGTGCGGGCCGTCGGCGGCGGTGTTCCACTCGGGCGCGGTCTGGTTGTCGATGGAGACGAAGGTCGGCTCGCCACCCATCGTGAGACGCACATCGTTGCGCTCCATGCGTTCGTCGACGAGCGCACCCAGGTCGACGACGCGATCCCACTGCTCGGGCGTGTACGGCAGGGTGACGCGCGGATCCTCGTGGAAGCGCGTGACGGTGTTGGAGAAATCGAGCGTGGCGTGGCAGGGGCCGGTCGCGCCGGTGATCGGTGCGGCGCCCACCGGATGCGGTGTCGCCGCGAGCGGGATGTGTCCCTCCCCCGCGAACAGGCCGGAGGTCGGGTCCAATCCGACCCAGCCGGCACCGGGCAGGTACACCTCGGTCCACGCGTGGAGGTCGGTGAAGTCGGCGTCGGGACCCGACGGGCCGTCGAGCGACTTGATGTCGGAGGTCAGCTGCACGAGATAGCCGGACACGAACCGCGCCGCGAGACCGAGTTCGCGCAGCAGGGCCACGAGCAGCCAGGCGGAGTCACGACAGGAACCGATCGCACTCGACAGCGTGAACTCGGGTGTCTGCACACCCGCCTCGAGACGCACGGTGTAGCCGACCGCCTCGCGTACCGCGGTGTTCAGCGCCACCAGGAAGTCGATGACGCGTGTCCTGCCGACCGGCTTGTGCTTCGCGGCGAACGCGGCGACCTCCGGATGCACCGGCGCACCGGCGAATTCGCCCTCGCCGACACCGACCGGGCGCAGGAAGATCTCCAGGTCGCGGCGCAACTCCTCCGGGTACTCGAACCCGTAGTGCTCGGCCCGGTCCTCGATGAAGAAGTCGAAGGGGTTGATCGCGGTCAGGTCGGCCACGAGGCTGACGGTGATGCTCAGCGTGGTCGAGGGTTCCGGGAACACCAGCCGCGCGAGGTAGTTGCTGAACGCGTCCTGCTGCCAGTTGAGGAAGTGCTCCCCCGGCTCGACCTTCAGCGAGTACGCCTGGATCGGCGTCCGCGAATGTGGTGCCGGGCGCAGCCGGACCGCACAGACGACAGCGGTGGCCGAACTCACGCTCGGCCACCGCTTTTCGTTGCTCTGGGGATCTACTTGTCGGCTGCTGCCTTCTGCTCGGCCGCCTTCTCGGGGGCGCCATCGGCCCGCTCGGCTCCGCCGCGCGGTGCCGGCTTGGCGTCGATGCCCGACTCCTTGCGCTGCTGCGGGGTGATCGCCGCGGGTGCATCGGTCAGCGGGTCGACGCCGCCGCCGGACTTCGGGAAGGCGATGACCTCGCGGATGGAGGACTCACCGGCGAGCAGCGCGGTGATGCGATCCCAGCCGAAGGCGATGCCGCCGTGCGGCGGGGCGCCGTAGGCGAAGGCGTCGAGGAGGAAGCCGAACTTCTCCTGCGCCTCATCGTGCCCGATGCCCATGATCTCGAAGACGCGTTCCTGGACGTCACGCTGATGGATACGGATCGAGCCGCCGCCGATCTCGTTGCCGTTGCAGACGATGTCGTAGGCGTAGGCCAGTGCCTCGCCCGGATCGGTGTCGAGCTTCTCCATCGACTCCGGCTTGGGCGAGGTGAACGCGTGGTGCACCGCGGTCCAGGCCGAATGTCCGAGTGCGACGTCACCGGACGCGGTGGCGTCGGCGGTCGGTTCGAACATCGGTGCGTCGACGACCCACACGAACGCCCAGTCATCCTGCTTGATGAGACCGAGCTTCGAGGCGATCTCGCCGCGCGCCGCACCGAGCAGGGCGCGGGTCGGCTTGACCTCGCCGGCTCCGAAGAAGACGCAGTCGCCCGGCTTCGCGCCGACATGGGCGGCCAGACCGGCGCGCTCCTCCTCCGACAGGTTCTTGGCGACCGGGCCGGACAGCGTGCCGTCCTCGGCGATGAGCACGTACGCGAGACCCCGGGCGCCGCGCTGCTTGGCCCATTCCTGCCAGGCGTCGAGCTGACGACGCGGCTGCGACGCCCCGCCCGGCATGACGACGGCACCGACGTACGGGGCCTGGAAGACGCGGAACGGGGTGTTCGCGAAATACTCGGCGCACTCGACGAGTTCGATGTCGAATCGCAGATCCGGCTTGTCCGAGCCGTAGCGACGCATCGCGTCGGCATAGGTCATGCGCGGGATCGGGGTCGAGATGTCGACGCCGATCAGCTTCCACAGCGCCACCAGGATCTCCTCGGCGACCGCGATGACGTCGTCCTGGTCGACGAAGCTCATCTCGATGTCGAGCTGGGTGAACTCGGGCTGGCGGTCGGCGCGGAAATCCTCGTCGCGGTAGCAACGCGCGATCTGGTAGTAGCGCTCCATGCCTGCGACCATCAGCAGCTGCTTGAACAGCTGCGGGCTCTGCGGCAGGGCGTAGAAGGTGCCGGGCTGCAGGCGCGCGGGCACCAGGAAGTCACGGGCGCCTCGGGCGTCGAGCGGGTCAGCGTCGGGGTCTCGATCTCCACGAAGTCGTGGGCGGCGAGGACACCGCGGGCGGCGGCGTTGGCCTTCGACCGCAGGCGCAGGGCGGCGCTCGGACCCTCGCGGCGGAGGTCGAGGTAGCGGTGACGCAGCCGCGCCTCTTCGCCCGGCGACTCGTCGAGCTGGAACGGCAGCGGCGCCGACTCGTTGAGCACCTCGAGTTCGACGGCGTTGATCTCGATCTCGCCGGAGCTCAGGTTGGGGTTCTCGCTGCCCTCGGGACGGACCTCGACCACGCCGGTGACGGCGACGCAGTACTCGGCGCGCAGGCGGTGGGCGGCCGCGGCGACCGACTCCTCGCGGAAGACCACCTGAACCAGGCCGGTGGAGTCGCGCAGGTCGATGAACACCACACCGCCGTGGTCGCGTCGGCGCGCGACCCAACCGGCGACGGTGACGGTCTGCGACGCGTCGGCCCGGCGCAGCGAACCTGCGGAATGCGTGCGGAGCACTGAGAGTCCTTCCCAACGTCGTGCAGCCGGCCCGGTCTCGCGGGCGGCGACGGAGGCGTTGTTTGTGTCGGCTTGTTCGTGACCCGGTGGAAACGCAGGCCAGGTACCCATCGTGCCGCATCGGCGTCGGTGTCCTGAACCCGGCCACCCGGAGATGCCCGGTCCGCGCACCGCGGCGTGCCAGAATGACCGCGTGACATTCCAAGGCAGCGGATCGATCGACACCGGCAACGTCTCCGGCGGCGGCGGTGGCGGTGTCGGGCGGATCGCGCTCGGCGGTGGTGCGGGTCTCATCATCACGATCGTGGCGCTGCTGTTCGGCGTGAACCCCGGTGAACTCCTCGGCAGCCAGGCCCCTCAGCAGGGCACCTCGTCGGGTGCCGCCGAGATCCAGCAGCAGCTCGACTCCTGCACCTGGGAGATGGCGAACGAGAACACCATCTGCCGGATCAAGGCGACCACCGTCAGCCTCGACGAGGTGTGGTCGGAGCTCATGCCCGGCTACCAGCCGCCGAAGACGGTCATCTTCGCCGACTCGGTCGACACCGGGTGCGGCGCGGCCAGTGCGGCGACCGGGCCGTTCTACTGCCCCGCGGACAGCACCGCGTACTTCGATCCGTCCTTCTTCACCCAGCTGCGCCGCATGGGTGGCAGCGACGGGCCGCTCGCCCAGGAGTACGTGGTGGCCCACGAGTACGGACACCACATCCAGAACCTGACCGGCGCCCTGGCCAAGGGGCAGCGGATGGGCTCGCAGGGACCGCGGTCGGGTTCGGTGCGCGTGGAGCTGCAGGCCGACTGCCTCGCCGGTGTCTGGGCGTACCACGCCGACAACGGCCCCGACGCGTTGCTCGCCCCGATCTCCGAGCAGCAGATCTCCTCGGTCATCCAGACCGCCAAGGCAATCGGCGACGACACCATCCAGGGCCCGGGTTCCAACCCGGAGGGTTGGACGCACGGATCGGCCACGCAACGCGCGAAGTGGTTCGGCATCGGGTACCGGTCCGGTGACCCCAACCGGTGCGACACCTTCGCGACCAACGATCTCTGACGCGACCTCGAGATGACCCCCACCGCCGCGACCCCCACGAGCCCGCGCGAACGCACCGAGGTGGATGCGATCGCCGAGGCGCACCTGGATCGACTGTGTGAGCTCGATCCCCTGCTCGGTACCGAGATCGGTCACGGCGACCACGACGATGCCCTGACCGACTTCTCCGCGCAGGCATGTGCCGAGCGGGCCGCGGTCGCCGCCGACACCCTGACGGCACTTGCGAAAGCACCCGTCGTCGACGCCGTCGACCGGGTGACGGTCGCGACGATGTCTGCGTCACTGCGTCGTGAACTCGCCCTCGCCGACGCCGGTGAGCACATCGGCGAGTGCAACGTCATCGCCTCGCCGCTGCAGGCGATGCGGGACATCTTCGATCTGATGCCCACCGACACCCGGACCGACCGCGAGGTGTTCCTCGCCCGCCTCACCGCGATCCCGGGTGCGCTGAACCGCGCCGTCGACGGGCTGGCGCACCGCCTGCGGCACGGCCCCCCGGTTGCGCGCCGACAGGTGGCGGCCGTGGTGCGACAAGCCGATTCGGCCACCGACGCCATTACCGACAACACCGCGTCCATCGCCGCCGACCCGGCGCTCGCCGGCACGCTCGGCACCGCCCTCGACGCGGCCCGCACCGCGTTCGGCACGTTCGCCAACTATCTCGAGACCGAGGTCCTGCCGGCCTCCGTCGACGACGACGCGGTGGGCCGGGATCGCTACCTGCTCCACCTGCCCGCGTACCTCGGTGCCGACGCCGACCCCGAGGACGCCTACGCCTGGGCGCTGACCCGCCTCGAGCAGATCGTCGCCGAACAGCACGAGATCGCCGAGTCACTTCTCCCCGGCCGCGGCGTCGACGAGGCACTCGCCTGGCTGGATCGCCAGCCGCAGTACCAGATCCACGACCGCCACGAGTTCGTCGACTGGATGCAGGAGACCTCCGACGCTGCCGTCACCGGACTCGCCGGCCGGCATTTCGACGTCCCCGCCCGCCTGTCCCGGCTCGAATGCCGCCTCGCGCCGTCGTCGACCGGGATCATCTACTACACCCAGCCGACCGCCGACCTGTCCCGGCCGGGCCGCATGTGGTGGGCGGTCCCCGACGATCAGACCGTCTTCCACACCTGGCAGGAGAAGACGACCGTCTACCACGAGGGCGTCCCCGGCCATCACCTCCAACTCGGTTCGGCCATCGTCGATCCCGACCTGAACACCTGGCGCAAGCTGGCGTCCTTCACCTCCGGGCACGGTGAGGGCTGGGCGCTCTACGCCGAGCGGCTGATGGACGAACTGGGCTGGCTCGAGGACCCGGGCGACCGCATGGGCATGCTCGACTCACAGCGGCTACGCGCGGCACGCGTGGTCGTCGACATCGGCGTGCACTGCCGTCTGCCCGCACCGGAGTCCCTGGGCGGCGGGATCTGGGATGCCGACAAGGCGTGGGAGTTCCTGACCGCCTCGGTGGCCATGGACCACTCGGTGCTGCGTTTCGAACTCGACCGATACCTCGGCTGGCCCGGCCAGGCACCGTCCTATGCACTGGGACAACGAGTCTGGGAACAGACCCGGCACGCCGCCCTCAGCGCCCACCCGGAGTGGACGCTCAAGGACTTCCACACCCGCGCACTGGCCTTGGGCGGGGTGTCACTTGACGTCCTGGCCGAGGAGATGACCGGCCCCGACAACGACGTCTGAAAAGCGCGTCGCGCGGACGTCAGCCAAGCAGCCGGGTGACCTCGACGACGACGTCATCGAGTGAGATACGGTGCTGCTCACCGTTGCTCAGGTCCTTGACCTCGACCTGGCGTTCGGCCAGCTCGTTCTCGCCGAGCACCAGCGCCAGCCGCGCACCGGACCGGTCGGCGGCCTTCATCGCGCCCTTGAGTCCGCGGTCGCCGTAGGCGAGGTCGACGCTGAGCCCGGCCGCGCGCAATGCGCCTGCGACACCGACCAGTTCGGCCTTGGCGTCCGCACCGAGCGGGACACCGAAGACCTGACAGCGCGCCGCCTGCGTGCCCGCGACTCCCTCGGCCTCGAGGGCCAGCATCGTGCGGTCGACGCCGATGCCGAAGCCGATACCCGAGAGGTCCTGTTTGGCGCCGAGCTGGCGCATGAGGCCGTCGTACCGGCCGCCGCCACCGATGCCCGACTGTGCACCGAGGCCGTCGTGGACGAACTCGAAGGTGGTCTTGGTGTAGTAGTCCAGGCCGCGCACGAGTCGCGGGTTGATCTCGTAGGCCACGCCGAGCCGGTCCAGGTTGGCCAGCACGAGGTCGAAGTGGGCCTTCGCCTCATCGGACAGGTAGTCGATCAGCAGCGGCGCGTTCGCGGTCGCCTCTTTGATCTCCGGGCGCTTGTCGTCGAGCACGCGCAGCGGGTTGATCTCGGCACGCTTTCGGGTCGCCTCGTCGAGGTCGAGCTTGAAGAGGAAATCCTGCAACGCCTCCCGGTAGCGAGGGCGGCTCGCGTCGTCGCCGAGCGAGGTGATCTCGAGGCGGTAGCCGGACAGTCCGAGACGCTTGTACCCCTCGTCGGCGACGGCCACGACCTCGGCGTCGAGTGCCGGGTCGTCGACGCCGATGGCCTCGACGCCGACCTGCTGCAGCTGGCGGTAGCGACCGGTCTGCGGCTTCTCATAGCGGAAGAACGGACCCGCGTAACAGACCTTGACCGGCAGCTGTCCACGGTCGAGGCCGTGCTGGATGACCGCGCGCACCACACCCGCGGTGCCCTCGGGGCGCAGCGTCACCGACCGGTCACCGCGGTCGTTGAAGGTGTACATCTCCTTGCTGACGACGTCGGTCGATTCGCCGACGCCGCGGGCGAACAGCGCGGTGTCCTCGAAGATCGGCAGCTCGATGTGCCCGTATCCCGCACGACGCGCCGCGTCGGTGAGCGTGTCCCGCACCTTCCGGAAATCCGCCGAGTTCGGCGGGAAGTAGTCCGGGATGCCCCGGGGTGCCTGAAATGCTCCGCTCACAGTCCGTGTCGTCCCTTCGGTCGATCAGTCGCGATGGTGGTGTCGGTTCCCGGAGCCCGCAGGCCGGCCAGGAAGGGGTTGGTGGCACGTTCCTGCGCGATGGTGGTCTGCGGCCCGTGGCCGGGGAGAACCAGGGTGTCGTCCGGCAGCGGCAGCAGCTTCGCCGCGATGGAGTCGAGCAGCTGCTGATGGCTGCCGCCGGGCAGGTCGGTGCGGCCGATGGAGCCGGCGAAGAGGACGTCGCCGGCGAAGCGGACCTGCACCCTCGTCGGGGTGTCGGACGGGGACTCCCCCGGCACGGTCACCTCGATGCCCAGCAGGACCGATCCCTGGGTGTGGCCGGGTGCGAGGTCCACCGAGAAGTGGATGCCGGCGAGCTCGACCGGTTCTCCGTCGGAGAACTCGATGACCTTCTCCGGCTCGCGAAACTTCTCGTCGCCGATCATCGCGCCCAGCGCGCGTCCGATGCCCAGGCCGGGATCGGTGAGCATCGGCCGGTCGGCGGCATGGATGTAGGCGGGGATGGAGTACTCGTCGCACAGCTGCGTGGCGTTCCAGGTGTGGTCCAGGTGGCCATGGGTGAGCAGGACGGCGACCGGGGTGAGATCGTTCTCGGTGAGCAGTTCACGCACGCGGGGCGCGGCGTCCTGGCCGGGGTCGATGATCACCGCATCCGACCCGGGTTCGGCCGCCACGACGTAGCAGTTCGTCTGGAACATGCCGGCGGGGAATCCGGTGATCAGCATGGCACTCCTCGAGGGTCGCGGGTCCCTCCATTGTGTCCTAGCTGCCCACGGCGACCGACAGCCGGTTCTCCACGCACCGATTCCCCGGCCGCGAGACCCCACTCCAACACCCGCTGAACGCTGTTCTCAGGTACAACTGGCAGACTTGCCTCTCGAGTAAGTGACATCCGCGCAGATTGTCGGCACGACTATGCCGAGATTCAGGAGGATCCACCCGCGTGACCACCAATGAGGAGCGCCGCGAGGCAGCGAAGCGGAAGCTCGAGGAACGCCTCGAAACCGAACGCCTCGCCCGTCGGAAGCGGAAGATCGTCATCGCCTCGGTCTCGACCGCCGTCGTGGTCGCCGTCGTCGCCGGCGTGACCGCCGTCGTGGTGAAGAAGATCATGGACGACCGCGAGGCCGCACGCTGGACCAGTTGTGCGTTCGAGGACTCCCCGAGCCGGTTCGACCAGCTTCCCGACCAGGTGCCCGACAACGTGCCCGCCGATCAGCGGCCGCAGTACCAGGCCGAACTCGACGAGCTGAAGGCGGCGGCGAAGAACGAACGCAAGTCCCCGAAGCCCGACGACAAGGTCCTGAAGTCCGGTACCGAGCAGGCCACCTTCACGACCACCCAGGGTGTTCTGCCGATCACCCTGGAACGTGACGGCGCCCCCTGCAACGTCGCCGCGGTCACCTCGCTGATCGAGAACAAGTTCTACGACGACACGACCTGCCACCGCATGACCACCAGCGACAAGCTGAAGATCCTGCAGTGCGGCGACCCGACCGGCACCGGCATGAGCGGTCCGGGCTGGACCAGCCCCGACGAGCCGCCGACCGACCTGAAGAAGGTCGGACAGCCCGATCCCATGAGCGGATCGCAGCCCGTCGTCTACCCGCGCGGCACCGTGGCCATCGCCAACAGCAGCCAGGGCGGCCAGAACCCCAACACCGGGTCGAGCCAGCTGTTCATCGTCATCGACGACAGCGAACTGGGTCCCGACTACTCCATCGTGGGCAAGGTCGACGAGCCCGGACTCGCGGTCCTGGACAAGGTCTACGAGGGCGGGATCACCCCCGGCCCCGCCGGCAGCCAGCCGGGCGACGGTAAGCCGAAGCTCCCGGTGACCATCGAAACCGCGGTCATCGACTAGCGAAAACCGCTGAGTCACGCCAGATCCCGTTGCGTTTTGTCCCGAATTCCGGGACAGAACGCAGCGGGATCTCTGGTTTTCGGAGGTCAGATCAGGCAGCCGAGGTGACGCGGTAGACGTCGTAGACGCCCTCCACATTGCGGACCACGTTCAGCACGTGACCCAGATGCTTGGGGTCGCCCATCTCGAAGGTGAACTTGCTGATGGCGACTCGGTCGCGGCTGGTGGTCACCGACGCCGACAGGATGTTCACGCGTTCGTCGGCGAGCACCTTGGTGACGTCGGACAGCAGTCGGTGGCGGTCGAGTGCCTCGACCTGGATCGCCACGAGGAACACCGATTCCGGGGACGGTGCCCACGAGACGTCGAGGATGCGTTCGGACTGCTGCTGCAGCGACGTCGCGTTGGTGCAGTCGGTCCGGTGCACGCTGATGCCGCCGCCACGGGTGACGAAGCCCATGATGTCGTCACCCGGTACGGGCGTACAGCATTTGGCGAGTTTGATCACCACGTTGTCGACGCCGTCGACGACCACGCCGGCGTCTCCGCCCTGACGTGAGCGGGTCGGCATCGTCGACGGGGTGGACCGTTCCGCGAGGGCCTCCTCCGCATCCTCGATGCCACCGAGGGATGCGACGAGGCGGTTGACGACATGCCGTGCGGAGACGTGGTTCTCGCCCACCGCGGCATACAGTGCGGTGACGTCGTTGTACCGCAGCTCCTTCGCGATCGCCGCCATCGACTCCGCGGACAGCAAGCGCTGCAACGGAAGTCCGCCGCGACGGACCTCCTTGGCGATCGCGTCCTTACCGGTCTCGAGGGCCTCCTCGCGCCGTTCCTTGGCGAACCACTGGCGGATCTTGGCCTTGGCCCGCGGCGACACCACGAACGTCTGCCAGTCCTTCGACGGCCCGGCGGTCGGCGCCTTGGAGGTGAACACCTCCACCACCTCGCCGTTCTCGAGCTTGCGTTCGAGGGCGACCAGCCGGCCGTTGACGCGGGCACCGATGCAGCGGTGCCCGACCTCGGTGTGGACGGCGTAGGCGAAGTCGACCGGCGTCGACCCGGCGGGCAGCGTGACCACGTCGCCCTTCGGCGTGAAGACGAAGATCTCGCGGACGGCGAGGTCGTACCGCAGCGACTCCAGGAACTCGCCGGGGTCGGCGGCCTCACGCTGCCAGTCGAGCAGCTGGCGCATCCAGGCCATGTCGTCGATCTCGGCGGTGTCGGACTTCTTGCCCGACTTCCGGTAACCGCTCTCCTTGTAGCGCCAGTGCGCGGCGATGCCGAACTCGGCGGTGCGGTGCATCTCGTGCGTGCGGATCTGGACTTCGAGCGGCTTGCCCTCGGGCCCGATCACGGTGGTGTGCAACGACTGATAGACGCCGAACCGCGGCTGCGCGATGTAGTCCTTGAAGCGTCCGGCCATCGGCTGCCACAGCGAGTGGACGACGCCGACGGCGGCGTAGCAGTCGCGGTCCTCCTCGCAGAGGATGCGCATGCCGACGAGGTCGTGGATGTCGTCGAAGTCGCGGCCCTTGACGATCATCTTCTGGTAGATCGACCAGTAGTGCTTGGGTCGGCCTTCGACGGTTGCCTGGATTCGCGCCGCGGACAACGCGTTGTTGATGTCGGCCCGCACCCGCGCGAGGTAGGTGTCGCGCGACGGGGCGCGGTCGGCGACCAGGCGCACGATCTCCTCGTAGCGCTTGGGGTGCAGGATGGCGAACGAGAGGTCCTCGAGTTCCCACTTGACCGTCGCCATACCGAGTCGATGAGCAAGCGGCGCAATGACTTCCAGCGTCTCGCGGGCTTTGCGCGCCTGCTTCTCCGGCGGGAGGAAACGCATCGTCCGCATGTTGTGCAGCCGGTCGGCGACCTTGATCACGAGGACGCGCGGGTCACGCGCCATCGCGATGATCATCTTGCGGATCGTCTCGGCCTCGGCCGCACTGCCCAGCGCGACCTTGTCGAGTTTGGTCACGCCGTCGACGAGGTGCGCCACTTCCTGCCCGAAGTCGCGTTCGAGCGCCTGCAGCGAATAACCGGTGTCCTCGACCGTGTCGTGCAGCAGCGCGGCGATCAGGGTCGTGGTGTCCATGCCGAGGTCGGCGAGGATCGTCGCGACCGCCAGCGGATGGGTGATGTACGGGTCACCGGACTTGCGCTTCTGCCCGCTGTGACGCTCCTCGGCGACGTCGTAGGCCCGCTGCAGCAGGGCGACGTCGGCCTCGGGTAGATCTCGCGGTGCAGGGTGACCAGCGGCTCGAGCACCGGCCGGACCTGGCTGCGCGTCGCCGTCATCCGGCGGGCCAGACGGGCGCGGACACGCCGCGAGGCGGACGGGGAGGTCGAGGCCGAGGCCGATGTCGAGGTCGGTGCGCCGACGGCGTCGTCCGAGGCGTCGGCCGCGGGAGTCACGGAGTGCTGAGCCGTGCCGGATTCATCGGGCATAACCGGTCCTCCTCCGTCTGTCGTGGTCTTTCCGAGTCTAGATCCCCGACGGTCAGTCGAGCGCCACCGAGTGGACCGGTACGTGCGGGCCGAGGCCGCCGGCGATCGTGTCGCGCCCGCCGAGCCCGACGAGCTCCATGATCACCGCGACACCGACGACGCTCGCCCCGGTGCGGTTGAGCAGATCCGCCGCAGCGACCGCGGTACCGCCGGTGGCCAGGACGTCGTCGACGAGCAGCACACGCTGCCCGGTCAGGTCGAGGCCGTCGGCCGGGATCTCCAGGGTCGCCGAGCCGTACTCGAGGCTGTAGGTGACAGCATGAACCGGAGGCGGCAGCTTGCCGCCCTTGCGCACCGCGAGGACCCCGACCTCGAGTTCACGGGCGACCGCGCCGCCGAGGAGGAACCCGCGGGCGTCGATACCGGCGACGAGGTCGATCTCGGTGCAGCCGTGGGTCAGCGCGGTGACGATCGCGGACAACCCCTCGGGATCGGCGAGGACCGGGGTCAGGTCCTTGAAGGCGATCCCGGGGCTCGGGAAGTCGTCGACGAGCCGGGTGTGCCGGGCGATCGCCGCCTGGGCACGTGTCACCGCCTCCGCGGTCCGTTCGGGTACCACGCCGCCCATCAGAACTCCCCTGTCACTTGCCGTCACTGGCGGATCGTCCATCGATCCATGTTCCATCCGGTGCCGGCGCGACTGAGTCCCGCTGCGACACCACCCACCTGATCCTTCCACTGCCGGATACGCGGCGACGCGAACAGGGGTATCGACGGCATCGACGACCAGCTCGCGTTCTCGATCGAGCGGGCCAGCCGGAGCCGGTCGGGTTCGGACACCGTGACCGCGAACTGATCGATCCCGCGACTGACCTGCTGATCCCGGGTTCCGGAGAGATTGAGCGGGTCGCCGCCGCGCAACGAGTAGGCATCACGGCTCGGGTCGGCGGCACCGGCTGCGGCGAAGGAGTCGCCACTGGCCATGATCACCGCGTCGACGTCCTTGCCGAGTGAGCGCGGCTGCACGTCGGGTGTGGCGACGTCCTCGACCACGAAGCCGGCCTCCCGGCACGACGCCGCGATGGCCGCGACCATCTGCTGCCAGCGCAGGGTCGGCGCCACGTAGCCGATGCGGACGCGACGCGGTTGCAGACTCGCGGTGGTCGTGGTCCCGTCCGCCGCGCCCTGACCGGTCGCGGCGCGCAGCAGGTTCCGTGCCCGCTCGAGGTCGGGACTCTGGTAGGCGCGTCCGAACTCGGGGTTCATCGGTCCCGCGAGGTTGTCGGCGGGCGCGAGGACACGCAGATTCCACACGGTGGCGCCACCGGAGAAGTCGCGGGCGAGGTCGGCGCGCGGCACGCACGAGGCGAACGCCTGCCGCATCCGCACGTCCCCGAAGACACCCTTGCCGGCGAGCACGATCTGTTCGACCCCGATCGCCCGGGCGGGTGAGGCCGGTCCGTCGGGTCCGGACGTCCCGGCGAGATCGCCCTCGACGATGCCCGCGGTGACGTCGACGACGTCGAACTTGCCGTCGGGCAGCCGTCGCGTGGAATCGGTTCCGCGGCCCCAGATCACGATGCGCGAGGTCTCGGGCTTGTTCCCCCACCATGATTCGTTGGGGATCAGGACCAGTCCGCCCGACCGCGAGTAGCGGTCGATGCGGTATGGCCCGGAAGACGGGAACCGGGCGTGGTCGACCGGACCGAAGGTCAGGTCGAAGCCGGTGTTCCAGGCCGTGGCGATACGGGCCAGCGCGCCGCGGTCCATCGCGCGGATGGCGTCGACGACGTTGGCGAGCCCGGCGTCGCGGGCCACGATGTGCGCCGGGAGCAACGTGCCCGCGCCGAACAACGACAGCCAGTTGCGGTATTCACGCCCCTGCGCGAACGTGACCGTCGCCGACTTCTCGCCCGGCGAGCACTCCACCTTCTCGATGTCGCGGTACCCGGCGGTCGTTGCCGGTGTGAACCCCGGGAAACGTCCGCTCATGGCCGCCCAGGCCAGCATCAGGTCGTCGCAGTCGAGCGCGACCTCGTCGGTGAAGGCCGCCTCGGGCGTGAACTCGTAGCGCAACGCCGGTGCGCGTCCCGGGATCCGGGACACGGTGCCGACGTCGCGGTCCGGGATGACCTGCCCCTGGGGTCCGAGCAGACTGAAACCCGGCAGCAGACGACTGGTCGCCATCAGCACACCGTTGGCGTTGCCGTCGACGGTGTTCGCGTTGTAGCTGGTCACGTGGGCGTCGATCACGTAGTCGATGGTCGGCGGCCCGTCGTCGCCGCAGGCCGTCAGGACGCCGGCGCCCGTGACGATCCCGACGAGCAGGCTCAGGACCCTGATGAACTCCCGGTGCCTGACGATCACGTGGGTGAGACTAGCGGTTGCGACGGCGTTTGCCGGTCGGTACCCGTTCGGCGTCGTCCGTGTCGGACGCGCCCCGACGGCGGCGAACCGGCCGGGCGTCGCCGCTCGGCGCCACACCCGACTCGATCCCGGCGCGACGGTTCAGCACCTTGGCGGTGTGCCGGGAGACGTCCTCACGACGTTCCTTCAGCGTCACCAGCAGCGGCGCGGCCAGGAAGATCGAGGAGTACGTGCCGACCACGACGCCGACGAGCTGGATCAGACCCAGGTCCTTCAGCGTGCCGACGCCGAGCAGCCAGACGGCCACGAGCATCAGCGCGATGATCGGCAGGACCGAGATGATGGTCGTGTTGATCGACCGCATCAGCGTCTGGTTGACCGCCAGGTTCGCCTGCTCGCCATAGGTCCGACGCGAGGTCTGCAACACCGAGCGGGTGTTCTCCTGCACCTTGTCGAACACGACGACCGTGTCGTAGAGCGAGAAGCCGAGGATGGTCAGCAGACCGATCACCGTGGCCGGTGTGACCTCCCAGCCGACCAGCGAGTAGACACCCGCGGTGGCGACGATGTCGAAGGCCAGCGACGCCATCGCCGCGATCGACATCTCCCGGTCGAACCGGACCGCGATGTAGACGAAGACGATGACGAGGAACACCGCGAGCGCGAGCGCCATCTTCTCGGTGATCTCGCGGCCCCAGGTGGAGCTGACGTCGGAGATGCTGACCTCGGAGGCCGTCAGTGCGGGACCGAACTCCTCGGTGAGCGCACGGGTCACCGCCTCGGCCTGCGCGAGGTCGAGGGTCTCGGTGCGCACCTGCACGGTGGCGCTGTTGCCGGCACCGGCGGTCTGGACCGACTCGGGCTCCTCGCCGAGGGCCTCAGTGACGACCTTCTCGACCGAGTCGGCGGTGATCTCCGACGAGGCGACCGGCACCGACATCTGGGTGCCGCCCTCGAAGTCGATCCCGAAGGTGAAGCCCCGGATCGCGATCGACGCCAAGCAGATCAGCATGATCACCGCGGTGACGATGTACCACGTCTTGCGCTTGCCGACGATCTCGAAGGCGCCGGTACCGGTGTAGAGCCGGGCGAAGAAGCCGCGCCTGTTGTCGGAGACGAAGTCCGCGTCGGTACCGGTCGACGGTGACGGCGGTTCGACGACCGTGGTGTGGCCGGCCTCCCGCGAGTCCTTGTTCGGGTTGTCCGGACGGGTCATCGCACAGTCCCCTTCTCGCTGGTGGACGCGTCGGCGGGGGTCGCTTCGCTGTCGGCGGCCTCGGCTTGGCGGCGGGCCGCGACCTTGCGCTCGCGAGCCACCTCGCTGACCGCGCCGAGGCCGTTGACGCTCGGCTTGGACAGGAACGACGACCGGCTCGCGTAGACCACCAGCGGGTGGGTCACCAGGAACACGACCATGACGTCGAGGATCGTGGTGAGTCCCAGGGTGAACGCGAAGCCGCGCACCTCACCGATCGCGAGGATGTAGATCACCGCGGCGGCGATGAAGCTGACCGCGTTGCCCGACCAGATGGTGCGGCGGGCACTCGCCCAACCGCGTGGCACGGCCGAGCGGAAACTCCGACCCTCGCGCATCTCGTCCTTGATGCGTTCGAAGTAGACGACGAACGAGTCCGCGGTCATACCGATACCGATGATCAGACCGGCGATGCCCGCGAGGTCGAGGGTGAATCCGATCCAGCGGCCGAGCAGGACGATGATGCCGTAGACCATCGCTCCGGCGAGGACCAGCGACAGCATCGTCAGGATGCCGAGCATGCGGTAGTAGGCCAGCGCGTAGATCAACACCGCGACGAGGCCGATCGCACCGGCGAGCAGGCCCGCCTTCAGCGACGAGAGACCCAGTGTCGCGGAGACGGTTTCGGCGTCGGAGGCGTTGAACGACAGCGGCAGTGAGCCGTACTTGAGCACGTTCGCGAGTTCGTTGGACGATTTCTCGGTGAACGGGTCGGCGCTGCTGCCGCTGATGCGGGTCTGGCCGCCGGGGATCGGCTCGTTGATGGCCGGTGCGGAGACGACGGCCGAGTCGAGGGTGAACGCGGTCTGCGTGCGGTTGGGCGCTTCCTGGGCGGTGTACTTGGGCCAGAAGTCCGCGGCCTTGCCCTTGAACTCGAGGGTGACGACCCATTCGCCGGTCTGCGGATCGGTGCCGGCGGACGCGTCCTTGATGTCGCGGCCGTCGATGATCTGCGGACCGAGGAGGTAGACCTCCTTACCGTCGGTGGAACACGCCACCAGGTACTGATCGGGCAGATCGTTGCCGCGGAGCGGGTCGTTGGCGGTCGGCGAACAGTCCATCTTCGCCATCTGCTCCTGCAGCGGGACCAGCTGCTCCTGCTTGGCATCGCCGGGCGCTTGACGGATCTTGCGCTGTTCGGCGATCGCCGCCGCGGCCACCTCGGTGGGCATCGCGTTGCCCTGGTCCTCGTCCTGGTTCTCCGGCTTGGGCGGCTGCGGGGTCGCCGCCGTGGCGCCGACGACCGGCCGCACATACAGACGCGCGGTCTGACTCAGCGACTTGGCCTGCGCGCCGTCCTCACCGGGAACCGTGATCACGAGGTTGTTGCCGGTGACGACGACCTCGGAACCGGACACGCCGAGGCCGTTCACACGCTGCTCGATGATCTGCTTGGCCTGGTCGAGCTGCTGGCGGGTCGGCTCCTTGCCGTCCTCGGTGCGCGCGGTCAGCGTCACCCGGGTTCCGCCCTGCAGGTCGATACCCAGTTTGGGCTCGAGCGTCCGGGGACCGGTGAAGTAGATCAACCCGTACACGACGGCGAGCAGAGCGAGGAAGGCCACGAGCGGACGCCACGGTGGGATCTCTCGACTCGGTCGCGACCGCTTGCCGGCGGGCTTGTCCGCCTTTGCGGTCGAGCGAGGACTTGTCACAGCTGTTCAGGTCTCCTTTGGGAACGTCAACCGGCCGAGGGCACTCTGACCGCATGACCCACCGACTCCGAAGGTCTGCGTGCGCGCGCCGCGATGGCAGCGGGGCACGCAGACCTCAGCAAGACAGGCGATGCGCGGGAGGTGGGCAGGAGGCGCCACGCCGATCGCCGGCGCGGCGCTGCTCCGGGATTACTTGTCGGTGTCGCGCGCGTCGTCGGACGACGGCTTGTCGAGGCTGACCGAGTCCGAGTCGTCGGCGTAGTCGCTGTAGTCGGCTTCCGGAGCGGTGTGGCCCGGGTAGGTCGCGGCGGCCTCGTCGGTGGGGATGACGCGCATGATCGCGAGACGGTTCCAGCGGGTGACCACACCGGTGGCGATCTCCACGTCGACGAAGTCGGACGACGCCGCATCGATGACGGTGCCGAACAGGCCCGAGGTCAGCTGGATGCGCGTACCCGTCGACACCGAGTTCTGCATGTCCTGCATCTCGGCCGCGCGCTTCTTCTGCTTCCGCATCGACAAGAACATGAAGCCGGCGAGCAGTGCCAGCAAGAGGGGGAAGAGCAGAGCGTCCATGGGTGAGAGTCAGTCCTTTGTGTTTCGGGTTGTACCGCGTGCACCACCACCCCGCGCCGAACGGCGAGAGGCGTCAGATGGTCACGCTGTGCTCCACACAGTGTGCCACGTCCACCGGAGAGAGCATCCCTGCAGGTGGTGCCCCGCGTCACACCGGGGTTCCGCACGCGGGTCGGGTCAGAGTTCGCCGAACAGGGACTCGCCCCCGACGTCGCGGGGGCGGGCGCCGAACGAGGCGTTCATCGCGCCGGCGGGCGGCGTCAGGCCGAGGTGATGCCACGCCGCCGCGGTGGCGACTCGGCCACGTGGGGTGCGGGCGATCATCCCGGCCCGGACCAGGAACGGCTCGCAGACCTCTTCGACGGTCGCGGGCTCCTCGCCGACCGCCACGGCCAGCGTCGACACCCCCACCGGTCCCCCGCCGAACGCCCGGATCAGGGCGTCGAGGACGGCGCGGTCGAGTCGGTCGAAACCGAGTTCGTCGACGTCGTAGACCTTGAGGGCGGCGCGGGCGACGTCGACGGTGATCGAGCCGTCGCCGCGGACCTCGGCGTAGTCGCGGACGCGTCGGAGCAGGCGGTTGGCGATTCGGGGCGTGCCGCGTGACCGGCGCGCGATCTCCTCGGAGGCGTCGGGCCGCAGCTCCATGCCGAGGATGCCCGCGGACCGGTTGAGCACCCGGACGAGTTCGGCGGGGTCGTAGAACTCCATGTGCGCGGTGAACCCGAAGCGGTCGCGCAGCGGGCCGGTCAGCGAGCCGGAACGGGTGGTGGCGCCGACCAGGGTGAACGGGGCGACGTCGAGTGGGATCGAGGTGGCACCCGGGCCCTTGCCGACCACGACGTCGACGCGGAAGTCCTCCATCGCGAGATACAGCATCTCCTCGGCGGGCCGGGCGATGCGGTGGATCTCGTCGATGAACAGCACGTCGCCCTCGACGAGGTTCGACAGCATGGCGGCGAGGTCCCCGGCGCGTTCGAGTGCCGGACCCGATGTCACCCGGATCGCCGCACCCATCTCGGACGCGATGATCATGGCGAGCGAGGTCTTGCCGAGTCCCGGAGGACCGGACAGCAGGATGTGGTCGGGGGTCCCGCCGCGGCCCTTGGCCCCGTGGAGGACGAGTTCGAGCTGCTCGCAGACGCGCGGCTGACCGATGAAATCGGCCAGCGACCGCGGACGCAGGCCTGCGTCGAGATCGCCGTCGGACCGGACCGGTGTCGCGTTGACCTCGCGATCCTCGAGGTCGTCGGGATCGCCGGTCATCACGAAGCCTTGCCCAGCATCGCCAGCGACCGGCGGAGCACGGTCGACGCATCGGCGTCGGGGTTCTCGGCGAGGACCGCGGTGACCGCCTTCTCTGCGGGGGCAGCGGTGAAGCCGAGTCCGACGAGCGCCTCGGCCACCTGATCGCGGATTCCGACTGCGGGAACGCTGCCGGTGGCCGTGTCGGCCGTCGGACGGTCCACCTTGTCCCGCAGTTCGACGCAGAGTCTTTCGGCGACCCGCTTGCCGATGCCGGGCACCGACGTCAGTGCCTTGGTGTCGGAGTCGGCCAGCGCACGACGCAAGGCGTCGGGTTCGAGGACCGCGAGGGTCGCCATCGCCAGCCGCGGACCGACGCCGGTGACCGTCTGCAGCAGCGCGAACAGCGCGCGGGCGTCGGGTTCGGTGAACCCGTACAGCGTCATCGAGTCCTCGCGGACGATCATCGAGGTCAACAGCGTGGCCTCGTCGCCGCGGCGAAGACGGGACAACGTGACCGGGGTCGCCAGAACCCGGTAACCGACTCCCGCACAGTCGATCACGGCGTGATCGAGGGCGATCTCGAGAACCGGACCGCGGACTGACGCGATCATGCGCGACTCCCCTCTCGTGCCTGGGCGAGCCGCTGGCGATGCTTCGCGGCGGCCGCATCGGCCTGTTTCTGCGCGGCTGCCATCCGCTCCATCATGGGTCCGCGCCAGCAGTGACAGATCGCGAGCGCGAGAGCGTCCGCGGCGTCGGCCGGCTTCGGCTTGGTCTGCATGCCGAGAATCCGCGTCACCATCGCGGTCACCTGGGCCTTGTCCGCCCGACCGCTGCCGGTGACGGCGGCCTTGACCTCCGACGGCGTGTGGAACCGGACGGGCACGTCACGCTGACTCGCCGCAAGCGCGATCACGCCGCCGGCCTGGGCGGTGCCCATCGCGGTCGAGACCTGGTTCTGCGCGAACACACGCTCGATGGCCACCACATCGGGCTGGTGGACGTCGAGCCAGTGGCACGCCGAGGTATAGATCGCGAGCAGCCGCTCGGCCAGATCCATGTCGCTCGGCGTGCGCACCACGTCCACGTCGAGTGCGGTCACCGACCTTCCGCGACCCGACTCCACCAGCGCTATGCCGCACCGCGTGAGACCCGGATCGACGCCCATGACGCGCACTCGTACCCTCCCAGGCATCCGAACGATGTTACGAACAACTGTTCGAGATCCTATCGGGGAGAGCGGACAACTCCGATGATCAACACGCCCCCGCGAGGGCGGCGAGCCTCAGTCGTTCTCGAGCTCGGCAAGGACCTCGTCGCTGATGTCGACGTTGCTGTAGACGTTCTGCACGTCGTCGGAGTCCTCGAGCGCGTCGATCAGCTTGAAGACCTTGCGCGCACCGTCGGCGTCGACGGCGACCTCCACCGATGCGCGGAAGCTGGCCTCGGCGGAGTCGTAGTCGATGCCGGCTTCCTGCAGGGCGCTGCGCACCGCGATCAGATCGGTCGGTTCGCTGACGATCTCGAAGGTGTCGCCGAGGTCGGTGACCTCTTCGGCACCGGCGTCGAGCACGGCCATCAGGACGTCGTCCTCGGACTGGCCGTTCTTCTCGAGGGTGACGACGCCCTTGCGGGTGAACAGGTACGACACCGAACCCGGGTCGGCCATGTTGCCGCCGTTGCGGGTCATCGCCGTGCGGACCTCGCCGGCCGCACGGTTCCGGTTGTCGGTGAGGCACTCGATCAGGATCGCCACGCCGTTGGGGCCGTAGCCCTCGTACATGATGGTCTGCCAATCGGCGCCGCCCGCCTCTTCACCACCGCCGCGCTTGCGGGCGCGTTCGATGTTGTCGTTGGGCACCGACGACTTCTTCGCCTTCTGGATGGCGTCGAAGAGGGTGGGGTTGCCGGCCGGGTCACCACCGCCGGTTCGTGCCGCCACCTCGATGTTCTTGATGAGCTTGGCGAACATCTTCCCGCGCTTGGCGTCGATGACCGCCTTCTTGTGCTTGGTGGTGGCCCATTTGGAATGGCCGCTCATGTCGTCGCATCCTTTCCCGGTGCCGGTGCGCAGCGGGTGGTCACCCGCGGAACGCATGCCGGGCCCGTGGCCCCGCATCCGACGATCCTCAAGCCTGCCGACTGCTGCCGCAGGCGCTTGCACTGTCGCTGGTTCGGCACGATCTTACCGACGCACCATCTGCACGAAGTATTCATGTACGCGTCGGTCGCCGGTGACCTCCGGATGGAACGACGTCGCGAGCACATTTCCCTGACGTACGGCGACGATCCGACCCTCGGCCGGCCCCTCCGGGACCCGGGCGAGGACCTCCACGTCGGGTGAGATCGATTCGACCCAGGGCGCCCGGATGAAGACCGCCCGCATCGGCTGCGCACCGGCTCGATCGGTGATGCCGACGAAGTCGAGATCGGTCTCGAAACTCTCCACCTGACGGCCGAAGGCGTTGCGCCGCACCGTGATGTCGAGCGCGTCGAGGTGGCGCGCGTCGGGACGGGTGTCGAGGATCGTGGAGGCGAGCATGATCATGCCCGCGCAGGAGCCGTAAGCGGGCAGCCCGTCCGAGAGTCGCTCGGCGAGCGGGTCGAAGAGATCGAAGATGCCCAGCAGCTTGCTCATCGTCGTCGACTCCCCGCCGGGGATGACGATGCCGTCGATCTCGTCGAGCTCGGACCGCCTGCGGATGGGCAGTGCGTCGGCGCCGCTGGCCTCGAGGGCGTGGACGTGTTCGCGCACGTCACCCTGGAGTGCGAGAACCCCGATCCGCGGTCGCGATCCGGCGCTCACCGATCGGTCCGGGCGTGCTGGTCCTCGGGCATCTGGCGTCCGGTGCGGGCGAGCCCCTCCTGCGTGACCGCCGCGACCATGCGTCCCTGCCGGTCGAAGATCCGGCCCTGCGTCAGGGCACGTCCGCCGTCCGCGGACGGCGACGTCTGGTCGTAGAGCAGCCAGTCGTCGGCGCGGAACGGGCGCATGAACCACATCGCGTGGTCGAGGGAGGCGACCTGCGGGTTGGACTCGGGGTGCGGCACGCGCGACGACCCGAGCAGGGTCATGTCGCTCATGTAGGCGAGCGTCCCCACGTGGAACACCGTGTCGTCGGGCAGCTGGTGCCGATACCGGAACCAGACCCGTTGCTGCGCAGCGAGATACGGGGAGGTGACCATCTTCTCGGGCGGCACGATGCGGAGGTCGAAGTTTCGCCATTCCTTGAACACCGCGCGCTCTTCCTCGCCCAGCTCGTCGAGGCGGTCGGTGAGTTCCTCGGGGTCCGGCACCGGCGGCATGCGGTCCTGGTGCTCGTAGCCCTGGTCGGTCCGGACGTGGAACGACGCCGACATCGTGAAGATCGCCTCACCACGCTGGATCCCGGTGACCCGCCGGGTGACGAAGGACCGCCCGTCGCGGATCCGGTCGACGAGGAACACCGCCGGGATGTCGGGATCGCCGGGTCGCAGGAAGTATCCGTGCAGCGAGTGGACGTAATGGTCGGCGTCGACCGTTCGCGTCGCCGACATCAGCGCCTGACCGGCGACCTGGCCGCCGAAGGTGCGCTGGAGGTGGCTGGGGAAAGCACCACCCCGGTAGATGTCGGTCTCGATCTGCTCGACCTGGAGTATGTCCTCGATGGCTGCCACGCCGACCAGTATCCCGCACCGGGCAACCCATCCCGATGTCAGCCTCTACAGCTCGTCGAGCGTCATGATCCCGTCCTGGATGGCGCGGGCCACGAGCGAGGCCTTGGTGGGGGCCGGGCGACCGATCTCGGCGTACTTGGCGCGGATGCGGGTCAGGTGGGTGTTGACCGTGCCGAGGGAGATGTAGAGCTCCTGGGCGACGGCGGGCTTGGAGTCGACGAGCATCCAGGTCCGCAGCACCTCGACCTCGCGGGAGGTGAGATTGGGCTTGGCGCGACCGGTGGACGCCTCGGTGGTCACCGCGGTTTCGGACGCCGGCATCGGCGAGGCGACGCGGTGCAGGTGCGGGTGCCCGGCGCGGAGACCGAGGCCGGGCTGGTTCTGACGGGAGACCTGCCCGGGGAGCGGCATCCGGCGGGCCGCGAGACGGGCCAGTGCCTCCTGGCGACGGGCCTGCGCCTCGGCGTCGCGTCGAGCGTTGATCTGGCGCAGGTGCTGGGGGGCCTGGTGGGCGATCGCAGTCATGTGTGCTTCCTCTTCACTCATCGAACCGGGTGGTCTGTGCCGGGTCTTCGCCGGCGATGAGTTGAAGATTATGGGCGTTTCGCGCCCCGGTCGATGGGGAGAACTCCCCACCGCATGGGGAGAACTACCCATGCCATAACCGCAGGTCAGAGGACCCGGTCAGCCTGCGGCGTTCCGCGCGGCCTCCGCGTCGATCAGCGGGAGGTCCTCTCGGGTCACGATGCGCGAGGACACCGCGTACTCGACGAGCTTGGTGCGGCGGTTGCTCGCGAGTTTGCCGCCGCCGCCGCGCATCCCGCTGACGCCGAGCTGATCGAGCTTGTCGCAGACGTTGTCGAGCTTGCGGTTGAACTTGGTCAGCGGCCAGCCGAGGCGTCGGGCGGCCTGGGCCGAGGACGGGATCGACGAGGCGCCGGTCCCCTCGCGGCGCAGGATCTCCTCCGCCAGTACGACGATGAGCAGCTTCTGGCTCTCGGTCAGGGTCGGCACGCCCTGAGTGGTGTGGCCGCCGCTGAACTCCGGGCGGGTCACCGACTTCACCTGCGGCGCACGGGCGAACACACTCAGCTCGTAGGTGGTGGGGCCGGCGGTGAACACGATGGTGGTCTCGCCGAACACCAGCGGCATGCGGGCCCCCGGACCGAGGGTGGCCGAGAAGCCGACATCACCGGCCGACACGCTCGCCGACAGGTGGGTGCCCAGGTTGGTGAGCCACCACAGCCCGTTCTCGTTGTGCACCACCAGGAATCGGCGGTGGAGATACGGGTTGTCGTCGATCGACAGATCGGCCTCACGGCCGATGAAGAAACGCCGGTCGGCGTCGAGCGCGGTTCGTTCGCCGCAGTACTCGACGTAGGTCGCACCGTCGTCGAGCCCGGTGTCGGCGGCGTCCGAGGGGTCGTAGACCGAGGGATCGTGACCTGTGTTCACCAGATCACCTCCATCAGTTGGGGTCTGAGACCGTCGCCTCGTCGGTGGACTTTCCCTCGGCGGCGCCGTCGAGAGCAGGCATCGTCAGGGTCGGAACCGACTCGTGCACGGTCACCACGATGACGGTGACGTTGTCGTGGGCGCCGAGTGCGAGCGCCGCGTCGACGAGACGTTCGGCCGCTTCGTCGGAGGTCGACGCGTTGGCGAGGATGTCGCCGATCTCCTCGTCGGGCAGCTCACCGGTGAGCCCGTCGGTACAGAGGAGCAGGACATCGCCCGGGAAGGCCGGGGTGTTGAAGAAATCCGGGACGGGATCGACCATCCCGGCACCGAGGGCACGGGTGATGACGTTGCGCCGCGGGTCGGTTCGCGCCTGCTCCGGCGTCAGGAAGCCCGCGTCGATGAACTCCTGGACCTGCGAGTGATCGGTGGTGAGTTGCTGCAGCGAACCGTTCTGGTACCGGTAGGTGCGCGAGTCGCCGATGTTGAGGACCAGCCAGTGCGGGCTCTGTTCGTGGGTGACCAGCACAGCACCGGTGGCGGTGGTGCCCGCCCGACGGTCGGTCTCGGTGTCGATCTCGCCGATGCGACGCTGTGCCGCGACCAGCAGGTCGTCGAGCTGCACCTTGGTGGCGTTCAATTCACCGGCGCTCGTCGCCTCGGAGAGCGTGAGCAGTGCGGCCTCGCTGGCGAGTTCGCCGCTGTCGTGACCGCCCATGCCGTCGGCGATGAGATACATGCCCGGCAGTGCCAGTGCGGCATCCTCGTTGGTCTCGCGGACCCGGCCGACGTTGCACGCCGCCGACCACTCGAGCCGCAATTCACCCACGATGTGTGTGCCCGAGACCGAGGCATCCCGAACGATGGTCGCCGCATCCATGATCAGCAGATCCTACCGCCGGAACACCCCCGGCTCGCCACGCATGTCGACTGTTCGGTCTCCGGCGTGTTGAACGGGGGCGTTCCGGCGGCGGTGGGGGTCACCAGCCGCGCTCGGCCAGGCGGTGCGGCTGCGGGATGTCGTCGACGTTGATGCCGACCATCGCCGCGCCCAGGCCGCGCGAGACCTTGGCCAGCACGTCGGGGTCGTCGTGGAAGGTGGTGGCCTGCACGATCGCGGCCGCACGCTGAGCCGGGTTGCCGGACTTGAAGATCCCCGAGCCCACGAAGACGCCCTCGGCGCCGAGCTGCATCATCATCGCGGCGTCGGCCGGGGTGGCGATACCGCCGGCGGTGAACAGCGTCACCGGCAGCTTGCCGGCCTCGGCGACCTCGACCACCAGGTCGTAGGGAGCCTGCAGTTCCTTTGCCGCGACGTACAACTCATCCTTCGGCAGCGACGTCAGGCGACGGATCTCGTCGCGGATCTTGCGCATGTGGGTGGTGGCGTTGGACACGTCACCGGTGCCGGCCTCGCCCTTGGAGCGGATCATCGCCGCACCCTCGGTGATCCGACGCAGCGCCTCACCCAGGTTGGTCGCACCGCAGACGAACGGCACGGTGAACGCCCACTTGTCGATGTGGTTGGAGTAGTCGGCCGGGGTCAGCACCTCGGACTCGTCGACGTAGTCCACGCCCAGGCTCTGCAGGATCTGCGCCTCGACGAAGTGCCCGATACGCGCCTTGGCCATCACGGGGATGGACACCGCGGAGATGATGCCGTCGATCATGTCCGGATCGCTCATCCGCGAGACGCCGCCCTGGGCGCGGATGTCGGCGGGCACGCGCTCGAGAGCCATCACGGCCACCGCGCCGGCGTCCTCGGCGATCTTCGCCTGCTCGGGGGTGACCACGTCCATGATCACGCCGCCCTTGAGCATCTCGGCCATTCCCCGCTTGACACGGGCAGTGCCCTGTCCGACCTCGGGAACGGTCGCGCCGTTGTGACTCACTGATTTCTCCTCATGTCGCTGTCTCGGCGTGCCGCAGCCGATCCCCCTTCAGCGGACCCCGCGGCAGCGTGGAACCAGTCTAGGTCAGCCCGGTGAACGCCCTGGTGTCAGGATCACTCGCCCCGGCCCGGTGAGACGCGCTCGATGATCTCGAAGTACGTCGGCGGCGACGCGCGGCCGCCCAGACGCAACCACCGGACCAGTCGTCGCTCGGCGAGGGCACGGGTGTCGCGCACCGCGTCGTTGTAGAACCGACGGGCCATCATCACCCGTGTCTCGGCGTCGGCGAGCTCGATGACCAGCGCCGGAGACCGTCCGGAGGCGTCGGCGCGGGCCAGCGCCGACGACAGCGCGTTCTCCGCGTCCTCACGAGCCTCGGGGGCTGCTCGTTCCGCCCGGTCCGCCAGTGCGGCCAGCTCGGATCCCGGCAGTTCCGCGGCGATGGCACGCACGACGACGGCCCGTCGGTCGAGACTCGCGTAGAGGGACTGCCGGGCGAGGTCGACGCGCACGTTGAGGCGGTCGAGGCGGTTGGCGGTGTGATAGGCCCAGCCGGCGGCCAGCAGGACCGCGACGACCCCGAGGACGATCCAGGTCGCCATCAGTCGGACACCACCACCGGTCCGGCACCGACGGTCACGGTGTCGTAGACGCGGAGGATCTGGTCGGCCACGCGGGACCAGTCGTACTTGTCGGCGCGGACACGTCCCCGGGCGACCAGCTGCTCGCGCGCCTCGTCGTCGGAGAGCAGCGAGATGATGCCCGCCGCGAGCTGATCCGGGGAACCGGTGTCGACGAGCTTGCCCGCCCGGCCGTCGTCGAGGACGCGCCGGAAGGCGTTCAGCGAGCTGGCGATCACCGCGGCACCGGCGGCCATCGCCTCGACGAGGACGATGCCGAAGCTCTCGCCGCCGAGGTTGGGGGCGCAGTAGACGTCGGCGGAGGCCAGGGCGCGCGCCTTGGTCGCGTCGTCGACCTGCCCCAGGAAGACGAGGTGATCGGCGAGGCTTCCCGCGCGCCGGCGCAGCGCGGCCTGGTTGCCGCCGCCGACGACCAGGACGCGCACGTCCGGGAACTTCTCCACCACGGACGGCAGCGCGCGCATCAGGATGTCGATGCCCTTGCGGGGTTCATCGAAGCGGCCGAGGAACAGGATCGTGCGGCCGGGATGCGGGTAGCCGTCGAGCGGTTCGGCGTTGGCGAAGCCGGCGACGTTGATGCCGTTGGGGATCTCCACCGCATCGGAGCCCAGCGACTCCATCTGCCAGCGCCGGGCGAGTTCGGAGACGGCGATCTTGCCGGCGATGCGTTCGTGATACGGGCGCAGGATGCCCTGAAAAGCGCTGAGCCACAACGACTTCGATGTCGCCGTGTGGAAGGTCGTGACGATTGGTCCGGAGGCCACCATCAGCGAGAGCATGGAGATCGACGGTGAGTTGGGTTCGTGGACGTGCAGGACGTCGAAGCCGTTCTCCGCGATCCAACGACGCAGTCGCAGATACCCTTTAGGACTGAAGTTCACCCGCGACACCGACCCGTTGTACGGGAGGGCCAACGACGGGCCCACGCGCACCACGTACTCGGGCAGTTCGGTGCGGCGCGACGCCGGGGCGAGGACGCTCACCTCGTGACCGCGGTCGATGAAGACGTGGGCGAGTTCGGTGACGTGCGCCTGCACACCGCCGGGGACGTCGAACGAATAAGGGCAGATCATCCCGATTCTCATGCGGCTCCCCCGGTTTCGTTCATCCGTGCCCTCTGCCGATCGGTCCAGTCGGCTTCCCAGAGCGGTTGCAGCATGTGCCAGTCGGCAGGATGTGCGGCGATGTTCTCGGCGAACGCGTCGGCGAGCGCCTGGGTGGCCGTCTCCACGCCGCCGGAGACATCGATCTCCTCGCCGACGCTCATCGACGAGTAGGGCGCCTCCTCGAACCAGTGGTGGGCCGGGAACAGGGCTGCGCCGGTCTCGATCGCCAGCCTCGCCGATCCGGCCGGCATCCGGGTGCGCTCCCCGAAGAAGGTGACCGGGACGCCGTGGCGCGCGAGGTCGCGCTCCCCCAGCAGGCAGACGATGCCGCCGGCCCGCAGGCGGTCGGCGAGCACTCCGAACGGGGGCTGTTCACCACCGCTGAGCGGGAAGATCTCGAAGCCCAGCGACTCCCGGTACTCCACGAACCGGTTGAACAGCGACTCCGGTTCGAGCCGTTCGGCGACCGTCGCGAACTTCCCGTAGTGCTGGACGAGCCAGACGCCGGCCATGTCCCAGTTGCCGGTGTGCGGCAGGGCCAGCACCACACCCTTGCCGCGCGAGACCGCGGCGTCGAGCCGGGCGTGATCGGCGTCGGGCAGGTTCCCCGTCGACGCCACGGTGGCACGGTCCAGAGCGGGCAGCCGGAAGGCTCGCACCAGTACCGAGCGTAGGAACGCACCGCATCCGCGACCAGTTCGTCGGGCACGTCGGCGGGGTCGGCGACCCCGATCACGCGGGCCAGGTTGCGGCGCAACTGATCCGGACCGCCGTTGCGGCGTCCCGCGAACCCACCGGCGCGGTCGAACACGGTGCGGGCGGCGCGTTCCGGTGCGTAACGGACCGCGGCCCAGCCGGCCCGGTACCCCAGGTCGGCGGCGAGTGCGGCGATGCCGGTCATCGTGACCCGGTGGGCGGGGTCGTCGGGCCGTCCGCGTCGGGATCGGCGGCTTCGGTTTCCGCCTGGAGCGGGATCAGATCCCGCGCACCCGGCGAGTTGGAGATCGACCACATGCGCTGGCCCACGGTGATCACGCTGCCGACGGCGAGCAGCCACATCGCCACGTGTACCGCCCAGGGCAGGCCGAGACCGGTGAGGCCGGTACCGACGAGCACGATGATCAGGCGGTCGGGGCGCTCGATGAGACCGCCGTCGCCGTAGAGGCCGCTGGCCTCGGCGCGGGCCTTCGCGTACGAGATCACCTGCGAGGTGACCAGGCAGATGAGGGTCGCGACCAGGAGCAGGCGGTGGGGTTCGGTGATGGTGCACCACCACACGAGGCCGGCGAAGATCGCGCCGTCGGCGATGCGGTCGCACGTGGCGTCGAGGACGGCCCCGAAGCGGGTTCCGCCGCCGCGGGCACGGGCCATCGCACCGTCGAGCATGTCGAACATGACGAACAGCCAGATCACCAGGGTGCCCGCGAACAGGTAGCCCATCGGGAACAGCGTGAGCGCGGCCGCCACGGTCGCCACGGTCCCGATCACGGTCATGATGTCCGGCGTGAGCCCGGTACGCAGCAGCGCCCGCCCCATCGGCAACGTCACCTTGGAGACCGACGCCCGACCCAGAATGCTCAGCATCCGCGAGCTCCTCCCCCCTCAGTCATCGAGACGCTGCCACGCCTCGGCGAGCAGTCCCCGGGTGTCGCGCAGCAACTGCGGCATCACCTTGGTCTCGCCGACGATCGTGATGAAGTTCGCGTCGCCCATCCAGCGGGGCACGATGTGCTGGTGCAGGTGCTCGGAGAGCGACCCGCCCGCGGCATAGCCCAGGTTGAGTCCCACGTTGAAGGCGTTCGGGTTGGAGACCGCCTTGATCGTGCGGATCGTCCGCTGCGTGAAGGTCATCAGCTCGGCCGACTCGGCGGGCGTCAGATCCTCGAGGTCGGCGACCTGGCGGTACGGGACCACCATCGTGTGCCCGGGGTTGTACGGGTACAGGTTGAGCACCGCATACACCGACTCGCCGCGTGCGACGATCAGCCCGTCCTCGTCCGACATCGTCGGGATGTCGAGGAAGGGGTGCCCGGTCTTGGCCGCCGGCTGCGGGTCGGCGATGTAGGTCATCCGGTGCGGACTCCACAGCCGCTCCAGACGACCACCGACGCCGACGCCCTCGTCGCGGATCTCGCCCGGTGCCTCAGCCATCGACGGCCCCCACGGTGCCGAGCTTCGCCTCCAGGAGCTCCTTGGTCGGCGACTCGTTGCGCCGGGCGCCCACCCAGTCGGTGATCGCCGCGATCGCGGCACCCACCGGGACACCGTTGATCTGGGACCCGTCGCGGAACCGGAAGCTCACCGCATGCGCCTCGACATCGCGTTCGCCGGCGAGCAGCATGAACGGCACCTTGCCGGTGGTGTGGTTGCGGATCTTCTTCTGCATGCGGTCGTCGGAGTGGTCGACCTCGGCGCGGACACCCGCGGCACGCAGCGCGTCGACGACGCCCTGCAGGTGACCGGCGAACGCGTCGGCGACCGGGATGCCCATGACCTGGACCGGCGAGAGCCAAGCCGGGAAGGCGCCCGCGTAGTGCTCGGTGAGCACACCGAAGAACCGCTCGATGGAGCCGAACAGGGCGCGGTGGATCATCACCGGACGCTGTTTGGTGCCGTCCGGGCCGGTGTACTCCAGTTCGAACCGCTCCGGCAGGTTGAAGTCGAGCTGGATGGTCGACATCTGCCACGTGCGGCCGAGCGCATCCTTGGCCTGCACCGAGATCTTGGGGCCGTAGAACGCGGCGCCGCCCGGATCGGGCACCAGGTCGAGACCCGAGGCCTCGGCGACCTCGGCGAGCGTGTTGGTCGCCTCTTCCCACACCTCGTCGGAGCCGACGAACTTCTTCGGGTCCTTGGTCGACAGTTCGAGGTAGAAGTCGTCCAGGCCGTAGTCCTTGAGGAGACCGAGGACGAAGTTGAGGATCGACGTCAGCTCGTCGCGCATCTGCTCGCGCGTGCAGTAGATGTGCGCGTCGTCCTGCGTCATGCCGCGCACCCGGGTGAGGCCGTGGATCACGCCGGACTTCTCGTAGCGGTAGACCGACCCGAACTCGAACATGCGCAGCGGCAGTTCACGATACGAACGTCCGCGGCCCCGGAAGATCAGATTGTGCATCGGGCAGTTCATCGGCTTCAGGTAGTAGTCCTGGCCGGGCTTGCGCACCTCGCCGTTCTCGTCGATCTCGGCGTCGACGTGCATGGGCGGGAACATCCCGTCGCGGTACCAGTCGAGGTGACCGGAGACCTCGTAGAGGTGTCCCTTGGTGATGTGCGGCGTGTTGACGAACTCGTACCCGGCGGCCACGTGCCGTGCCCGTGAGTAGTCCTCCATCTCCTTGCGGATGATGCCGCCCTTGGGATGGAAGACCGGCAGGCCCGAGCCGAGCTCGTCGGGGAAGCTGAACAGGTCGAGTTCGGCGCCCAGCTTGCGGTGGTCGCGCTTCTCCGCCTCGGCGAGCAGCTCGAGATGGGTGTCGAGGGCCTCGGCGGACTCCCATGCGGTGCCGTACACCCGCTGGAGGTCGGCGTTGTCCTGGTCACCGCGCCAGTAAGCGGCCGACGACCGGGTCAACTTGAACGCGGCGATGTACTTGGTGGTCGGCACATGCGGCCCGCGGCACAGGTCGCACCAGATGCGTTCACCGGTTCGCGGATTGAGGTTGTCGTAGACGGACAGCTCTCCGCCGCCGACCTCCATGACCTCGGCGTCGTCGGCGGCACCCTTGTCGTCGATCAGTTCGAGCTTGAACGGCTCGTTCGCCAGTTCGGCGCGTGCCTCGTCCTTGGATTCATAGACGCGGCGCGAGAAACGCTGACCGGACTTGATGATCTGCTTCATCTTCTTCTCGAGGGCCTTGATGTCCTCAGGCGTGAAGGGTTCGGCGACATCGAAGTCGTAGTAGAAGCCGTCCTTGATGGGCGGTCCGATGCCCAGCTTGGCGTCGGGGAACAGATCCTGGACCGCCTGCGCGAGCACGTGCGCGCACGAATGCCGGATGACGCTGCGTCCGGCCTCGGTGTTGGCCGCCACCGGCTCGACCTCGGCGTCCTCGGCGGGCGCCCAGGACAGGTCACGAAGGTCGCCGGCGGCGTCGCGGACGACGACGATCGCCTCGGGGCCCTTGTTGGGCAGGTCGTGGTCACGGAGTGCGGTGCCCGCGGTAGTTCCAGCCGGCACACGGATCGTGGCTGGGCTGGTCACCTGGACGTCGTCGGGCACGGGACGCTCCTCGAATGGGTTCGGACACGCTGAGTTCGCGTGGAGTCGGCGGACGTTTGCGACTCCGATGGTATCCGCGTGTCATCCCGACCGGCCGTACCCCTCCTCTCCCGGCGCGCGGCGCGGCCCGGAAGGGCGATCAGGAGAAGATGGGGCTGGCGAGCCACTGGTAGTCGAGGTTCACCCATCCGGCCGCCGTGTGCAGTGCTCCCAGGAGCCAGAGCGTTCCCACGACGATGGCGAAGGTGCCGATCCAGAACACGGATTGCACCGACCAGTGCTGCCGGCCGATCCACTCCATCCAGGCGTCGTACTTCGCTCGCGCGAACTTCAGCAGGCGATGGGCCCACTCGAACTCCGACGCCAGAATCCCGAGGCCGAGGAACACGATGAGCCAGCCGGGGCCCGGGTACGGGATGGCGACGATGCCGCAGAGCAGCACGATCGTGCCGACGACGGCGACGCCGATGCGATAGATGCGATGCCAGCGCGGGTCGGAACGCACTACGTACCGGCGATGACGCGCTCGGACCCGCATGCGCTTCCACCACGACTCCGCCATGTTCCCCCTACGTCGGACCCGTCAATGTCAAAAGTCGGGTCCAGGCTACCGAAGTCCGGCGTGTACGCCCGGGCACGCGTTCATGCTGAGCAGATGGGGACGATGCGAACGGTCACTATCGACGCACGCCTGCACGACGGCGTGGTCTTCGGTCTCGATTCGGTTGATCTCGAGGCCGACTCGGCACTGCTCCGATCCACCGGGGCACTCGTCCACCGGCTGCGGGGGTTCGGCATCGCGTGCGGGGTGCACTCGTCGCATCGCGACCTGCCCGCCCTGCTCGACACCGCGGGTATGGGTGATCTGCCGGCCCTGGTCGGCCCGCCCGACCGCGGCGCCCTCCGGCACGTGGCCGGGAGCCTCGGGGTGTCACCGGCACGATGTGTTGCCGTCGAGTCCTCCACGGCCGGCGTGGCCGCGGCTCGAAGCGGCGCGTTCGCCCTGGTGATCGGCGTCGACGGCACCGCATCGGCCGACGAACTCCGGCGTCACGGTGCCGATGCCGTCCTCGAGCACCCCGCAGACATCAAAACGCGTCTCGGCGGCGCGCGGATCGCCACGATGCCGGACGCCGTCACCTACCTGGAGCATCTGAACGCCATCGCGGTCGCGCGCCGACCCGTGGTCTTCCTCGATTTCGACGGGACGCTGTCGGAGATCGTCAACGACCCGGCGGCGGCGACCCTCGTCGACGGTGCGGGCGAGGCACTGAGCCGGCTGTCGGAACTGTGCCCGGTGGCGATCATCAGCGGACGCGATCTGCCCGACATCCGGCAGCGCGTCGGCATTCCCGGTCTCTGGTACGCCGGGTGTCATGGACTCGAACTCGTCGGCCCGGACGGCGAGCATCGCGTCAACGACGTCGCGCGGGCGTCCACCTCGGAGGTGACCGCCGCGACCGCCGATCTCCGGCAGCGGTTCGCCGACTCGGCCGGAGTCCTGGTGGAATCCAAACAGTTCAGCGTCGCGGTGCACTACCGCAACGCGGCCCCCGACCTGGCCGACGAGATCGTCGCGGGAGCCCGCGAGATCGGAGTCCGGCACGGATTGCGGGCGCTTCCCGGCCGCAAGGTGCTCGAGCTGCGTCCGGATGTCGACTGGGACAAGGGCCGAGCGGTGGACTGGATACTCCATCAGGTCGGCGCGGCCGACGACGAGTCGATCCCGATCTACTTCGGCGACGATCTGCCCGACGAGGATGCGTTCGACCGGGTGGCCACCGACGGGCTCGGCGTGGTGGTGTGCGCCGACGAGAACCGCGACCGTCGCACGGCCGCGCAGTTCGCCGTCGAGTCGCCCGCGGCCGTCCCTGCGCTGCTGCGCCGGGTCGTCGACCTGGTCGCACAGGCCGCCCAACCCTCGAGCGCCTGGTCGCTGATCTACGAACACTACGACCCGGGCGCGGAGAAACTCCGGGAAGCCCTGTGCACGGTCGGGAACGGCTGTTTCGCGACGCGTGGCGCCGCGCCGGAGTCGGTGGCCGGCGCGATCCACTATCCGGGCACCTACGCCGCCGGCGTCTACAACCGGCTCAGCGACGATCTCCCGGCCGGCATGGTGGAGAACGAGAGCCTGGTCAACCTCCCGAACTGGCTGCCGCTGACCTTCCGGATCGACGACGGCGAGAACTTCGACATCGACGCGGTCGAGATCCTGGCGTTCCGTCAGATTCTCGACCTGCGCCGCGCGGTTCTGATCCGTGACATCCGATTCCGCGATGCGCACGGACGCACCACCAAGCTCCGGCAGCGTCGTTTCGTGTCGATGGACCGGCCCCATGTGTGCGCCCTGGAGACGAGCGTCCTCGCCGAGGACTGGTCGGGCCGGGTGGAGTTCTCCTCGGTTCTCGACGGGGAGGTCGCCAACACGGGGGTCGATCGCTACCGAGAACTCGCCGGCCGGCACCTGACCGCGCACGAGACCAGCGCACCCACACCGGATTCCGTGCTGCTGCGGGTGCAGACCAACCAGTCGCGGGTCCAGATCGCGATGGCGGCCCGGACCACGGTGTGGCGCGGGAACGAACAGTTGCCCGCGCACCGCGACCTCGTCTCCGACCACGGTCGGATCGGACATCTCCTCACCGTCGACGTCACCGCCGGTGAGGAGGTCGTCGTCGAGAAGGTCGTGACGCTCTACACCTCCCGCGACCGCGGCATCTCCGAGCCGGGAATGGCCGCCGCCGACGGTCTGACGCGGCTCGGACGGTTTCACGGCCTGCTCGCCGGCCACGCTCGTGCCTGTGTGCGGCTGTGGGATCTGTGCCGGATCGACCTCGAGGACCAACCCGACCCGCAGCGGGCGATCCGGTTCCACATGCTGCACATGTTGCAGGTGGTCTCGCACAACACCGTGGACACCGATGTGGGGATCCCCGCACGCGGACTGCACGGAGAGGCCTACCGCGGACACATCTTCTGGGACGAGATGTATGTCCTCCCGGTCGTCACCCCCCGACTCCCCCGCCTGGCCGAAGCGCTGCTCCGCTACCGCTACCGCCGGCTCGACGAGGCCCGGATCGCCGCCCGCGACGCCGGCCACCGCGGCGCGATGTACCCCTGGCAATCCGGCAGCGACGGCCGCGAGGAGAGCCAGAAGCTGCATCTCAACCCGCGTTCGGGCCGGTGGAACCCGGACCCGAGCGCGCGCCAGCATCACGTCGGCCTGGCGATCGCCTACAACGTCTGGCAGTACTTCCAGATCACGCACGACCTCGACTTCCTGATCGGGCCCGGCGCCGAGATGCTCGTCGAGATCGCACGCTTCTGGGCCGACCTCGCGGAGTACGACCCCGACCGCGACCGCTACGTGATCCGCGGGGTCATCGGACCCGACGAGTTCCATGCCGGCTATCCGGACGCGCCCTACGACGGGATCGACAACAACGCGTACACCAACGTCATGGCGGTGTGGGTGATCCGTCGCGCCCTCGACGCACTCGCGACGATCCCGCAGCGGGACCGCGTGAATCTGCTCGTCGACCTCGGGCTGCGGGAACCCGAGCTCGAACTGTGGCGGTCCCTCACCCGCCGGATGTTCGTGCCCTTCCACGACGGGACGATCAGCCAGTTCGAAGGCTACGACCGGCTCGAAGAACTGGACTGGGAGGCCTACCGCGCCCGGTACGGGAGCATCCAACGCCTCGACCGCATCCTCGAGGCCGAGAACGACGATGTGACCCGGTACAAGGTGTCCAAGCAGGCCGACGTCCTCATGCTGTTCTATCTGCTGTCCGCGGAGGAGCTACGGGAACTGTTGGAGGACTTGGGTTATGGGCTACCGGCCGAAATGATTCCGCACACCATCGACTACTACATGGCGCGGACCTCGCACGGTTCGACGCTGAGTTCGGTGGTCCATTCGTGGGTCCTCGCCCGAGCCGACCGCGAGCACGCGGTGAAGTTCTTCGAGCAGGTGCTCGACGCCGACATCACCGACATCCAGGGCGGCACGACGTCGGAGGGCATCCACCTGGCGGCCATGTGCGGCAGCATCGACCTGTTGCAGCGGTGCTTCACCGGCCTCGAACTCCGCAACGACCGGCTGATCCTCAATCCCCGGTGGCCGCGATCGCTGGGCGCACTGTCGTTTCGCATCTACTACCGGCGACACCGGCTGAAGCTGACCGTCAGCGGCAGCGGCGTCGAGGTGACCTCCGAGCAACGAGACGTCGACCCGATCGATGTCCAGTGTCGCGACTCGTTCGTGCAACTCGCCCCCGGACAAACGGTCGAGTTCTCATGAGATCGAGATCTCTCCGTCGCCGAACCCCGGTGAGAGTGCGCGTACTCTGCCTGATCGTCGCCGCCGTCGTCGCGACGGTGGCCGGACTCGTCCGTGTCGCCTATGTCCGCGACCTGGTCGCAGCTCGCAAACGGATCGGGTCGACCCCCCGACACACGGTCGAGTCGCGGTTCGGTGCGATCGATTACGCGGGACGCGGCGCCGGAGACCCACTGTTGGTGAGCCACGGCATCTTTCAGGGCTGCGATGGCGGACTGCTGTCGATGCGCGACCTGGTGGCGGACAGCCGGATCATCGCGCCGTCGCGCTTCGGCTACCTGGGATCGATGATGCCCGACGGTGCCTCGGTCGACGACCAGGCAGATGCATTCGCGGAATTGCTCGACCACCTCGGGTATCACGAGGTGGACGCCGTCGGGCTCTCGGCCGGCACGAGCGCCGCGGTCCGGTTCGCGCTTCGACATCCCGGACGGGTCCGGCATCTGGTCGTCATCTCGGGCAGCTTCCCGCGCAGCCGGACGACACGCATCCCGCCACGATGGGCTCGATCGTTCTACAACGATCCGGCGATGTGGTGGCTGAAGCACTTCGCCCGCCCGGCGTTCTTCCGCCTACTGGGTGTGCCCAGGGGTTTCCCACGTTCCCCCGCCCAGCGCCACGTCCTGACGGAGTTGTCGAACGCGATCTTCCCCATCGGCTTACGCAGGCGGGGTGCGGTCTTCGACGCATATGTCGCCGACCCCGAGATCAACACGTACCCACTCGAGGAGATCGCTGTCCCGACGCTCATCGCCCACGCCGTGGATGATCCACTGACGTCGTATTCCGCGGCCGCCGAGGCGGCGTCGAGGATTCCCGGCGCGCGACTGGTCAGCCTCGACTCCGGTGGACACCTGTTGCTCGGTCAGAGCGAACGGGTGGCGTCGGGAACTCGCGGACTTCCTGGCTCAGAACCCGGACGGCTGATGCCGGCAAACCCGACTGCCGGCGCACACCGGGTCGAAGATCGTGCCGGGGAAGACCCAAAGGGGCCCGTGTCCCCACGGTCGCGAGTAACGTGCGCGAACACGGCCGCGTATCTTCTGAAAGCGCGACGACACACCGGTTCGAGGTGATATCGAATGTCGACCATCCGCGAGAACGCCGAAGCACCAACACTCGATCTGACCGATGTCGACGCCGCGGTCGAGAGGGCCGCGGCCGCCGCGACGGAGTTCCGCACGCTGGATCAGCAACGGGTCGACGCGATCGTCGCGGCCATGGCACGGGCCGGGGTGAGGGCCGCCGCCGAACTCGCCGCGGTGGCGATCGAGGAGACCGGCTTCGGGGTCTTCGAGGACAAGGTCGTCAAGAACTACATCGCCACGGAGTTCCTCTACGACCACCTCAAGAACAAGAAATCGGTGGGCGTGATCGAGGAGGACGCCGAACGCGATGTCGCGCGCGTGGCCGAGCCGATCGGCGTCGTCCTCGCGATCACTCCGGTGACCAATCCCACGTCGACGGTGCTGTACAAGGCGATCATCGCGGCAAAGACCCGCAATGCCATCATCTTTCGCCCCTCACCGGTGGCGGCGCATTCCTGCGAACGGACGGTGGCGATCCTGCGCGAGGCAGCCGAGGCGGCCGGCATGCCCCCCGGCGCCCTGCAGGTGATTCCCGACGCCGCCCATGAGGTCACCCACTACCTGTTCCGGCACCGGCTCGTCGACTTCATCTGGGTCACCGGTGGACAGAAGATCGTCGCACTCGCCAACGCAGCCGGCAAACCAGGGCTCGGCGTCGGCCCCGGCAACGCACCGATCTACCTGCACCGAACCGCCGACATCAAGGGTGCCGTCGTCGACATCCTGATCTCCAAGACCTTCGATGCCTCCGTCATCTGCCCCGCCGAACAGACCTGCATCGTCGACGACGCGATCTACGACGCCACGGTTGCAGAGTTCCGTCGGATGGGCGCTCACCTGCTCACCGACGAGCAGGCGACGGCCATCGCCGACTTCGCGTTCGGCGACGGCGACAAGGTCAACCTCGGCGCGCTCGGCCAGCAGGCTCCCGAGTTGGCCGCCCGAGCCGGTTTCATCGTCGACCCCGCGGTGAAGGTGCTGCTCGCGCCACTTCCGTCGGATCTGGACGAGCTCGCGATACACCCGCTGGTGCAGGAGAAGCTGATGCCCGTCCTCGGACTCGTCCGCGCCCGCGACGTGCAGCACGGGATCGACGCCGCGGTCCTGGTCACCGAGCACGGCGGCCTCGGCCACACCTCGGCCGTCTATGCCGCCGACGAGTCGGTCGTCGACGCCTTCAGTGCCGCCGTACGCACCGGGCGGATTCTCGTCAACGCACCCACCGCAGTCGGGGCACTGGGCGGGATCTACAACGACCTCGCGCCCACGTTCTCGCTGGGCTGCGGCACCTGGGGCGGGTCGAGCACCACCGAGAACGTGAACTACCTGCAGTTACTGAACATCAAGACCGTGGCCCGTCGACGGTCCCCGTCCCAGTGGTTCCGCGTGCCCGCGAACACCTTCTTCAACGCCGGCGCACTGGACAATCTCCGCGACGTCCCGTGTACGGATGTCGTGGTCGTCACCGATGTCCTGAGCGAAGAACGCGGCGTGGTCGACGAGCTGCGTGCCCACCTGCGCGCCCAACACGTCAGGGTCTTCGCCGAGGTCGAGCCGGAACCGGATGAAGCGACGATCCGTCGGGGCGTCGCGGTGCTGCAAGGTCAGCGGCCGGATCTGCTCATCGCCGTCGGAGGCGGGTCGGTGATCGACGCCGCCAAGGCGATCCGGCTCTTCTACGAGCACCCTGAGACCGACCTTGCGGAGTTGACGCTGCCGTTCCTCGATCCCCGCAAGCGGATCGCGGAGTACCCCCAGGACCCGCACACACTGCGACTGGTCGCGATTCCCACCACCGCCGGCACCGGTTCCGAGGTGTCGCCGGCCGCGGTGCTGACCGTAGCGGGCCGCAAGGAGACTCTCGTCGATTACTCGCTCGTCCCGGACATGGCGATCGTGGACCCGACCCTGACCCTTTCCATGCCGCGCACGCTGACCGTCGACACCGGCATCGATGCGCTCACCCATGCGCTGGAAGCCGTCGCCTCGATCTTCGCCTCCCCGTACACCGACGCGTTCTGCGTCCAGGCCGCCCGACTGATCTTCGACGCGCTGCCCCGTGCGTACGACGATCCGGCCGACCTCGCGGCCCGAACCGACATGGCCAACGCGGCCACTCTCGCGGGTTTGGCCTTCTCGAACGCGTTCGTGGGGACCAATCACGCTCTCGCCCATGCCGTCGGCGCCAGGTTCAATATCGCGCACGGTCGGGTCAACGGTGTGTTCCTACCGCACACTCTGCGCTACAACGCCTCCGTGCCGACCAAGTTCATGCCCGCGCCGGGCTATTCGGCGTACGTCGCGCCGGACAAGTATGCGCAACTGGGTCGGGTCGTCTTCGGCGGCCGCGAACCGGCCGAGAGCCGGCGCCGGCTGTTCCAGGGCGTGGACGATCTGTTGCGCAGGTTGGGAATGCCACGCACACTCGCCGAGATCGGCGTGCCCGAAGCCGAGTTCCTCGACGCGCTGCCACAGCTGGCGATGACCGCCTTCGGTGATCTGAGCAACCGCACCAACCCGCGGATGCCGCTGATCAGTGAGATCACCGACCTGCTCCGGCTCGGGTACTTCGGTGAGACGGGCGGGCTCGGCGCCGACGATCCCGCTACGCAACCGCGATGACGTCATCTCGTGCCGGCGTCCGCGCCTCGGCACGACGCCGCGCGACCGAGTGTCCGACCAGGGTCGCCACCACGGTGACGGCGAGCAGCAGCGGGTAGCAACCGGCGTAGATCACGGCCAGTACATGGCCGCCCACGCCCGGGCCGGGACTTCGCGGCATCATGAACAGCCCCAGCGAGATCGCGTGATCAGAAGTCAGATAGGGCCCGCTGTCCCACCAGTGCCGCCACCAGGTGAAGGTGAGCGCGACGACGCCGGCCGGGGCGAGCCAGTACCACCAGGTCTGACGCGACCCATGCCGCAGGGCGAGATCGAGGGTCACCAGGAGCAGCGGTACGCACCACACCCAGTGGTGTCCCCATGCGAACGGCGACACCGCGCACATCGTCATCCCCACGATCGTCGCGGCCAGGAGCGGCTGCGACATCCGCCGGGCGACGACCGCGGCCCACAGGCCCAGTACCGCGACCACCAGTGCCGCGGGCACCCACAGCCACGACGGCGCCTCGAACACCGGCCCGCCCGGTCCCGGATGGCTGAAACGCCGGACGTCGAGGTGTGCCAGCATCTGCGAACCGAAGCCGCGGACCGACTGGTTGGCAGGCGAATCGGCACGGCCGATGCGGGCGGACTCGAACAGGTGACGAGTCCAGTACGTCCGGGCATCCGACCCGATGACGAGGAATCCGATCGCGACCGTGGCGCCGAAGGTGGCGATCGCGGTGGCCGCCGCACGCCACTGCCGCGTGACGACCAGATAGAAAACCGCGAACAGCGGCATCAGCTTGAGTCCGGCGGCGATCCCGAGCGCGATCCCCCGCCACCGCGAATCGACGCGCAGGAAGACCAGGTCGGTGAGGACAAGCGCCATCACGACGAGATTGATCTGGCCGAGCCAGATGGTGGTCCGCACGGGTTCGAGCGCGGTGACCGCGATCGAGAACAGGGCGGCGAACACGATGAGGCGGGCACCCAACCGGTAGCCCAGGCTGCGCGTGCCCAGCGCCACCACCGCGACGAGTGCGGCGAAACCGGTTGCCCACCAGATGATGTCGGCGAACCCGGCACCCACCACGGCGAGCGGCACGAAGGCGATCGCCGCGAACGGCGGATACGTGAAGTGCAGGCGCCACAGGACCGGGGCGTCGTAGAGGGGGCGCGAGTCGAGCACGGCGTCGGCGCCGGCACGGTAGACGCGGACATCGGTCGCGTTCTCGAACAGCCCGTAGAACGGATTGGTGATCGGGAAAGCGCTGATGTGCCAGGCGATCACGCCGAGAGCCGCGATCCCCGCCAGCACGATCGCCCACGTCGGGATGGAACGGGAGTGGACGGTCGGTGCGGACACGCGGCCGAGACTACGCCCGAGCTGTGATCCAGATCACGAGAAACGCCGACGGTGCGCGAGTCGTTGCCGATTCGCGTCGAAACAGCACCCAGCACGCAGAAAGCCCCGCCGAGACTCGGCGGGGCTTTTCTCTGTGGTCCCGGCTGGGATCGAACCAGCGACCTTCCCGGTGTGAACGGGACGCTCTTCCACTGAGCCACGGGACCGTGTCGGGCGCCTGATGTCTGTGACAGGGGCGCCTGCGCACGAGCCAGAAGATTACACGGCTTGCGCAGAGTTCCCAAATCACGGACGTGCGCCACGTCACAGACGTCCGATTCGGCAGCCACCGGGAATCACACGCTGGGAATTCGCCGTTCGTCAAGCGTCTGACCTGCCGATTTGTAAAGTCCGGAATCGATCGCGTAAGTTTCTCTTCGCACCGCGAGCAGCAAGATCCACAAGATCGCTCGTGGGCATGCGGATGTAGCGCAGCTGGTAGCGCATCACCTTGCCAAGGTGAGGGTCGCGGGTTCGAATCCCGTCATCCGCTCGGCGCGAGTCGACCTCGCATCTGGTGGTGTGGCCGAGTGGTGAGGCAACGGCCTGCAAAGCCGTGTACACGGGTTCGATTCCCGTCGCCACCTCCACGCATCACAACTCAACACAGTCCCGCGCGATTAGCTCAGTGGGAGAGCGCTTCCCTGACACGGAAGAGGTCACAAGTTCAATCCTTGTATCGCGCACCACGAGAGAAGTCAGCCCCGGTCCCCGGCCGGGGCTTTCTCTTGGCCACGCGGGCAGTGCCATCGCTCGTGAGCATGCGGATGTAGCGCAGCTGGTAGCGCATCACCTTGCCAAGGTGAGGGTCGCGGGTTCGAATCCCGTCATCCGCTCGTAGGAAGAAAAGCCCCGGTCCCCGGACCGGGGCTTTTCTGTGACTTGCACGTGCCCAGCGACGGCAAATTCGTGCCATGTGATCCAGATCTCACCATTGGACATTTGACCCGTCCATAGCGTCCCGAACAGGTCGGGACAAGACGAAATGGGTGAGGCAATTGATCAAACGGACCATCGTTACCGGACTGGCGACGGTCGCCGCCGGGGGGTTGGCGCTCTCCATCGCACCCGGTGTCGCGCAGGCAGCCGACAACGGTCAGCGGACAGGTCCTGTCCAGTTCTGGGCCGAGAACCAGGGAAACTGCAAGGTGGAGTTCACCATCAAGAACACCACCAACGTCACGAGCTAAACGATCGACTGGCAGATCGACGACGAACCGCTGCGCGACGTCGACTATGCCGACTTCAAGGTCGGACGGACCGGTGGGATGCACACGACGGTCAACGATGCCCCGCGGTGGCCGGACGACATCGCAACCGAAGGTGAGAACACCGAGCAGAACCGGTGGATGGTGAGCAACCGCAGCGTGTCCACAGCCACGTACACCAAAGATCTGAAGAATCTGAGCGACTCCTACAATCCGCCGCTCCCCAATCCGGACGCCGCGACACACACGGTGAAGTACCGGATGGTCCTCGGCCCGCCCGGGAACAACGGTGAAGGCGGGGGCGAATGGATCGGGAACCGTGAGTGGCACACCGTGACCGTGACCGGTTGCGCCGGCTCCGGAGGCGGCTCGCTCGACGGTCTCTTCGGTTCCAGCTGAGTTCATCGCCATGTTCGCGGGGCCGGAATCAGGTGACTTTCGGCCCCGCGATCGGGGCGCCCGACGGTCTTAGTCTGGGAATGTGCCCGCGATCGCGATCCAGGAGCTGACCAAGTCGTTCGACCATGTCAGGGCCCTCGACGCCTTCGACCTGACCGTCACCGAGGGCGAGGTCCACGGATTCCTGGGACCCAACGGCTCCGGCAAGACCACCACCATCCGTGTTCTGCTCGGATTGCTGCGCGCGGATTCGGGCGTCGTCCGCGTCCTGGACCGAGATCCGTGGCGCGACAACGTGAATCTGCACGGCCGCATCGCGTATGTACCCGGAGAGGTGAATCTGTGGCCGGGCGTGACCGGCGGAGAGGTCATCGATCTCCTGTGCAACCTCCGCGGTGACCGTGACCGGCGTCGTCGTGACGAATTGATCGAGCGATTCGAACTCGACCCGCGGAAGAAGGCCCGGACCTATTCGAAGGGCAACCGGCAGAAGGTCGCCTTGATCGCCGCGCTGGCCTCCGACGCCGAACTGCTCCTGCTCGACGAGCCGACGTCCGGTCTGGATCCGCTCAAGGAGGCCGAGTTCCAGCGGTGCATCCAGGAGGAACGCCGGAACGGTCGCACCGTTCTGCTGTCGAGTCACATCCTGGCCCAGGTCGAGGCGCTCTGCGACCGGGTCACCCTCATCCGGGCCGGGCGGACGGTGGACAGCGGATCACTGTCGGAGCTGCGCCACCTCGGTCGGCTCGAGATCAGTGCCGAGACCGCCCACGATCCCTCGACGCTCGACGCGGTCCCCGGCGTGCACGACCTGATCCGCGACGGACACCGCATCCGCTGCACCGTCGACGCCGCCGCCCTGGACACCGTGGTGCGCGAACTCGCGACCCTGGGTGTCCACGATCTGACCAGCGCCCCGCCGACGCTGGAGGACATCTTCCTCCGGCACTACGGAACCGGCACCCGGGCGACTGGGGCCTGAGGAGATCCGATGGCGGAGATCGAGATGGTGCAGGTCGCGGAGCGGAACACGGTACGTGGCGCCGGACGGACTGCGGACGCCACCGGGCTCCGAACACTTCTGAAGTTCTACGTTCGGCGCGAACGAGCCGCGCTCGTGGCGTGGATCGGCGGTACCGCCGCCCTGGTGGGATTCCAGGCCGTCGCCAGCCAGAACCTCTACGACACCCCGGCCAAGCTGGCCGCCCTCCGCGAGACCATCGGCGGAAGTCCCGCGGTGATCGCGCTCGGCGGCCCGGAGCAGCTGCTCGCCACCATCGGCGGCGAGGTCGTGTTCGAGATATTCGGCTATGCCGCCATCGTTCTCGGACTCATGTCGATGTTTCTCGTCGGTCGCCACACGCGTACCGACGAGGAGAACGGTCGCGCCGAACTCCTCCGCTCGACGCGGGTCGGCCGCGATGCGCCGGTCGCGACCGCATTGACTCTTGCGGCCGTCGCGAATCTTGCCGCCGGGGTCGCCGTCGTGATCACCGCCGTCGCCACCGGCCTCCCGCTCGGCGGTTCCGTACTCTTCGGCGCGGCACTGGCCGGAGTGGGCCTCACCTTCGCGACACTGACGGCACTGGCCGCGCAGATCTTCGAGAATCCCCGCAGCGTCTACGGTTCGATCACCGCGATGCTCGGGCTGGCGTATGTGCTGCGGGCGATCGGTGATGTCGGCAACGGAGCGATGTCGTGGCTCTCCCCCATCGGCTGGGGTCAGCGCACGTACCCGTACGTCGACGACAGGTGGTGGCCGATCCTGCTTCCACTCGTGGCAGCGACGCTGACCATCGCAGCCGCCGTGGCGGTCTCCGAGCACCGCGATTTCGGCGCCGGGATCTTCGGCAACCGGGCCGGGCGCGCAGAGGCGTCGTGGCTGTTGCATACGACGACGGGTCTGGCGTGGCGTCTGCACCGCGGGTCGATCGCCGCCTGGGCGACAGGCGTGTTCGTCCTATCGGCCGCCTACGGCTCGTTCGGCGACGCGATCACCGACTTCATGGAGAACAACCCTCAGATCGCGGAGTTCCTGCCCGGCGGCGCCGAGGACGCCGTGGACGCCTACCTCGCACTCACGCTCACGATCGCCGCCCTGATGTCGGCCGGATACGGGGTGAACAGCGCCTTGCGGGCACGCCGTGAGGAAACCGCCGACCGGGCGGAGTCGCTCGTCGCCGCGAACACCAACCGGCTCTACTGGTTCGGCGGCCACATCACGATGGCACTCGTCGGCAGCGCCGCCGTCCTGGCGGCCGGCGCGGTGGGCGAAGGGCTGGCCTACGGCCTCACCATCGGCGATCCCGGTCAGATCCCACGCCTTCTCGCCGCGGCAGCGGTGTACGTCCCGGCGGTCTGGTTGATCCTCGCGGTCGCCGTGGCCGGCATCGGCTTCGTGCCCCGAGCGGCCGCGATCATCGCCTGGACGTACTTCGCGTACTGCCTGGTCGCCGAGATCCTCGCCGAATCGTTCAACCTGCCCGAATGGACCCGCGCCGCATCACCGTTCCAGCATCTGCCGCAGGCCCCGCTCGACAGTGTGGGGGCGGGAGGCATCCTCGGGGTCACGGCGCTCGCACTGTTTGCCGTGATCCTCGGAGTCGTCGGCTTCGGCAGGCGCGACCTGGGATAGACGCTGCTCCGCTCTCCTACTTGCGCAGATCCTTACGGAGAATCTTGCCCGACGCCGACTTCGGGATCGCCTCGATGAACTCCACCGCACGAACCTTCTTGTGCGGGGCCACCTTCGACGCCACGAACTCCATCACCTCGTCGGCGGTGAGCTCGGCCTCGGGCTGCCGGACGACGAACGCCTTCGGGATCTCCTCCCCCGACTCCGCATCGATCACACCGATGACCGCCGAGTCCGCGATCTTCTCGTGCGTCAGGAGCAGGGCCTCCAACTCGGCCGGCGGCACCTGGTAGCCCTTGTACTTGATGAGCTCCTTGAGCCGGTCGACGATGTAGACACACCCCGTCGGATCGACCTGCGCCATGTCACCGGTGTGCAGGAAGCCGTCGGCGTCGATCGTGTCGGCGGTGGCCTGCTCGTTGTTGAGGTAACCGAGCATCCACGTTCGGCCCCTTCACCCACAACTCACCCGGCTCCGAGAGACCCTCGGTCGGCAGCGGGACTTCCTCTCCGGTGGCCGGGTCGACGATCTTGTTCTCCGAGTTCGGCACCGGCCAGCCCGTCGACGACAGGGGCGGATCTTCGAGTCCGAGAAGCGCTTTCCCATCGAACGGGATGATGTGGGACACCGGGGACAACTCGCTCATGCCGTAGCCCTGCAGCATGTGCAGGTCCAGACGCTTGGCAACGGCCTGGCCCAGCTCGTCGTCGAGCGGAGCCGCGCCCGACATCATCGTGTGCAGCGACGACAGGTCGTAGTCGTCCACGATCGGATGCTTCGCCAGGGCGACGGCGACCGGCGGCGCGATGTAGGCCATCGTCACCTTGTGGTCCTGGATGTTCTCCAAGAACTCCACGAGGTCGAACTTGGGCATGACGACCAGCGAGGACCGGTTGAACAGCGCCGCGTTCAGCAACACGGTCATGCCGTAGATGTGGAAGAACGGCAGCACCGCGATCACCACGTCGTCGGCGGTCATGCCCTGCAACGGCTTCAGCTGGGCGACATTGGCGACCAGGTTCCGGTGTGAGAGCGCAACACCCTTCGGATTGCCGGTGGTCCCGGAACTGTAGGGCAACACCGCCACATGGGTGGCCGGGTCGAAGGACACCTGAGGCGCGGGCAATCGGGCGCCGAGCATGTCGGCGGCGTTCGGGTGAGCCGAGGCGTCCTGTCCCTCACCGTCGAGGACGACGAGGCTCGTGTCATCCAGCCCGACCTCGGCGACGGCGGCCTTCGGCTGAGCAGCCATCGGCGAGATCGTGACCAGCATCGTGGCACCGGAATCGCGGAGCTGCTTGGCGATCTCGGGCGCGGTGAACAGCGCGTTGATCGTCGTCGCGGTGGCCCCGGCCCGCAGGATTCCGTGGAAGACCGGCGCGAACGCCGGGATGTTGGGCGAGAGGATGCCCACCACGTCGCCCACCCCGATCCCCCGCGACGCCAGCCAGCCGGCGACCGCGTCGATCTGAGTGATCAGCTCTCGATACGACGTCACCGCACCGGACTTCGGGTCCACCAGAGCGGTACGCCCGAGCTCGTCGTCGGCGATCGAACCGAACAGGAATTCGTGGACGCTGACCTCGGGGATCTCGACGTCGGGGAACGGGCTGGTGAAACTCACGACACCTCCACAGGTGAATCGGTCGACCATTGATCGAGGATCTGCGTCAGGTCTGCGGTCGAACTCCCTGACGGCGTGGGCAGTACGGTTCGCGAGAACCGCGGAGCGGGTGCGGGCTGCACGGCGTCATCGACCGTGACGTAGCTGACGCGTTGCTGCGCAACGGGATCGGCGGCCGCCTCGTCGAAGTCGAGCACCGGGGTGAGGCACGCGTCGACGCCGGCGAACTCAGCGGCCCACTCATCACGGGTGCGCGCGGCGAACCGGGCGGCGAGCGCGGCGGAGATGACCGGCCAGTGCGCGCGGTCCCAGCGGTCGGGCAGGTCGGCCAGACCGAGCGTGCCGATCAGGTTGCGCCAGAACTTCTCCTCGAGCGCGCCGACGGCGACGAAGCGGCCGTCCGCACACTCGTAGGTCGCATAGAAGGGGGCGGAACCGTCGAGCAGGTTGCCCTCCGATCGGGACACCCAGCGACCGGCGGCCTTCCACGACCACTGCAGTTGGGCGAGCAGACCGGCACCGTCGACCATCGCGGCGTCGACGACCTGCCCGCGTCCGGTCCGCGACCGGTCGTGCAGCGCGGCCAGTACGCCGACCACGAGCAGCATCGATCCCCCGCCGAAATCACCGGCCAGGGACAGCGGCGGTACGGGTGGTGATCCGGCCGGGCCCATCGCCTCGAGCACGCCGGTCACGGCCAGGTAGTTGATGTCGTGTCCGGCGAGCATCGCGCGGTCGCCGTCCTGACCCCACCCGGTCATGCGGGCGTACACGAGTTGCGTTGCATCGTCACAGATCTCGGGTCCGAGGCCGAGGCGTTCCATCACGCCCGGCCGGAAACCCTCGATGAGGATGTCCGCGCGCCGGATCATCTCGCGGATGCGGTTCAGGTCGGCGGGGTCCTTGAGATCGGCCTCGACGCTGCGCCGGGACCGGTAGAGACCGGCGTCCGCGTCGACGATGCCGTCGGGACCCGGGGTCTCGGGGCCGGGGCGTCGGATCCGGATGACGTCGGCGCCGAGGTCGGCGAGCATCATCGCGGCGTGCGGTGTCGGACCCAGGCCCGGCATCTCGACCACGCGCACGCCGGCGAGCGGACCGCTCACGAACCCGCCTGGTGGTGCAGGACGCCGCGGATCGTGAAATCGACGTAGTCGCTGACCAACTGGTCGACATCGTGCTCGTCGCGCAGCCACCAGCTGATGCCGTTCATCAGGTCGAGCACCGCGATCGCGGACTGATGGGCATCGCGCACCTCGAACACGCCCATGCGGGCGCCCGCCTCGATCACGTCGCGGATGCGCCGCTGGTAGTACTTGCGGTAGTCGGTGACCGCCCGGCGGTGTTCAGGCGTCAAGGCGGACAGTTCCCGCAGCGCCACAAGGTGTTCCACCCGGTACCGCGCGAGCCTCCGGACATGCGCCTCCACCAGGCCGGTGAGGCGCTGGACCGGGCCGCCCTCGCCGTCGAGCACCAGCAGATCCTGCTGCGGGTCCTCGGTCATCCGCAACGCGATGGCGTAGAGGATCTCCTCTTTCGAGTGGAAGTGGTTGTAGAGGCTCGCACCTCGCATGCCGACGGCCTCGGCGATGTCGCGCATCCCCGCGTTCGCGTAACCGTGCTCGGCGAAATACCGTGCGGCGGCCTCCACGATCTCGTCCCGGCGGGTCCGCGGACGCTCTTCCGCCACCGCCGCTTTCGAGACGGCGGCCTCGGCGGCGTCAGCCCTGAGGGGTTCCATGGGCTCTCCTCAACTCACGCTTGAGCAACTTGCCCTGGGCGTCGGTCGGCAGTTCGTCGACGATGTGCACCGCCTTGGGGACCTTGTACGACGCCAGGTCGGTGCGGCAGTACTCGCGGATGTCCTCCGCGGACACCGAGGTACCCGCACGCAGCACGACGAAACCGGTGACGGCCTCGGACCAGTACGGATCGGGCAGGCCGACGACCGCGGCCCGTTCGACGTCGGGATGCGCCTGCAGCACACGCTCGACCTCCTGGGAGGCGACGTTGTATCCGCCGGTCTTGATCATGTCCTTGCGCCGGTCGCGGAAGAACATGTTGCCCTCGTCGTCGATGCGCACGATGTCGCCGGTGTGCACCCAACCACCTTCGAGGACCTGCGCGGTCTTCTCCGGGTCCCTGTGATAGCCGAGCATGACCGACGGTGTACGACAGAGGAGTTCACCCTCTTCGGCCTCGTTGCCGTCGGCGTCGACCACGCGCACCTCGAGATGGCCCACCGGCTTGCCGATCCACGTCGGGTCCTGTCCGGGCACGTCCTCGAGCCGCTTGAACCACCCGACCGAGCCCAGCTGGGTGAGTTCGGACTGGCCCCAGTAGGTGCCCCACACCGACTCCGGCGTGGCGGTGGCCCATGCGTCGACGGCATGCGGCGACACCTGACCGCCGTAGGTCAGACACCGGCGGACCGTCCCGACGGTGTCGGGCCCGAAGTCGGCGTGGTTGGCGAGGGCGATGAAGAAGGTCGGGGTCTGGGCGAGCACCGAGATCTTCTCGTCGCGGATCATCCGCAGCGACGTCGCCGGGTCGACCGCGGCCGGTAGCACGAGCGTGGCGCCGAGCAGGGTCAGCGAGGTCAGCGATCCGATACCCGCGATCGTGTGGAACGGCATGACGTACAGCCAGACGTCGTCGTTCTGACAACGCAGACCCCAGGTGTACGCGGGTGCGGTGGAGATCAGGTAGTTGCGGTGCGCGATCTCGACACCCTTGGGGGTCGACTCGGTACCGCTGGTGTAGACGATCATCGCCAGATCGTGTTCGTCGACGTCACAGTCGGGTTCGGCGTCGTCAGCCTGCCCGACCAGCTCGTCGAAGGAGTTCCACGAATCCGATCCCGACTCCCCGACGACGAGAACCGAGACGCCGAGGCTGTCGGCGATCGGACCGGCCAGAGGTGCCAGGTCACGTTCGACGACGAGGACCGCGGGCTCGAGATGACCCAGCTGCTGGGCGATCTCCTTCTCGCGGAACATCGGGCTGACACCGGAGTATGCCGCGCCGACCTTCAGCGCGCCGTAGTACGACGCGACGGTCTCGACGCGGTTGCGGCTCATCACCGCGACTCGGTCGCCGCGCCGGACGCCGAGGTCGACGAGGACGTGGGCAACGCGGTTGGCCATGCGATCGAGGTCGCCGTAGCTGGTCGACGTGCGGCCGCCGGCCGCGTCGTAGGCGATGATCGCGGGCTTGTCGCCCTGCGACCGCGAGAGCCTGCGGAGCTGATCACCGATCGTCGCGCGTCCGAGCGGCGACGTCTGGGTTCGGGTGAGCTTGCGGTCGTCCGTCACGGCTGGGGCACTCACGCGAACATCCGATTGTCGAACCGGTCGAGGAAGGCGATCTCCTCGACCGGGCTGCGGGTGAGCTTGCGCGGGAAACCGTTGCGCGGGTAGCCGACCGCGATGTGTGCCGCGGTGATGTACTCGTCCGGGATGCCGAGCAGTTCCTTGACCTCGTTCTCGGCCGCACACAGCAGAGTGGTGAGTGCGGTGGCGACGCCCTGCTGCCGCAGCGCAAGGGTCAGGTTCTGCACGCTCGGGTAGATCGACGCGCCGCCGACGACGCTGAGCCGGCCGAGTTCGTGGTCGGTGGGATGCAGCCCTTCCGCCTCGGCGCACACCACGACGAGGGCGGGCACCTCGGCGAGGTGATGGGCGAAGTAGTTGGCGCTCTCGATGGTCTTCGGGACGGCGCCGACCTTCTTGGAGCCCTCGAGGATCGAGTTGTAGTACGGCTCCCAGAAGGGCAGGTAGAGGTCGGCGAGTGCCTTCTTGGTGACGTCATCACGGACGACGACCCAGCGGACCGGCTGGCGGTTCCCGCCTTGCGGACCGAAGCGCGCGTCGTCGAACGCCCGGTAGAACACCTCGTCCTCGACAGGCTTGTCGCTGAAGTAGCGGCATGTGCCCGTGGTGCGCATTGCCTCGCTGAGTTCCATGTCAACCTCCGTGATCACTAACCGTTGTTAGTATGACTGGGGACACAGTTCCACACGAGATAGCGGCAGTCAAGCATCGGAAATCGAGACTTTCCTCCTGTTGACGAAACGGGACTAACAGTGGTTAGTTGCAGCTATGACTTCAGTTTCCACCCGCCCGGCGACGCGTCCGGCCCCCTCGGAGATCCGGACCGCGGTCGACGCGGGCAACATCCCGACGCTGCTCGCCGTGCTGGTGGAGATGACCGGGGATCGCCGCTGGCTGGCCGACCGCTACCGTCCGACCCGTAGCCGCGGCATGGACGACAACTCGACCGGCGGCCTGCCCGCGGACGTGCAGGCCGAGATCCGCGACGCCGTCGTCGACGCCCTCGAGGACTGGTACGAGCAGGGCTCACCGGCACGCGTGCCGGCCGACGAGGAACTCGTCGCCGCACTGATGTCCTTCACAGCCGGCGAACCGGTGGCACCGGAGTTCGCGCCGATGATGAGCGAGATCGTGCGGGGCGACCTGCGCGGCACCCACCTGCCAGCGCTGCCCGACGAGCTCGGCTCGACGATGAACGCCCTGGTCATCGGCGCCGGCGTGGCCGGGATGCTGATCTCCACCCAGCTCGCCGACGCCGGCATCGAGCACACCGTCCTGGAGAAGAACGACGAGGTCGGCGGCTCCTGGTACGAGAACCAGTACCCGGGCGCCGGCGTCGACACCCCGAGCTACCTGTACTCGATCTCGTCGTTCGACCACGACTGGTCCACCCACTTCGGCAAGCGCGACGAGGTCCAGGGCTATCTGCAGGCCTTCGCCGACCGCCACGCGGTGCGCGACCGCGTCCGATTCGGCACCGAGGTCCTCTCCGCGGCCTACGACTCCGCCGCCCAGCAGTGGGTCGTCCGGGTCCGCGACCGGGACGGAAACGAGAGCACCCTCACCTCACGCATCCTGATCAGCGCGGTCGGCATCCTCAACCGGCCCAAGCTCCCCGCGCTCGCCGGCATGGACACCTTCACCGGCAAGATGTTCCACTCCGCCCACTGGCCCACCGAACTCGACGAGCCCGGCGCCCTGGCCGGCAAACGCGTCGCCATCGTCGGCTCCGGTGCGTCGGCGATGCAGATCGGCCCCGCCATCGTCGACAAGGTCGGATCGCTGACGATCTTCCAGCGGTCGCCGCAGTGGATCGCCCCCAACGACGACTACTTCGCGCCGGTCGGCGACAGCGTGCACTGGCTGATGAACAACCTGCCCGGCTACCGGGAGTGGTACCGCGCGCGGCTGTCCTGGATCTTCAACGACAACGTCCACTCCACCCTGCACGTCGACCCCGAATGGCCCGAACCCACCGCGTCGATCAACGCCGTGAATCACGGTCACCGCGAGTTCTACCTGCGGTACATGCGCAGCGAGCTCGGCGACCGCGACGATCTCGTCGAGCTGTCGACGCCGGACTACCCGCCCTTCGGCAAACGAATGCTGTTGGACAACGGCTGGTTTCGCATGTTGCGGCAGCCCGACGTCGAGCTGGTGGGGCACGGCGTGGACTCCGTCACCGAGACCGGTCTCGTCGACAGCACCGGCCGGGCACACGACTTCGACATCATCGTGTTCGCGACCGGCTTCCACAGCGACCGCTACCTGTACCCGATGGACGTCGTCGGTCGCAGCGGCAAGACGACGGTCGAGGCCTGGGGCGATCACGACGCGTACGCCTACCTCGGCATCACTGCGCCGGACTTCCCCAACCTGTTCATCCTCACCGGCCCCAACACCGCACTGGGACACGGGGGCAGCTTCATCAGCATCCTCGAGTACCAGGTGCGCTACGTCTGCGACGCCATCCGCGCCATGATCGAGCGCCGGCTCGGTGCCCTCGAGGTGCGACGCGACGTCACCGACGAGTACAACGACGCCGTCGACCGCGCGCACGCACAGATGGTGTGGACGCATCCCGCGATGACCAACTGGTACCGCAACCCCGACGGTCGGGTCGTGGCGGTGCTGCCGTGGCGGATCGTCGACTACTGGGCCAAGACCCGCCACGTCGATCTCGCCGACTTCCACACCGAACCGATGACGGCCGAACCGCTCGATCCCTGAGAACCGGCGCAGGCACGGCGGGACTACCGTGTCAGGCATGACCCCCGCACCGCTCATCACCCCGAACGAACTGCAGAAGCGCCTCGGCGAGGGACGTCTGCGCATCGTCGACGCGACGGTCCACCTGAGCTTCGACGCCGACGGCGCGCACGTCCGCTCCGGCCGCGACACCTACCTGCAGGGGCACCTGCCCGGTGCGGTGTTCCTCGACCAGATCACCGAGTTGTCCGATCCGAATGGCGAGGCCCCGTTCGCAGCGGCGTCGTCGGAGAACTTCGCCGCGGCGGTCGGCGCGGCCGGGATCGGCAACGACTCGACCGTCGTCGTCTACGACACGGTCAACGGCATCTGGGCGACACGACTGTGGTGGCAGTTCGGCCTCGAGGGCTTCGACGACGTCGTCGTCCTCGACGGCGGGTACAACGCCTGGGTGGCAGCGGGGCTCCCCACCGAGACCGGTGAATCCACCCATCCGGCGGCCACTTTCACCGCACACCGCCGCCCGGAGCGGATCGCGTCGACCGACGAGGTCGTCACGGCGACCGCCGAATCGTCGGTGCTGCTGGTCAATGCCCTCGACCGGGAGTCGTTCGCCGGCGGCCACATCCCGAGCAGCGTCAACGTCCCGTTCGGCGAACTCGTCGACGAGGCGGGCACGCTGAAGCCGCTCGACGAACTGCGCGGACTGTTCGCCGACGCGGGCGCCCTCGACCCGACGGTGCGCCCGGTCACCTACTGCGGCGGCGGGATCGCCGCCACCGCAGCGGCATTTGCGCTGAAGGCACTCGGTCGCGACGATGTCGCGGTGTACGACGGGTCGATGAACGCCTGGACCGCGGACCCGGATCGTCCGCTGTCGTCGGCCGATTCGCGGTCATGACGCCGACTCATCCCGCGGCGACCGTCGAACTCCTCACCGATCCCGACCGGGCGGCGTCGGTGGCCGAGGTCGCCGGCGCGACCTTCCCCCTGGCGTGCCCGCCGCACGCCGCGGCCGAGGACATCGCCCAGTTCATCGCGACCAATCTCGGTGAGAAGAACTTTCGCGGCTACATCGCCGACCCGGACGCCGACGTGCTCGTCGTCCGGGACGGCGATGACGGCCCGGTCATCGGCTATGGACTGGTGCTGCACGGCGATCCGTCGAATCCCGTTGTCGCCGAGATAGTCCCGGAGCGGCCGGCGAGCGAGGTGTCGAAGATGTACGTACTCCCCGACCATCATGCGCGTCCCGGTCTCAGCCCGTCGCGTGCGCTCATGGAAGCGGCGCTCGATCGTGCCCGAGACCGCGGGAGCGTCGTCGTCTGGCTCGGGGTGAACCAGCTCAACGAACGGGCCCAGAAGTTCTACGCCAAAACGGGTTTCACCCGCGCCGGGGTGCGGACCTTCGACCTCGGGGGCAGCGTCGAACACGACTACGTGTTCACACAGAAGCTGTAAGACCTCTCAGGCAGCAGATTCGGCGAACCGCGACAGGGCCAGCAGGCGCGACGTCGCGCGCAGATACTTCTTGCGGTAACCACCGGCGAGCATCTCGTCGGTGAAGATCTCGTCGAGCTTGGCGCCGGACACCGTCACCGGGATGTGCGCGTCGTAGAGGCGGTCGGCGAGCACCACGAGCCGCAGGGCCACCGACTGGTCCTTCGCAGGGTGGACACCGTTGATGCAGACCAGCGAGACGCCGTCGACGAGGTCCTTGTACTTGGACGGATGCAGCGTGCTCAGGTGATCGCACAGTGCATCGAATTCGTCGAGGGTCGCGCCCTCGGTGGAGTCGGCGATGTCGGCCAGCTCGGACTCCGTGCGTGGGTCCGGGGCCGGCGGCAGGTCGCGGTGACGATAGTCGGGGCCGTCGACGCGGATGGTCTCGAACACCGCCGAGAGCTTGCGGATCTCGCGCAGGAAGTCCTGCGCTGCGAAGCGGCCCTCGCCGAGCTGGCCGGGCAGGGTGTTCGAGGTGGCGACCACCGACACACCCTTGGCGGTGAGCTCGGTGAGCAGTCGGGACACCAGCATCGTGTCACCGGGATCGTCGAGTTCGAACTCGTCGATGCAGAGCACCGTGTGCTTCGACAGCCGTTCCACCGCGTTCACGAAGCCGAGCGCACCCACCACGTGGGTGACCTCGACGAAGGTCGCGAACGACTTCGGCTCGGGCATGGAGTGGTAGATCGAGGCGAGGAGGTGGGTCTTGCCGACGCCGAACCCGCCGTCGAGGTACAGCCCGATGCCCTGCGCGGGGGCCTTGCGCGAGAAGAGCCCCTTCTTCCCCGAGCGCGCCTTCGACGCCCGCGCGACGAAGTCGCGCGCTTTCGCGACCGCCTGGGCCTGCGAGGGCTCCTTCGGATCGGGAATGTAGGAGTCGAAACTCACCTCGTCGAAGGTCGACGGAGGCACCATCTCGTCGATGAGTGCGTCCGGCGAGGTCGCAGGGTTGCGATCGCAAAGTCGGGCCGCCATGTGTGGAGAGTAGCCATCCGCGGAATGATGGATGCATGTTCCACCTGCAGAAAGCGACCCAGGTCACATCCGCGGAGTCCGATCAGACGGGGAACGACATTCTGCTCCGGCTGGCCGAGCACTACCGCTATCCACCACGGCCGTCGGAGGGGCCCGGCGCCGCGGCCCCCTTCGTGCGGGCCAACATGGTGGCCTCGATCGACGGCGCCGCCACCCACGACGGGAAGTCGGGCGGCCTCGGCGGCGACGGAGACAAGACCGTCTTCCGGGTCTTGCGCGGACTCGCCGACGTCATCCTCGTCGGCGCCGGGACGGCGACCACCGAGGGATACCGCCAACCGCAACCCGACGAGGCGTTCGCGGACCTCCGGGAGGAGAACGGACAGACACCCGCGCCCGCGCTCGCCCTGGTGTCGCGGTCGCTCTCGATCCCGCCGGATTACCCGCCGCTGAGTCACCCCGACACCGTCGTACTCACCTGCGCGTCGGCCCCCGCGGATCGTCGCGCCGCGCTCGTCGACGCCGGTGCCACCCTGATCGACTGCGGCGAGGACGACGTCGAGACGTCGACACTGATCGAGACGTGCGGGAAGCGGGGCCGGCCGCGGGTGCTCTGCGAGGGCGGCCCGAGCCTGCTCGGTTCGATCATCGCCGACGACCTGCTCGACGAACTGTGCCTGACGACCAGCCCCCATCTGGCCGGCGGGCGCGCGGGACGCATCGTCACCCGCACCGGGGACGGGGAGGACACCGCCACCCTCAAGGGGATGTCACCGGCCGCGATCATCACCGACGACGACGGTTACGTCTTCACGCGCTGGCTGCGTCACGGCCGGTCGTCCATCCACTGACCGAACGGATCACTGCACGACCGTCGCCCGGCGTCGTTGACTACGCTCGCGGACATGCGAAGAGCGCACGCCGTCACGGCAGTCCTGGGTGTGATCGTCGCGATCCTCGTGTCGTCGTGCGCCGTGGGCCCCGACCGGGGCCCCGAACTCATCCCCGGTGGCGGCGGCGGTCAGGGTCCCGCACCCTCGTCGTCCGCACCGCCCCCGGCGCCGGCGCTCGCCGTACCGAAGTCCGACCTCGAGTGGTCGGACTGTGCGGCAGGGACGGCCGGACGCTACGGGGTCGCCCGTCCGGCCGGGGTGACCATCGAATGCGCGGAGTTCGACTCCCCTGTCGACCGGAACAAGCCCGACGGTGAGGTCGTGCGGATCGCGGCGACCCGGGCCCGCACCGCGGCGACGCCCGCCGACGCGCCGCCGCTCGTCCTCACCTCGGGATCGGATCTCCCGTCGTCGCGGACGCTGATGGTGATGTCGTCCGGTCCGGGCCGGGCCTTCGTCGACGCCCACCCCGTGGTGGCCGTCGACCATCGCGGCATCCCCCAGAGCGAGGACCTCGACTGCATGACCCGGCTCGAGCGGAGCACGATCGCCGACAACGGGCTCACCACGCGCGGGACCACCACCCAGGCACGCATCTCGCGGCTCGCCGCGGCCGCGTCGTCGGCCTCGGACGGCTGTACCGAGACACTGACGCCCTACCAACTCAACTTCGGCGCACAGTTCGCCGCAGCCGACCTCGAGACACTCCGGCAGCGGTGGGGCGTCGAGCACCTGGGTCTCATCGGCGTCGGTGAGGGCTCCGACGTCGTCCTCGCGTACTCCTCCCTCTACGGCGGCCGCGCGGGACGCATCATCCTCGACACCCCGACGCCCTTCGGCGCGAACGCCCGCGATCGCGCGCTCCTGCGCGCCCAGGGTGTGCAGACCGCGCTGCAGGGATTCGCGCAGCGATGCTCGACGCTGGACGGTTGCACGCTCGGCACCAACGGAGTGCGGGTGATGACCGGTCTGCTCACCAAGGCGCGCGCCGGACGCCTGGACGGACTGTCGGACACCACCGCTCTCAACGCCATCACCACCACGCTCGCCGTCGCCTCGGATCGCCCCGAGGCACTGCTCGACCTGTCCCGAGCCATCACCGCCGCCGACCGCGGCGACACCGGTGAGCTGGTCCGGCTGGCCGACCGGGCCGCAGCCCTACGGACGACCGACGGCGCCCTGGTCTCGCGCTGCAACGACGTCACCGGCCCGGTGGGTCAGAACGAGATCCCCGGCCTCGTCGAGGCCTGGACCAAGCAGAGTCCGCTGACCGGCTCCGACAGCGCGCTGTCGCTGGTCCGCTGCAACGGCTGGGCGTCGGGCACCGCCGTCCGTCCCCCGTCGTCACTGCCCGCCGACCCGCTGGTCCTCAACGGCACCCGGGACCCCATCAACGGCGGTAGCGGCGCGGGCACGCTCGTGCCGCTGTTCATGAACGCCGGAGCCGAACCGGTGACCGTCAGCTGGGACGGACTGGGCTTCTCGGTGCTGGGCCGAAGCGCCTGCGCGGCACAGGTCGCCGCCGAGTACGTGAAGAAGGCACCGCTCGAAGGACCGACCCAGCGGGGTTGCCCCGCCTGACCACCCGTGACCGGCACCGGCCCGGAGGGTTCTGCGGAAGGTCCCGACCCGCTCGTAGTACGGTGCGCGGGTGGCCAATCTCGACAGGTATCTGTATCCCCAGATGAGCGCGCAACGGATCATCCCGATGATCCTGTGGCCGATCAGCCTGCTCATGGTGGTGCACCGGTCGGTGTTCCTCGGCGTCAACGGCGACCGCACCGACGATTTCAAGCCGGTGTACGCGGCGGCCTACAACTTTCTGAACAACCTGCCCGTCTACGGCGAGAACTACGCCACGGTCGACCCGCACTACCTGTACCCGCCGTCGGGCACCCTGCTGATGGCGCCGGTGGCGATCATCGACTACGAACGTGCCCGCTGGGCGTTCATCGCGGTCAGCGTGGTGGCACTGCTGATCTCCGCCTACCTGTTGACCCGGATGTTCGGGTACGCCCTGAACTCCTGGGTGATGCCGACGGTCCTGTTCGTGTTCTTCTTCACCGAAACCGTCTCGCACACCCTGATCTTCACGAACTTCAACTCGTTCGTCCTTCTCGGCATGATCGCATTCCTCATGCTGATGCGCTCACGGCACGACTGGTGGGCCGGTGTCCCGATGGGCCTGACGATCGCGGTGAAACCGATTCTGGCTCCACTGATGCTTCTCCCCCTGCTCAACCGGCAGTGGCGGGTGTTCGTCTTCGCCGTCGTGGTCCCCCTCGTGCTGACCGCGGTCGCCTGGCCGCTCTCGGTCGACGCCGACGCATTCATCAGCCGGACTGTTCCCTACCTCGGCGAGGCCCGCGACTACTACAACAGCTCGATCGCCGGCAACGGCGCCTACTTCGGGGTCTCGCCGTGGCTGGTGCTGCTGTTGCGCGCCGCCTTCGTGGTGATGGCCGCGTTCTCCCTGTGGTTCCTCTACCGTTACTACCGCAAGACCAACGAGCTGCTGTGGCTCGCGACATCGTCGGGCGTGCTGCTGGGCACCGCGTTCCTGGTGGGTTCGCTCGGCCAGGGCTACTACTCGATGCTGCTGTTCCCGCTGCTGATGACGGTGTTGCTTCCGGGGTCGGCGATGCGGAACTGGCCTGCCTGGCTCGGCGTGTACGGCTGCATGACGTTCGACAGCTTCTACTCGCAGCGGTGGACGGCCTTCGGCTGGATGGTCGAGTACAACAAGGTGACCTGGGGATGGTCGCTGCTCATGATCGCGGTGTTCTGCTCGCTGCTGTTCCGCTGGCTCGACATGCGATCCGACGGCGTCGCCGGTGAGGACGTGGTGATGCGGTCGGAGACCGACGCTCCCCCGGCACCGACGGCGAAGTCCGACGACTCGCTGTCGCTCTCGAAGTAGCGCCGCCGCGCGCCGCGCTACCGAGGTGCATGCCGCGCTAACGTGGAACCCATGACCGACAGCATGCCCGAGACCGAGAACCTCGCGACACTCACCGACGAGGAGTGGAAGCAGCGCCTGACCCCGGCCGAGTACCGTGTCCTGCGCCAGGCCGGCACCGAAGCACCCTTCACCGGTGAGTACACCGACACCAAGACGGTCGGCGTCTACCGCTGCCGGGCGTGCGACACGGAGTTGTTCCGCAGCGAGCAGAAATTCGAATCCCACTGCGGCTGGCCGTCGTTCTTCTCACCCCTCGCCGGCGACAAGATCATCGAGGTCGAGGACAACTCGCTCGGCATGAAGCGGGTCGAGGTGCTCTGCGCGAACTGCAAGAGTCACCTGGGGCATGTGTTCGCCGGCGAGGGCTACGACACCCCCACCGACCTGCGCTACTGCATCAACTCGATCAGCCTGAAACTCGAGCCGGCCGAGTAGCGCTGTAGCACAGCAGGTCGGACGAAGCAGGACTAGCCGTTCTGCTCCTTCTCCTTCTGCTCCTTTTCCTTCGCCTCCCGCTCTTCCTTTTCCTTGGCCTCCCGCTCTTCCTTCTCCTTCTGCGCCTTCTCTTCCTTCTCCTTGTCCGGGTCCTTCTCCTCGGGCTGCGGGATGTCGATCTGGTGGTCGTCGACCGGCTCCTCTACGGGCGGAGCCGCGACAGGCGAGATCCGGTCCAGCGGCGTGTGTTCGAACGAGCCAGGATCGGATCGTTCGCGGTCGCGACGCCGCCGGCCAGTGCAGCCGAGAACATCAGTGCTGCGATGATGCGGACCGCGGGGACGAGATGGGTCATGGGGGTTCCTTCACGTCGGGTAGAACGGTGCTGTGTCCCTCGTGAGACGAAGCTCACACTCCCGTCATAACAGAACTTATGGCGTTTTGTCCGTTTTTCACCCTTTGCGGCGACCTGGGTCGGTCGACCAAGTCACTTGTGCCACAGCCATATTCAAGAAGAATCGGGAAACTCCACCCAGAAAAAGGGGGCACCCGCGGTGTCCGCGGGTGCCCCCTTCAACGGTAGGCAACTGGGCCATCACACCGCGGGCGACCGCTCGGGTTCGGTCGACTCCTCGACAATGGGCCAAGCCGGCTCCACCAGCACATGCTCGAACGACGCCGGATCGGATGCCGGGTCGTTGCCGCCGCCCGGGTCGCCGGGTACATGCGAGATGACTTCAGGCGCGCAGGGAGCGTGCTGACCGTTGGCGAGATTCATCTTGCACGGTTCGGCATTCGCGGTTGCGACGCCACCGGCGAGCGCCGCCGAGAACATCAGGCCGGCGACAACCCGGGCCGCGGGAGCGATTCGGACCATGTGCTTCCTCCAGATCGAGAGCAATTCGTTACCTCTTCTTGAGGCTCCATTCACCTTTCGCTCACCGTGATCTGATCCGCAGGAGTTTTGTCCGCTTTTCATCTAACCGGGCGACACAGGTCACTCCCCACAAAAAGCAGGGGCACCCGCGGTGATCGCGGGTGCCCCTGCTGGAGGTCTCTCGGTCAGGGCAGGGCGTCGATGAGCGCCGAGACCTCGACGCGCGGCCCGGTGAAGAACGGCGTCTCCTCCCGAACATGCATACGGGCCTCGGTGGCGCGCAGGTCACGCATCAGATCGACGATGCGATGCAGTTCCGGTGCCTCGAAGGCCAGCAGCCACTCGTAGTCGCCGAGGGCGAACGACGACACCGTGTTGGCGCGGACGTCCTTGTACTCGCGGGCGGCCTTGCCGTGGTCGGCGAGCATCTTGCGACGCTCCTCGTCGGGCAGCAGGTACCACTCGTAGGATCGCACGAACGGGTACACGCAGATGTAGTTGCCCGCTTCCTCACCGGCGAGGAAGGCCGGGATGTGGCTCTTGTTGAACTCCGCGGGACGGTGCAGCGCCACGTTGCTCCACACCGGGTTGCAGGCACGGCCGAGGACGGTCTCGCGCCGGAACTTCGCGTAGGCGGCCTGGATGGACTCGACGCCGGCGGCATGCCACCAGATCATGAAGTCGGCGTCGGCGCGGAGACCCGACACGTCGTACACGCCGCGGACCACGACGCCGGTGTCCTCGAGGGACTTGAAGAAGTCGGCGGCATCCGACTTGGCCTGGTCCCGGTCGGTGCCGAGCTCGCCGGGGCGAACGGCGAACACCGAGAACATCAGGTAGCGGATCGTGGAATTGAGTTCTGCATAATCCAAGCGGGCCATGACTGACATGGTGCCACCGTGTCCGGCGGGACGAACAGTCAGGTCAGGTCGGTCAGCAGAGCCGACACGGCGCGTCCGGCCTGGCCGATGCAGGCCGGGACACCGACCCCCGCATACGACGACCCGGCGAGCGCGAGCCGACGCGGACGGGACGCGGCGACCTGCGCCATCGTGGCCAGGTGTCCGGGACCGTAGACGGGCAGGCCGTTGGTCCAACGCTGCACGTAGGTGTCGACGACGTTCGGCGATGCGGGTGCCACGCCGGCGGCCCGGCACACCTCGTCGAGATCCTCGAGGGCCTCGGTCCGCAGCCGGTCGTCGACACCGGGTTCTTCGTCGACGCTCGGTACCGGGGCGCCGAACCGGCCGAACGACGCCCGCACCGACACCGGCGCGTCGTCGTGCGACAGGTGTCCCCACTTCTGTGAGCTGAGCGTGAACGCCTTGGCGCGCAGACTCTCCCCGGTCCCGACGAGAACGCCGGAGTGATCGGGTACCGGCGTCCCGGGGGCCAGCGCGATCGACACCACGACCGACGACGCACCCCGGACCGCACGTAGCGGGGCGGCGAAGTCGGGTAACGAACCGCGCAGGAGATGCCCGGCCTGCCACGCGGGGATCGCGAGGATGACACCGTCGTAGTCCCGGATGTCCTCGCGGGCACCGCCGGCGACATCGAGCGTCCAACCGGTGGCGGTCGGCTCCAGGCCGCGGACGTACGAGCAGAGTTCGGGTTCGACGGCCGCGGCGGACCGGAGCGCGTCGAGCAGGACCCGGTAGCCACCCACAAGAGTGCCGAACACGGGACCCGAACCGGTGGCGTCGGCGACGAGGCCGGAAACGGCCGCGGTCAGGTTGGGCGCACCGCCGTCGAGACGCGCCACGAGGGCCGGGAGCGCCTCACGCAGACCGATGTCGGCGGCGAGGCTCGAGTAGACGCCGCCCAGCATGGGATCGACGCTGCGGGCGACCACGGACGGACCGAAACGGTCGGCGACGAGGTCCCCGACCGTCGGGTCCGCGGACGCGTCCCAACGCCAGAGACGATGCGGCTCGGTGCGGAGGAGTTCCAGGTCGGCGGGGTCGGCGAGATCGGCGACCGCCTCGGGGGTCGCGGGGATTCCCATGAGCGCCGGGGCCGGCAGTGGGTGCAGGCGGCCGCCGGACCACACCGACGGACGCCGGCCGGTCGGTGACACGACCCGGTCCCCCAGACCGAGTTCGTGGACCAGGCCGAGCGCTTCGGGTCGTCGGACGATGAACGCCTCGGCCCCGACGTCGACCGACTGGCCACCGACCGTCGTGGTGTGCAGGATGCCGCCGAGCCGCTCGCTCGCCTCGAGGACGTCGATCTGCGCGTCGGCGCCGAGTTCGCGACGCAGCCGGTACGCCGCCGTCAGGCCGGAGACACCTCCGCCGACGACCGCGATCCGGCGCCGGGCAGCCATCAGAGGCTGTGGATCAGTTCGACGACGCGGGTGAGGACGTCCGGGTCGGTGCCCGGCAGCACGCCGTGGCCGAGGTTGAAGATGTGGCCGATCGCGCCGGCCGCGAGCGCCCGGTCACCGTCGGCGACCACACGACGCACCTCGCTGTCGACAACCTCCGGTCCCGCGAAGAGCATCGTCGGGTCGAGGTTGCCCTGGACGGCCTTGCCGGGGCCCACGCGACGGACGGCCTCGTCGAGCGGCACCCGCCAGTCGACGCCGATGACGTCGGCCCCGACATGGGCCATGGGCGTGAGCAGTTCACCCGTCCCGACACCGAAGTGGATGCGCGGAACGCCGTATCCGGCGACCTCGGCGAGGACGCGGGCGCTGTGCGGTGCCACGAAACGCTGGTAGTCGGCTGCCGACAGCATGCCCGCCCAGGAGTCGAAGAGCTGGATGGCGTCGACGCCGGCCTCGAGCTGGACCTGCAGGAAGACGATGGTGATGTCGGCGAGGCGGGCCATCAGCTCGGCCCAGGTCTCCGGGTCGCCGTGCATCATCGCCTTGGTGCGCTCGTAGTTGCGGCTCGGTCCGCCCTCGATGAGGTACGACGCGAGGGTGAACGGTGCACCCGCGAAACCGATCAGCGCGGTGTCGCCGAGTTCGGCGAGCAACAGTTCGATGGCGCGGGAGATCGCGCCGACCGAGGCGGGTTCCAGGCGCGGGATGCGGGAGACGGCGTCCGCCGACCGCACAGGTTCGGCGATCACCGGACCGGTGCCCGCGACGATGTCGAGGTCGATGCCCGCGGCCTTGAGCGGGACGACGATGTCGGAGAACAGGATCGCGGCGTCGACGTCATGACGACGCACCGGCTGCATGGTGATCTCGCAGACCAGCTCGGCGTCGAAGCAGGATTCGAGCATGCCGTGGTTCGCGCGGATGGCGCGGTACTCGGGCAGCGATCGGCCCGCCTGCCGCATGAACCACACCGGACGGCGTGACGGGGTCCCACCCGTGGCCGCGGCGACGAGCGGCAGGTGCGACCGATGGACCCGGGTACCAGTTACGTTCGACATCACCGCTTACTCTGCCATGTTCGGCGATCTGACCCGCCCCGGGTCGCCTCGCGCCACCCTTCCCGGTCCGCGTCCCCATTTCTGGGGCCGGTGACTCGGCGCGCCTCCGCCGCTGCCAGGCACGACACACCTACGGTCGAACGGTGACTTCCTCGGGAGCTCCGGACGAGCCTGCTGATTTCCGCGCGGCGGTGGAGTCGCTGCATGCTGCCCGCGTCCGCCGTGAGATCGAGGTCGGCCCCATCCGCCCGCCGCAACGGCTGGCGCCGTACAGCTATGCGGTCGGCGCCGAGGTGCGCCCGCCGGACGACCCCGACGTCGTCCCCACCGATTCTCAGGGCACCGCCTTCGGACGGCTGATCCTGTTGTACGACCCGGCCGGCCAGGACGCCTGGAACGGGACGATCCGCCTCGTCGCGTACCTGCAGGCAGAGGTCGAGGCCGCCCTGGCGATGGACCCGCTGCTGCCCGAGGTCGCCTGGAGCTGGCTGTCCGACGCCCTCGGCGTGCCGGTCGGCGAGAGCAGCACCCCCGCCTCCCCCAACGGCACCGCACACCGCATCGAGGTGACCGCCCTCGGCGGCACCGTGACGTCGACGACGTCGGTGCGCTACGGCGACATCGCCGGACCGCCGCGCGCCCACCAGCTCGAGGTCCGGGCGTCGTGGACCGCGCTGACCGCCGAGGGTCTCAACGGGCACCTCGAGGCGTTCTGCGAGGTTCTGTCGTCGCTGCCGGCCTCCCGCCGACGGGCGTGACCCAACTCGGCGCGACGTGAGCACTGTGGACACACCACCCGAGAACCGAGCAGCCGAGAACAACCCCCCAGGGGACGAAGCCCCCGAGGTCGAGCCGTTGCTCGCCCCCGCCGGCGGTGTCCCGCCGGTGCTCTCGACCGCGGCGGAGTTCGCCGACGCCGCGCGAGCACTCGCCGCGGGCGAGGGACCCATCGCCGTCGACACCGAACGCGCCTCCGGTTACCGCTACTCCCAGCGCGCCTACCTGATCCAGATCAAACGACGCGGCTCGGGCAGCTTCCTGCTCGACCCGATCGCCGATCCCGAGGCACTCGCCCCGGTGATCGACGCGCTACGCGGGCCCGAGTGGGTGCTGCACGCCGCCGATCAGGATCTCCCCTGCCTACGCGAGCTCGGCTTCGAATGCGTCGAGCTGTACGACACCGAGCTCGCCGGGCGCCTGCTCGGCCTCGCCAAGGTGAACCTCGCCGCGATGGTCGCCCAGTTCCTCGGGCTCGGCCTGCTCAAGGGTCACGGCGCGGCGGACTGGTCACGACGACCGCTCCCCGACGACTGGCTGAACTACGCCGCCCTCGACGTCGAGGTGCTCGTCGAACTCCGGGACGCGATGGACGCGGCACTGGCCGAGTCCGGCAAGGACGGCTGGGCCCGCGAGGAGTTCGCCTACGTGCTGTCCCGCCCGCCGGCCCCCCCGCGCACCGACCGCTGGCGCAAGACCTCCAACATCCACACCGTGAAGTCGGCTCGTGCACTCGCGGCGGTCCGCGAATTGTGGACGGCGCGCGAAGAATTGGCGGAGCGCCGGGACGTCGCTCCGGGTCGCGTCCTGCCCGACACCGCGATCGTCAACGCCGCGACCGTCGACCCGAAATCGAACAGCGAACTGACCCGCCTGCCGGTCTTCGGTGGCCCTCGCCAGCGTCGCCAGGCCGGGATCTGGCTCAGCGCCCTGCAACGGGCCCGCGAACTCCCCGACAGCGAGTTGCCGGCCCGCAAGACCACCGGCCCCGGGCTTCCCCCGGTGAGCCGCTGGGAACAGCGCAACCCGGAGGCCGCGGCGCGGATGCAGAAGGTCCGCCCGGCGCTCAAAGAGGTCGCCGAGCACCACACCCTCCCGGTGGAGAACATCCTCGCCCCGGACGTCGTCCGCCAGCTGTGCTGGGACGGACTGGCCGAGCCCGTCACCACCGAGGCGATGGACGCACACCTCACCGCCGCCGGAGCTCGTCCGTGGCAGCGGCAGCTCAGCGTGGACGCGTTGACCGAGGCGTTGCGCGAGGCCGGGACGACCGAGACCACATCGTCGGAGTAGCCCCGCTCCGAGTTGGGTAAGAGACCCTCCGACAGGCACGACCTCGCAACAGGCACGACCTCACGGAATGGGAGCACTCAGTGGCCACAGTCTCCGTCGGCATCGACTCTGACCTCGACCCGGGCGCAGCCTGGGCACTCGCCGGCAACCTCTCGCGCTTCGACGAGTGGATGACCATCTTCGGCGGGTGGAAGTCCCCGGTCCCCGACTCGATCACCGAGGGGACGAAGGTCTCGTCGCTGATCAAGGTGAAGGGGTTCCGCAACGTCATCCACTGGACCGTCATCCAGTACGACGAACCACGGTTGATCGCACTGTCCGGCACGGGCCGCGGCGGGATCGACATCGACCTCGCGATGAAGGTCGACGAGATCGTCGACGGCTCGCACTTCGACCTGTCCGCCGACGTGTCCGGCGGTCTGCTCAACGGACCCGTCGGGCGTCTCGTCGCCAGGGTGCTGGAATCCGATGTGCACAAGTCGATCTCGAATCTGGCCACCCTGCGCTGAGATCGATGGTCACAGGTCGCGCCGACCTCCGGCGCCGACCTGAGGCATCAGTCCTCGGCGCGACTCTGTGCGGGATCCGCGGGGCTCTCGATCTGGCGCTCCAGCGCCGGACCGGCCTGCATGCCCGACACCGTCGCGGTGATCGAGCGCGCGAGATCCTGGGCGGTCAGACCGAGGTCGCCGAGGATCTCCCCGCGCGAGGCATGTTCGATGAACGCCTGCGGGATTCCCTTGATCTGCACCGGAACAGTCACCTCGGCCGCCGAGAGTGCTCCCGCGACAGCCGATCCCACTCCGCCGCTGACGCAGCCGTCCTCGAGGGTGACGACCAGGCGGTGACGACGGGCGACTTCGACCACCGAGGTCGGCACGGGCAGCACCCAGCGCGGGTCGATGACCGTGGCCTCGATGCCCTGCTGCCCGAGACGTTCGGCGGTGTCGACGGCGAGGCTGCAGAAGGCACCGACCGCCACGATGAGCACGTCACCGGAGGCCGGGCCGAGATCGCGATCGCTGCGGTGAAGCACGTCGACCCCGTCGTCGAGACGTTCGACCGCGCGGATGTCTTCGGGGACAGCACCTTTGGAGAAGCGGAGGGCGGTCGGGCCGTCGTCGGTGCCGAGCGCCTCGTCGAACTCCTCGCGCAGCCGGACCGCGTCCCGAGGCGCGGCGACCCGCAGACCGGGGACCATCGCCATGAGCGAGAGATCCCACATGCCGTGGTGGCTCGGGCCGTCGGGCCCCGTGATGCCCGACCGGTCGAGGACGAGGGTGACCGGCTGCTTCAGCAGCGCGACGTCCATCAGGAGCTGGTCGAAGGCGCGGTTGAGGAAGGTCGAGTAGATGGCGACGACCGGATGCAGGCCGCCGAGAGCCAGGCCGGCCGCCGAGGTCATCGCATGCTGTTCGGCGATACCGACGTCGAACATGCGGTCCGGGTAGCGCTCGCCGAACGGCGTCAGGCCGGTGGGGCCGGGCATGGCCGCGGTGATCGCTACGACGTCGGGGCGGTTGGCGCCGGCGTCGAGCAGCGCGGCCGAGAAGACCTTGGTCCAGTCCTGCGGTGCCACGCTGGTGGGTCGCCCGGTGACGGGGTCGATGATGCCGGTGGCGTGCATCTGGTCGGCGACGTGGTTCTCGGCGTGGGCGTAGCCCATACCCTTGCGGGTGACGGTGTGCACGATGACCGGTCCGCCGAAGTCGTGGGCGTGCCGCAGTGCCGACTCGACGGCGTTGATGTCGTGTCCGTCGACGGGGCCGACGTACTTGAGACCGAGGTCGGTGAACATCGCCTGGGGTGCGAGCAGGTCCTTGAGACCGCTCTTCATGCCGTGGAGGACCGCGTAGGCGGGTTCGCCGACCACGGGCATCTGCTTGACGACGCGGCGGCTCTCGTCGAGGAACTTCTCGTAGCCGGGTTGCAGGCGCAAACCCGACAGGTGGCTCGCGAGACCGCCGATGGTCGGGGCGTAGGACCGGCCGTTGTCGTTGACGACGATCACCACGGGACGGTTGCAGGCGGCGATGTTGTTGATCGCCTCCCAGCACATGCCGCCGGTGAGCGCGCCGTCGCCGACCACCGCGACCACGGTGCGGTCGTTCTGTCCGGTCAGCTCGAAGGACTTGGCCAGGCCGTCGGCGTAGGACAGCGCGGCCGAGGCGTGGGAGGACTCGACCCAGTCGTGCTCGGATTCGGCGCGCTCCTGGTAGCCGGTCAGACCGCCGCGCTGGCGCAGATGATCGAAGCCGTCTTTGCGGCCGGTCACGATCTTGTGGACGTAGCACTGGTGGCCGGTGTCGAAGAGGATCGGATCGTGCGGCGAGTCGAAGACCCGGTGGATTCCGAGGGTCAGTTCGACCACGCCGAGATTGGGGCCGAGATGACCGCCGGTCGCCGCCACCTTCTCGATCAAGAACGTCCGGATCTCGGAGGCGAGAGTCTCCATCTCCGCTTCCGACAGTGACCGCAGATCGGCCGGCGAGCTGATCCGGTCGAGCACACCCATCGTTTCCTCCATCACGTGATGCCCCCGGGAACCCCGGTTCGCGATTCCGGGAGAAACCCCCCGGCTCATAACCCGTCAGTCTACGGAAGCATTCGGCACGACCCCGCCCCTCGGATGGTCGACGACCTCACTCGGCGGGTGGAGCTCAGACCGGAACCAGGCACGCGATGGCCTCGACATGGTGCGTGAGCGGGAACGCGTCGAAGCCGCGCACCTGCGCGACGCGATATCCGGCACGGGCGAAGAGACCGAGATCACGTGCGAAGCGGGCGGCATCACAGCCGACGTGCGCCACCACGGCCGGTTCGGCGGCCGCGATCGCCTCGACGACCCGCTCGCCGGCGCCGGTGCGCGGCGGGTCGAGGACGACGACGTCGGGCGCCGCCCCGAGGTCGTGGACCCGGGCCGCCACCTCACCCTGATGGGTGACCACGCGATCGCCGTCGGCGTCGAAGGTCCGGGCCGCGGCCGCCAGTGCGCCCGCGTCGGAGTCGACGATGTGGACCTCCTCGAGGCCCGTTCGGTGGTGGTCGAGCAACGCGCCGGCGAAGACCCCGGCGCCGCCGTAGAGGTCCCATGCGACCCGCGGGCCGGTGCCGAGATGGTCTCGAACAAAGCCGACGACGGTGTCGGCGTAGGTCTGCGGCGCGGCGCGGTGCGCCTGCCAGAACCCGGTCACCGGGATGTCCCACGACCGGTCACCGACGCGATGCACCGCGGACTCGGCGCCCTCGACGACCACCTGTGCGCGGGGTCGGGAGCGGCGGCGACGGTTTTGCTGTGCGCGGCGTCGGGCGTCACCGTGCCGGACCTCGGCGACGGGTGCGAGTTCGGTGATGTGGCGGGTGCCGTCGGCGTCGAGGACCACGGCCAGTTCGGCGTGCGGGGTGAACCGGCGGCCGGCGAGGTCGTCGACCATTCCCGGCGCCGGCTGCACGCAGACGTCGTGGATCACCGCGGAACCGCGGAACGCGTGCTGTCCGGCGCGACCCCGTCCGTCGACGGCCAGCCGTGTCCTGATGCGCCAGCCGGTGTCGGTTCCCGGCAACCGGTCGACCCCCCGCGTCGCGAGGTCGGTGCCGGCGATCGTCGCCTCGTCGAGGTGGCCGATCCGGCTCAGGACGTCGAGCAGCACGGCCTGTTTCAGGTCGCGCGCGTGCCCCGGCTCGATGTGCCCGAGATCGCAGCATCCCGCTCCCCCGGCCGCCGCCGGGCACACCACCGGAACCCGATGAGGGGACTCGTCGAGGATCTCGACGGCCTCGGCACGCCAGTACGAGTCGTGGCGGTCGTCGGTGATCTCGGCGACCACGCGTTCGCCCGGAATCGCGCCGCGCACGAACAGGACCCGACCGTCGGCACGTCCGACCGCCTCCCCACCGTTCGCGGGACGATCGACGGTGACCTCGACGCGCCGCGTCGGTGCCGGGGGTGTCACAGTGTGCGCTCCGATTCGCCCAGGGCGCGGCGGGTCTCACCCGGCGCCCAGTACCTCTTGGTCTCCTTGCGGCGGTCCGACGACGTGAGCTGCCAGGGCACCGAGGTCACCATCACCCCGGGTTCGAACAGCAGGCGTCCCTTGAGCCGCAGCGCGGATTGATTGTGCAGGATCTGCTCCCACCAGTGTCCGACGACGTATTCGGGTATGAACACGGTCACCACGTCGCGCGGGGACTCACGGCGGATGCGTCGCACGTAATCGATGACCGGCCGGGTGATCTCGCGGTACGGGGAGGCGATGACCTTCAGCGGGACCGTGATGTCGCTGGCCTCCCACTCGGAGACGAGTTTACGGGTGTCCCGGTCGTCGACGTTCACTGTGATCGCCTCCAGGACGTCCGGTCTCGTCGCCCGGGCGTAGCGCATGGCCCTCTTGGAGGCCATGTGCAGACTCGACACGAGAACGATCGAATGCGTCCGGCTGGGCAGCACGCCCTCGTCGTCGGTCTCGGCCCGGTCGAGCTCGCGCTGAACCGACGCGTAATGGTGGTGGATCAGCTTCATCAGCACGAAGATCGAGACCATGGCGAGCACCGCGATCCAGGCACCGGCGGTGAACTTCGTGATCAGCACCACCACCAGGACCGTGGCCGTCATCACCAGGCCGACCGAGTTCACCACCCGCGACTGCATCATCCGCCGCCGGGCACTGGGGTCGGTCTCGGTGCGCAGCAGTCGTGTCCAGTGCCGCACCATGCCGGTCTGACTCAACGTGAACGAGACGAACACGCCGACGATGTAGAGCTGGATCAGCGCGGTCACCTGCGCCCCGAACGCGACCACGAAGACTATCGCCGCGGCCGCCAGGAACAGGATGCCGTTGCTGAACGCGAGGCGGTCGCCACGGGTGTGCAACTGTCGCGGCAGGTATCGATCCTGCGCCAGGACCGAACCGAGCACCGGGAAACCGTTGAACGCCGTGTTCGCGGCCAGCAACAGGATCAGCGCGGTGGCCACCGCGACGAAGAAGAAACCGGCCGGGAACGAGTCGAAGACCGCGTGAGCCAGCTGCGCGATCATCGCCTTCTGCTGGTAGCCCTCGGGGGCACCGACGAGGTCCTTCGACGGGTCCATCACGTACTTCGCGCCGATCTCCTGGGCGAGCATGACGATGCCCAGCAGCAGGGTGATCGAGAATGCGCCGAGCATGAGGAGGGTGGTCGCGGCGTTGCGGGACTTGGGTTTCCGGAACGCGGGGACACCGTTGCTGATGGCCTCGACCCCTGTCAGCGCGGCACATCCGGAGGAGAACGAGCGCGCGACGAGGAAGACCAGCGCCAGTCCGGTGAGGTTGTCCTGTTCGGCGACGATACCGAAGTCGGCCGTCTCCGAACGGATCTCCTCGCCGAGGACGAAGATCTCGGTGAACCCCCAGACGAGCATGCCCAGCACGCCGACGATGAAGGCGTAGGTCGGGATGGCCAGGAACGCACCGGATTCCTTGATGCCGCGGAGGTTCACCGCCGCCAGGATCAGGATCGCGCCGACGCAGAACCAGACCTTGTGCTCGTTGACGAACGGCACGGCCGAACCGATGTTCTCCGCCGCCGACGTCACCGACACCGCAACCGTCAGCACGTAGTCGACGAGGAGAGCGCTGCCGACCGTCAGGCCGGCGTTGGGGCCCAGGTTGACGGTGGCGACCTCGTAATCGCCACCACCCGACGGATATGCGTGCACGTTCTGCCGATAGCTGGCGACCACGACCGCGAGGACCACCGCGACGGCGACGGCGACCCAGGGGGTGAACGCGAGCGCGGTGATACCGGCCACCGACAGGACGAGGAAGATCTCCTGGGGCGCGTAGGCCACCGAGCTCATCGCGTCGGAGGCGAAAACCGGGAGGGCGATCCGTTTGGGGAGCAGAGTGTGACCCAGCTTGTCGCTGCGGAAGGGCCTGCCGAGCAGGAGGCGCTTCGTCGCGACGGACACCTTGGAGACGGTGGACACCAGGCAACCCTAGAGCGTCCGCGTCGTGGCGGGTAGGTTCGACTCGCGGCACGCAGGTCGCGTCAGGAGAGGAATGTCGTGCAGGTAGTCATCATGGGTTGCGGGCGCGTCGGATCGTCGCTCGCGATGGCGATGCAGAAACGCGGACACGACGTCGCGATCATCGACCGGGACCCGTCCTCGTTCGCCCGGCTGTCCACCGATTTCGCGGGCCGCACGATCACCGGCGTGGGCTTCGACCGGGACATCCTCGTCAAGTCCGGGATCGAGCACGCCGACGCCTTCGCCGCGGTGTCCTCCGGCGACAACTCCAACATCATCGCCGCCCGCGTGGCCCGGGAGACCTTCGACGTCGAGCGCGTCGTCGCCCGCATCTACGATGCCAAGCGTGCCGAGGTGTACGAGCGTCTGGGCATTCCGACCGTCGCGACCGTGCCGTGGACGACCGAACGTTTCGTCTCCGCGCTCGGCGAGACCGCGACGGCCGAGTGGCGTGACCCGTCCGGTTCCCTGGCCGTCGCCGAGATCGACGTCGACGAGTCGTGGATCGGGGTGTCGGTCGCCAAGTTCCAGGAGCAGACAGGCGCTCGCGTGGCCTTCCTCAACCGGGTCGGCCGGCCGATCCTGCCCGAGTCCAAAACCGTTCTCCAGCAGGACGACGTGGTCTACGGCGCCGTCCTGCTCGACCACCTGGCCGACGCGCGCAGCATCGCCGCGGGACCGTTCACCCAGGCCGAGTCCTGAACACCCCGGAACACCAGAGCCCCGAACACCGAGGAGTCATCCTGTGAAGGTCGCCATCGCCGGAGCCGGCGCGGTCGGGCGCTCGATCGCCCGCGAACTCCTGGTCAACTCGCACGACGTCACGCTGTTCGAGCGCAAGGCCGACCACATCGACCCGGACTCGGTGGCGGGCGCCAAGTGGATCCTCGCCGACGCCTGCGAACTCGCGAAACTCGAAGACGCGCAGTTGCAGACCTTCGACGTGATGATCGCCGCGACCGGCGACGACAAGGCCAATCTGGTCGTGAGCCTGCTGGCCAAGACCGAGTTCGCGATCAACCGCGTCGTCGCGCGGGTCAACGACCCGCGCAACGAGTGGCTCTTCGGTGAGGACTGGGGCGTCGACGTCGCCGTGTCGACCCCGCGCCTGCTGGCCTCCCTGGTCGAGGAGGCGGTATCGGTGGGTGACCTGGTCCGCCTCATGACCTTTCGCCAGGGACAGGCGAACCTCGTCGAACTCACCCTGCCGTCGAACACCCCGATGGCGGGCAAGCCGGTACGCAAGCTCGAACTCCCGCGCGACGTGGCTCTGGTCACGATCCTGCGGGGCGGGCGCGTCATCGTGCCGCAGAGCGACGACCCGATCGAGGGCGGCGACGAGCTGATCTTCATCGCCCCGTCGGAGGCCGAACCTGCCCTCTACGACGCCATGCAGATCACACGCTGACGATCACGCGCTGACGGTCTCTTCCTCGCGGACCGCGCGGCGGACGAGCAGGACCGTCGCGAGCACCGCGAGAGCCGTGAGCGGCCATCCCATCGCGATCCGGGTGAAGGCCAGCCATCCGGTGGCACCGAGGTCGTAGAGCTCGGACTGGGCGAGATACCGCGCCGCGAAGACCAGGGCCCACAGGGCGGTGGCGATGTCGTAGGCGCGCAACGTCCGACGATGCTTGCGCCAGGCGGTCCCCTGCCCGTTGACGAGGTGCCAGGCGACACCGATCAGCGGCCAGCGCACGACGATGGAGATCACGAACACGATCGCATAGGTGAGGGTGGTCCAGATCCCGAAGAGGAAGTATCCCTTGGCGTCCCCCACCCGGTTGGCGATGAAGACGCAGATCGCCACGCCGAGAAGGCCGGAGATCGCCGGGGAGAGCCCTTCGCGGCGGACGAGCCGCACTCCGAAGACGAGGGCCGCGGCGGTGAGCGCGGCGACGATGGCGGCCGTGAGGCCGAAGAACGAGTTGACGGGGACGAACACGACGACCGGGACGGTCGAGTAGATCAGGCCGGAGACGCCGCCGATCTGTTCCAGCACCGTGGGGGCCGGCTCGAGGCCCGGTTCCTGCTCGACGTCGTGGTCGGCGGACTCGTCGTCCGACCTGCCGGTGTCACTCGTGGGTGTCACTCGTCGTCGCTGCCCTGCAGCTCGTAGTAGGGGTTGTAGATCACCTTGTGGCCGTCCTGCAGGGCGAGTCGGCCCCGTACGGTCACCTTGCGGCCGGGTTCGATGCCGGCGATGCGATTGCGGCCCAGCCACTTCAGCATGACGGTGTCGGAGCCGTCGAAGAACTCCGCCTTCACGCCGGCCTTGGCCGTGCGTGAACAGGTCTCCACCGCGCGCAGCTCGCCGTGCATGGTGACCTCCTCGCCGCGGGTGCAGTCCGACGCGCGTTGTGCGCCCGTCGCCTTCGACTCCTCGGCGATTCGCTCCGCGTCGACGTCCCCGAGGTCTTCGGTGAGTCGGCGGGTCAGTCGCTTGAGATAACCAGCTGTGGGCATCCCAACCTCCCAATGGATTTCAACCGGCGCCAGGCTTCCGCCGTAGCGTCCGTGGCCACCGAACGAATGATCGGTGGCTGTCCGCCAGCGTAGACCCGGCACCCTCCGGTGACAACGTGGACGACTGGGGCGCACCCGCAGTCCCGGGACACCCTAAGGGATGATCTCTGGGTGCCTCGCATCCGGATGACAGTTGATGCCGTCGTGGACAGTCCGCAAACACGAAAACCCACCGCGCTGGTGGTGATTCCCGGGACCGGTTCCGATGCCGACAACGTCACACGTGCCTTCGGTCACGCCGCCGCGACGCTCGGGGTGGAGCTGGTGGCACTCGAGCCGACGTCGGCTCTCGTCGACGGACACCGTCGAGGCCTCGACCGCGCGGCGGCCGAGCACGACTGCGTTCTGGTCGGAGGAGTGTCGATCGGCGCCGCGATCGCCCTCGAATGGGCCCTCGCCGACCACGTCGGACGTTGTGCGGGCGTGTTCGCGGCCCTACCGGCCTGGAGCGGGGACGCCGACTCCGCGCTCGCCGCCGCGAGCGCACGGGCGACCGCCGACGCGATGGAACGAAACGGACTGGAGGCGACGGTCGCCGAGATGGCGGCGAGCAGTCCGGACTGGCTGGCCGAGGAGCTGTCCCGTTCCTGGCGCAGACTGCACCCCGAGGTCATCGGTCAGCTGCGTGACGCGGCGCGCTACTGCGCCCCGACACCCGCACGGATAGCCGGGCTCACCGTTCCGCTGGCACTCGTCGCGGCGCCCGACGACGCGATCCATCCGATCACCGTTGCCCGAGCCTGGGAGGACGCAGCACCGCGTTCGGCGCTGGTCGAGGTCACCCTCGAGGGGTGGGGCCGTGATCCCGCGCTGCTCGGTGCGAGTTGCCTCGATGCATACCTACGCGTCGAGCCGTCGGCCGGCCGCAGCGGGATCAGCGCCGACGGAAGAAGCGCTGCATCGCCGAGCCCGACGACGGCGGCAACGGAGCGTCGTCCTCGGGGTCCGGGTCGGCGGTGACCGACGGGTCGTCATGTCCACCCGACCCGCCCCCGGCCGGGGTCTCGGTGTAGGAGTTCTCGCCGTAGACGGTGGCGTGTGCGACCTGGTCCAGTGCTCCCCCGGCAACCCCGTCCGATTCGTCGGCGGCCGGGACCTCGGGGGCGGGCGCCTGGGCCTGCGACCCGGCCCCTGCCTCCGCCTCCGCCTCGGCGAAGATCTGCTGTTGCGCGGCGGCCACCTGGTCGGCGAGCACCGGCGGCAGCACGATCGGGAGGGGTTCGCGCGGCGGGTGCGGCTCGGAACCGCGACGCACGACGGTCTCGGCCAGCACGGCCCGGCTCAGGCGCGCGAGATCCTCGGCGCTCTCCGACGGACCGCTGCCGACACAGCGCACGAGCCACCGCGGGCCGTCGACGCCGATGAAGCGGTGCGTGCCGCCCTCGACCTCGGCCACGACCTCACGGCCCCAGTGGCCGTCCTCGATGCTGGTGGCCGCACCGCCGTCGCGCAGCGACTCGGCCAGTTCGCGGACCACCTCACGCCACATCCCCGGCGACTTGGGCGCCGCGAAGGCACTCACCGAGATCCGGCCGATCGGGGTGACCAGGTAGACGTTCTGGGGCTGGTGGGTCTCCGACATCTCGACGGTCACCTGCCCGCCCTCGACCACCGGCACGAGCACGGAGCCCAGGTCGAGATGGGAGTTCTCCAGCTCGCTCGTCTCCGTCGCGAGGGCGTCGATGTCGTAGGGGCCCAGTGCCTGTCCGACCCGCAGTTCGTCCGAACCGTTATTCGTCATCGCCTACTCCTCGTTGATCCGCATTCGTGTTGAAGATTAATCGACGCGGGGGCAGACGACGCCCGGCGTGTCGCGCTCAGCCCAGGACGGCGTGGCCGCCGCTGGACCCGTATCCGCCGTCGCCGCGGCTGGTGTCGTCGAGTTCGTCGACCTCCACGAAGTCGGGCAGCTCGACGCGCTGCACGATCAGCTGCGCGATCCGGTCACCGCGCGAGATGGTGATGGACTGCTCGGGGTCGAGATTGATCAGGCAGACCTTGATCTCCCCGCGATACCCCGCGTCGATCGTGCCGGGCGTGTTCACGATGGACAGGCCGGCGCGGGCGGCCAGCCCGGAGCGCGGATGGATCAGCCCGACGGTGCCGAACGGCAGCGCGATCGCGATCCCGGTGCCGACCAGCTGCCGGCGTCCCGCGGGCAGCTCCAGGTCGATCGTCGAGCACAGGTCCACGCCCGCATCCCCGGGATGAGCCCGGGTGGGCAACGGCAGATCGGGGTCGAGTCGACGGACCGCGATGGGCGGCAGAGGGGGGAGATCTGGGGTCACGCACGCAGACTACGCTGGTCAACGTGACCGCACCTCAATCGCCTGACAACACCGGCGGCACGTCGGAGAATCCGGCGACGCGCCGCGACTCCGGGTCCGCGGACCTGTTCGACGAGCGCCTGCACGTGCCGTGGTGGTGGTGGCTGGCCGCCGCCGTCGTGACCGGCGTGGTGGGCTACGAGATCCAGTTGTCCGCCCACGGCAGCAAGTGGAGCGTGATCGGCTATATCGTCACCGCCATCCTCGGTGTCCTGGTGCTGTGGTCGATGGGCCGCACCCGCGTCCGGGTGACCGCCGACCGCGAACTGCAGGCGCATCGTGCGCGTCTGCCGCGGGCCGTCGTCGCGCGCGGCGCCTCGATCCCGGCGACCGCCAAGAGCGCCGCCCTCGGCCGGCAGCTCGACCCCGCCGCCTACCTGGTGCACCGCTTCTGGGTGAAAACCATGGTCCTCATCGTCCTCGACGATCCCGACGACCCGACCCCGTACTGGCTGGTGTCCACCCGTCGCCCGGCCGAGCTGCTGGCAGCGCTCGACATCCCGGACGCCGCCGCGGATCGCCCGTCGACGACCGCCTGACGACACCGGGACGTCACACAGGACACGACGAAGGGGCCGCGCCTGATGGCGCGGCCCCTTCTTCGTCAGGCCCTGTCTGTCAGGGACTCGTCGTGCTCATCCGCGGGTGATCCGCGGAACTCACGCGCAGTCGACGCAGATCAGCGAGTTGCCGTTCTCCTCGGCCAACCGGCTACGGTGGTAGACGAGAAAGCAGCTGGTACAAGTGAATTCGTCGGCCTGCTTCGGGATGACCCGGACCGACAGTTCTTCACCGGAGAGATCGGCCCCGGGCAGTTCGAAGGACTCCGCGGTGTCGCTCTCGTCGACGTCGACCGCCGCGGACTGCGCCTCGCTCCGACGGGCCTTCAGCTCCTCGAGCGAGTCTTCGTTGAGGTCCTCGGCCTCGGTGCGTCGTGGCGCGTCGTAATCAGTAGCCATTGTGTGCCTTACTTGTTGCGAGTGTGAGGGGGCGCTCTCGGTTCCGGCTCGGCCGTCACCAGGGGTGTGCGCACGACTCCGCCGGGATTGTCTAGCCGGTGGGGTCACTACAACACCGGCTCGAGCGCAATTCGTTCCCGAGAATCCGGCGTATTGTGTGACTTCGGTCACGGTTCGATGTCGGCTGCACCCCGAGTCTGGAAGCGCGAGCGCCCGAAGAATAGACCACGTCCAGTCAATCGTCAATGCGGCACCGCGAATTTGTCCGAAATCGGGCGTTTGACGCAGGTCGGGCCCGTAGGTGAGGTCACGACACGGCACCGGCGGCGAGGCTCGCACCCGCGGCGCGATCGACCCTCTAGAGTGTTGCGGAGATCGCGCGGGGCGTCGTTCCCGGTGCAGTACACCCGCTCGTGAGTTTCCCCAGTGAGGAGTCGTTCCACGGTGGTCTCGAAGATTACGACCGGCTACCCGACCGACGAACAGGGCCGCCCGTACCCGCGCCGCCGGTATGCCCCGGCGATCATCACGGTGGTGGTCCTCATGGTCCTCGGCGTGATCGTCTGGGCGGTCGTGCTCGGCAGCGACGACAGCGAATCGGTTCCCACGGCTTGTAATCAGCCGTCCCCGGCAACCGCCACGGAGGCCGGCGCGCCGGAGCCGGCGGAGCCGCCGGCCCTCACCCCGGTCCCCCGCGACGAGATGCTGGAGGTCGCACCCGCCGCCCTGTCGACCTTCCAGGTCCGCGTCCTCAACGCCTCCGAGGAACGAGGCGCTGCCCGATCGGTGTCCGAGGACCTCGCGGCCCAGGGCTTCACGCCGGCCGTCGACACCCCGTTCGCCGACGATCCCGTCTACGTCAACCGGGATCTCAACTGCGTCGCGCAGATCCGGTTCGGTCCTGCGGGCCGCGCCTCCGCCGCGGCCGCCTGGCTGGCGTTCCCCTGCGCGCAGCTCGTCGACGACGGACGCCGGGGTACCGCGGTCGACGTCGCACTCGGTACCTACCACTCGGGTGGTGAGCTCTCCCAGGACGCGCAGGCGGCGCTCGAGGCACTGCGGTCGGCCGATCCCACCAACCCCGAGACCGGTGCCGATCCCGCCCTGGTGAAGGCGGTCCACTCGGCCCCGTGCTGAGTTCGTCCTAGACCAGCGGTTCCCGCGCCCCGACCTCGTCCAGCAGTCCGAGGAACTCGTCGGCGATACCCGGTGCGACGGCCACGGTGATGTGCCCCTCGTCCGCCCGGGAGTCCGGCGGCGGGGTCACCACGACCGCACCCGCCTCGGCGGCGATGAGACCGCCCGCAGCCCAGTCCCAGGGACTCAGGCCGTGTTCGTAATGGGCGTCGACCGCGCCGGAGGCCACCATGCACAGATCGAGCGCCGCGGCACCGATCCGCCGGATGTCCCGCACCTTCGGGAGCAGCTCCGCGACGATCCGTCCCTGCGCGCGCCGACGGTCGGCTGCGTAACCGAAACCCGTTGCCACGAGGGCGAGTTCCGCACGGTCGACAGGATTGCAGCGCAGCGGCACTCGGTCGCCGTCACCGTCGGCGACCCAGGCACCGCCGCCCAGAGCGGCCCCGTAGACGACCTCGCGCGCCACGTCGACGACGACGCCGGCGACCGAGCGGCCGTCGACCTGCGCCGCCAGCGACACCGCGTAGGCGGGGACGCCGTACATGAAGTTGACCGTGCCGTCGATGGGGTCGACCACCCAGCGCACACCGGACGGGACGGCACGACTCCCGCCGTGCTCCTCCCCCAGGACCTCGTCGTCGGGCCTCGCCTGGTGCAGGAGCTGCCGGATGAGGCGTTCGGTCTCGGTGTCGGCGACGGTGACCGGATCGGTTTCCGTCGACTTGGTCGACACCGGGTTAAGTGCCGGTGTCGCACCGAACAATTCGGGTCGGCGGCGTCGCACGTGGGCGGCCGCCTCCTGCGCCACGTCCACCGCGATGGCGGCCAGTTCGTCCACCGGAATTGTCTGATCCACGTGTTCCATGTCAGCACATCGGCGGCCGGGACCGTTCACCGGTGAGGCGAAGCAACGCATCTGGAGGGATGCCGCGCGTGCGGCGGCGGGCGCCGATAGCCTGATGTCGATCACCGCCGGCCGCCGAAGGGGACTCCGCCATGACCGACACGCCCGCCACCGACAGCTCGCCGACCCCCAGGAATCCGGGCTTCGGCGTCGACGTCGGCGGCTCCGGGATCAAGGGCGGCATCGTGGATCTCGACACCGGCGAACTCGTCGGCGAGCGATTCAAGGTGCTCACCCCGCAGCCGGCCACCCCGGAGGCGGTCGCCGCCGCGGTCGCCGAGGTCGTCGCCCACTTCGACTGGGCCGGTCCGGTCGGCATCACCCTGCCGGGCGTGGTCACCGAGGGCATCATGCGGACCGCCGCGAACATCGACAAGGCGTGGATCGGCACCGACGTCTACGAGCTGTTCAGCCGCCACCTCGGCGGGCGCGCGGTCTCGGTGCTCAACGACGCCGACGCGGCCGGGATGGCCGAGGACGCCTACGGCGCGGGCAAGGGCGTCGACGGCGTGGTGATGCTGCTGACGTTCGGCACCGGCATCGGCTCGGCGATCCTCATCAACGGCAACCTCGTGCCCAACACCGAGCTGGGTCACATGCAGGTCGGCAAGAAGGAGGCCGAGCACCAGGCGTCGTCGCGGATCAAGGAGGAGAAGGACTGGTCCTACGAGAAATGGACCGAGAAGGTGTCCGACGTCCTCAAGGCCTACGAGGCGCTGTTCTGGCCCAAGCTGTTCATCGCCGGCGGCGGCATCAGCCGCAAGGCCGACAAGTGGATTCCCCTGCTCACCAACAAGACCCCGGTCGTGCCCGCCACGCTGCTGAACACCGCCGGTATCGTGGGCGCGGCGATGGCGGTCTCACAGGGCATCAAAACCTAGGCCGCCGCGTCGATTGACCAGGGCTTTGTCACATCGGGCGAGCCGATGTCGTTACAATGGTCGTCACCGGTCATCTGAACCGAGAAACCAAGCCCTTGTCCACGGCGGCTCGTGCTGCCGTGTCACGTCTCACGGGACCCGACAAAGACTCCGCTGAAGAGAAGTTCGAAAGGTTGTACGTGGCAGCCATCAAGACCCGCCAGGGGGACGCCGAGGCCGACGAGACCCAGTCGACCACCGCCTCGACCGAAACCCCGGCCAAGCGGACCGCCAAGAAGGCTGCGAAGAAGACCGCTGCCAAGAAGGCGCCCGCGAAGAAGGCAGCAGCGAAGAAGGCCACCAAGAAGGCAGCCCCCAAGAAGGCAGCCAAGAAGGCCACTTCCGCCGAGGGTGTCGCCGACACCGACGCCGAGCCCGATGACCCGAACTCGATCGACGACATCGACGTCGCCGACGGCGAGCTCGAGGACGTGGAGATCGACGACATCGAGGTCGACGACGAGGACGAGACCGAGGACTCCGACGACGCGGACGAGTCCGAGGAGGCCGAGGCGGCACCCGCCGGCGCCAAGACCGCGGCAAAGGAGCCGACCAAGACCGACGCCGCCGCCAAGTCCGGTGACTTCGTCTGGGACGAAGAGGAGTCGGAGGCACTCCGCCAGGCCCGCAAGGACGCCGAGCTCACCGCTTCCGCCGACAGCGTGCGCGCCTACCTCAAGCAGATCGGCAAGGTCGCCCTCCTCAACGCCGAAGAGGAGGTCGAGCTCGCCAAGCGCATCGAGGCCGGTCTGTTCGCCACCGAGCGTCTCCGTCGGATGATGGATTCCGGCGAGAAGATCAGCACCGCGCAGAAGCGCGACCTGAACTGGATCTCCCGCGACGGCAACCGTGCGAAGAACCACCTGCTCGAGGCCAACCTCCGTCTGGTCGTCTCGCTCGCCAAGCGCTACACCGGCCGCGGCATGGCGTTCCTGGATCTGATCCAGGAGGGCAACCTCGGTCTGATCCGCGCGTCGAGAAGTTCGACTACACAAAGGGTTACAAGTTCTCGACCTACGCCACGTGGTGGATTCGCCAGGCGATCACCCGCGCGATGGCCGACCAGGCCCGCACCATCCGCATCCCGGTGCACATGGTCGAGGTCATCAACAAGCTGGGCCGTATCCAGCGTGAGCTCCTCCAGGACCTCGGCCGCGAGCCGACTCCCGAGGAACTCGCCAAGGAGATGGACATCACCCCGGAGAAGGTGCTGGAGATCCAGCAGTACGCCCGGGAGCCCATCTCGCTGGACCAGACCATCGGCGACGAGGGCGACAGCCAGCTCGGCGACTTCATCGAGGACTCCGAGGCGGTCGTCGCGGTCGACGCGGTGAGCTTCACCCTCCTGCAGGATCAGCTGCAGTCGGTCCTCGAGACGCTGTCCGAGCGCGAGGCGGGCGTGGTGCGTCTGCGCTTCGGTCTCACCGACGGCCAGCCCCGCACCCTCGACGAGATCGGTCAGGTCTACGGCGTCACGCGTGAGCGCATCCGCCAGATCGAGTCCAAGACGATGTCGAAGCTACGCCACCCGTCGCGGTCGCAGGTTCTCCGGGATTACCTGGACTAGTTCCGCACTCCGGAAAACCGGTCGCCGACCCCGGACGGCTGATTCCGGGAGACGTTGTCGGATTGTTGCCTGGGGTTAACGGTGAGTGACGACACACCGATAGCACCTGCCGGAACAATACGAAGCCGCCGAGCGTCTGACAGAGTGAGGTTTGACGCATCGCCCGGATGTGTCGGCTCGAAGGGAAGGCGTCCGGATACCGGCGCCGGACCGGGACGGAGGAACAATGACTGACATCGCCACCACCACAGCCCCGATCTACCTACCGCTCACCGCCGCCGATCGCTGTGATCGCTGCGGTGCCGCAGCCAAGGTACGTGCCGTCCTGCCCAAGGGCGGCGAGCTTCTCTTCTGCCGTCATCACTTCAACGAGCACGAAGCCCGACTGGTGGAGCTCAGCGCCACCGTGGTCGAAGCCGAGGGCGAACTGGTCTGACACTCGTCATGGCCTGACGGGCGAGCCCCAGACGATGAGAGAACCCGGCCGGAACATCCGGCCGGGTTCTCTCATGTTCGGGTCCCCGAGGGCGCTCAGCGCCACGTCCGCAGCGCGGCGATACGTTCTTTGAGCTGCTCGGCGGTGGCCATCGCGGTCGGCGGACCACCCAGCCGGGTTCGGAGCTCGTTGTGCACCATGCCGTGGGGCTTCCCGGTGCGGTGGTGGTGCATGGCGACCAGGGTGTTGAGTTCCTTGCGCAGCGCGTGCAGGTTCTCCCCGGTGGTACCGGGCGCACGACCGGGATCAGGGGTTTCCGACTTGGGCTCGGCCGCCGGGGTCGACCGGGCGACGACCTGTTCGGCCTGGCGCTTCTGCAGCAGAGCGCGCACCTGATCGGCGTCGAGGAGTCCGGGCAGGCCGAGGTAGTCCGATTCCTCATCGCTGCCGGCGAAGGTGGCGGTGCCGAACGACGCTCCGTCGAAGATCACCTGGTCGAGTTCGGCGTCGGCGTGCAGCGACTGGAACGCCGGCTCGTCCTCCCCCGGTTCGTCCTTCTGCTTGTTCGCGTCGATGAGCAGCTGGTCGTCGAGGCCGTCGCTCTCGCGGTGCGGCTTGCCGAGGACGTGGTCGCGCTGGGCCTCCATCTGGCTGGCGAGGTCGAGCAGCACGGGGACCGACGGCAGGAACACGCTCGCGGTCTCGCCGGGGCGCCGCGATCGCACGAAGCGACCGATCGCCTGCGCGAAGAACAGCGGGGTCGACGAGCTGGTGGCGTACACGCCGACCGCGAGCCGCGGCACGTCGACGCCCTCGGACACCATGCGCACCGCGATCATCCACTCGTCCTTCGACGCGGAGAACTCGGCGATCCGGGAGGAGGACTTGGGGTCGTCGGAGAGGACCAGAGTCGGTTGCTTGCCGGTGATGGCGGTGAGCAGTTCGGCGTAGTCGCGGGCGGTCGACTGGTCGGTCGCGATGACCAGGCCGCCGGCATCGGGCATCCCGCTGGCACGCAGCTGGCCGAGTCGGGTGTGCGCGGCGGTGAGGACCGCCGGAATCCAATCACCGTGCGGGTCGAGGGCGGTCCGCCAGGCGCGCGCGGTGTGCTCGGCCGACAACGGCTCACCGAGACGCGCGGTGAACTCCTCGCCCGCGCTGGTCCGCCAGCTCGCCTCGCCGGAGTACGCCAGGAACACCACCGGACGGACGACGCCGTCCTTCAGCGCGTCGGCGTAGCCGTAGGTGTGGTCGGCCTTGGAGCGCTGGTGTCCGCCGGCCTCGGCCTCGTAGACGACGAACGGGATCGGCGAGTCGTCGGAGCGGAACGGCGTACCGGTGAGCAGCAGGCGGCGTTCCGCGTCGTCGAAGGCCTCGCGGATCGCATCACCCCACGACTTGGCGTCACCGCCGTGGTGGATCTCGTCGAGGATGACCAGGGTGCGGCGGTTCTCGGTGCGGACCCGGTGCTTGGTCGGGTGCGCGGCCACCTGGGCGTAGGTGAGGACGACGCCGTTGTAGTCGGAGCTGGTCTGTCCGGCCGAGTTCGAGAAATGCGAGTCCAGGGCGATACCCACGCGCGCGGCCGCCTCGGCCCACTGGTGCTTGAGGTGCTCGGTGGGCGCCACGACGGTGATCTGTTCGACAGTCCGATCGTCGAGCAGTTCGCGGGCGACACGCAGGCCGAACGTCGTCTTGCCGGCGCCGGGCGTCGCCACCGCGAGGAAGTCCTTCGGCCTGCGCGTCAGGTACTTGGTCAGCGCACGGCGCTGCCAGGCACGGAGCGACCCGAGATTGGGAGCGGCGGTTCCCGACGCATCGGCACTGCTGGTGGAGGGTTCGGCGGACGTCACGTGTGTGTTGCTCCTGACGGCGTACGGATTCCCTACCGGGCATGAAATGACCCCTCGCGTTGGGAGGACCCGCGCCGAAGGGGACCCGGCAATCGTACCGCCGGGCCGCCCCCGCACCCGCATCGCGACACCCCCTCGCCGCGGCTCGCCGACACCGACGCGGACATCACCGTGTGGTCGCTCCGAACGACGCGCCTGGTGACCCGGGTACCCTTTACGGCCTTCGATCGGGGATATTGAACTCATCACAACGCGAAAGAGGAATCCGGTGCCACTGACCGACGACGCGACGTCGCCGGTGGCTGCCGTGCGCCCGAATCCGTCGAGCGCGGTGACCGCTCCGCTCGACACGACGATCCGGACGCCGCGCCGGCCGGCCCCGCTCGCCGGCGACACCGAAATCCCCGGCGTCACCGCACCCGCCTCCCGTGACGTCGCGGTCGTGCACGACCGGCCGGAGAAGCCCGAGGGAGTCGACGAGCCCGTCCCGGCGAACGGCGCGAAGGCGGCTTCGGATTCGGACGACGCCGAGAACGAACCCGGTCCCCCGGTCCTACCCAACATGCACCGGGTGGTGTGGCGGACGATCGTGAAGTCCTGGGACGACGGGATCATCGGCTGGGCGGCGCAGGCCGCGTTCTGGCAGGCGCTTTCGCTGCCCCCGCTGCTGCTCGGGCTCCTCGGCTCGGTCGGTTACGTCGCGGGCTGGTTCGGACCCGGCACCGTCGACATCGTCTACGACCGCATCATCGAGTTCGCGCAGCGCACCTTCACCGAGACGGTCGTCGACGACCTGATCACCCCGACCGTGGACAGCGTCCTGGGACGGGGCCGCATCGGACTCATGTCGGTCGGCTTCATCCTGTCGCTGTGGGCCGGCTCGTCGGCGATGTCGTGTTTCATCGCCTCCATCGCCAAGGCGCACGATCAGCACGAGGTCCGGCATCCGGTGTGGCAGCGGTTCTTCGCGCTGTTCCTCTACGTCGGCTTCCTGTTCGTGGCGGTGTTCCTGCTGCCGCTGGTCGCACTCGGACCGAACTATCTGCGGGCGATCGTCCCGGAGTCGTGGGGGTCGTTCGTGACCACACTCATCGACTTCGGCTATTTCCCGTTCGTCGCGGTGCTCCTGCTGTTCGTGCTCACCACGCTCTACCACCTGGCCCTGCCCAATCCGCTGCCGTGGCACCGGCTCATCGGCGGCGCGATCGTCGCGGGCGTGTTCTTCTGGGTCGCCAGCTACGTGCTGCGCATCTACCTGACGAAGATCACCGAGGCGGGCGTGTCATACGGGGCGCTGGCGACACCGATCGCCTTCCTGCTGTTCACCTTCTCGCTCGGCTTCGGCATCGTCATCGGGGCCGAGTTCAACGCGGCGGTGCAACAGTTCTGGCCGGCCAAGGCGTCCACGACGACCCAGGTCCGGCACTGGGTCAACTCGCAGACCTCCGACTTCACCGGCCAGCTCAAGACGATTCCCGACCGGTTGTCGTCGGGACCGATCCGACGTCCCACGCGCGACCGCGAGAGCGACTGACCGGTCCCGGCGACCCCCTCGCTACTTGCGCAGCTTGGCGTAGATCTTCTTGCACTTCGGGCACACCGGCGAACCCGGCTTGGCCGCACGGGTCACCGGGAAGGTCTCGCCGCAGAGCGCGACCACATGGCTGCCCATCACGGCGCTCTCCGCGATCTTGTCCTTCTTGACGTAGTGGAAGAACTTGGGCCGGTCGTCGTCACTGCTGTCGGTGGCGTCGGCGTCGGACCTCTCGTCGGTCTCGGTGTCGGTCCACTCGTCGAGATCGGGGCGTTCGATGGTTTCAGTTGCCATTGCTCTATTGTGCGTCACCGGGGAACCCGAAGCACAGGCTGCTCCGCGGCAGCCGTCAGGTGCCCGGAATCCGTCAGTGCAATGAGCAACCGAAAGTGGGACAGTGGAGAGGGTGTTCGAACAAAGGGATTCCATGGGCGCGACCGGCCGTCAGCCGCACGACCACCACGAGGACTCGAGACGATTCGGCAGGTCGGAACACCCGGCCGTGGCCGCCGAGACCTTCCTGATCACCGACGCCCAGGACTCGCTCGAAGCGCAGCAGAAGGCCCGGGTGCGCAAGTACCTGATCATGATGGCGTTCCGCGTCCCCGCACTGATAGTCGCCGGCATCGCCTACTCGATCACCGGCTCCGGACTCCTCGCCCTGGCCATCGTCGCCATCTCCATCCCGCTGCCGTGGATGGCCGTGCTGATCGCCAACGACCGCCCGCCCCGCAAGCGCGGCGAGGTACCGCACTATAAGTACGGCGCCGACCATCACGTCGTCGGCCCGCCCGCCCTCTCGCACACCGATCAGCAACTCGACCGGGGAACCGTCGAGGGGCACGTCGTCGATCCCGACGACTGACGCGCTCGCGGTTCCCCCGCGTTCGACATCTCAGCAACTTCTCAGCCGCTCCTGCGAATCGGCGAAAGTCTTCGCAGGTCACCAAGCCTCCTTCGGGTTTGCGCCGAATGACTTTCGGGAACTATCGCCATCACATGGACGTTGGACCCAGTGAACGCATTCAAGTCAGGAGGCGCATGTCACGCTCGACAGTTGCACGTTCGACCCCGACCACAGGTTTCGCCGATCCCGCCGCCCCGGGCACCCGCCCGGCGATGACGGAGCAGGATCTCGACGCCCAGTCGCCGGCCGCGGACCTCGTCCGCGTCTACCTCAACGGGATCGGACGCACCGCTCTCCTCAACGCAGAGCAGGAGGTCGAACTCGCCAAGCAGATCGAGGCCGGCCTCTACGCCAAGCACGTCCTGGCAACCAAGAAGCGCCTCTCGGCCACCAAGAAGCGTGACCTGGCGACCATCGTCCGCGAGGGTGAGGCGGCACGCGCCCACCTGCTCGAGGCGAATCTCCGTCTCGTCGTCTCGCTGGCCAAGCGTTACACCGGTCGCGGCATGCCGCTCCTGGATCTCATCCAGGAGGGCAACCTGGGTCTGATCCGCGCCATGGAGAAGTTCGACTACGCCAAGGGCTTCAAGTTCTCGACGTACGCCACATGGTGGATTCGTCAGGCCATCACCCGCGGCATGGCCGACCAGAGCCGCACGATCCGGCTCCCCGTCCATCTCGTCGAGCAGGTGAACAAGCTCGCCCGCATCAAGCGTGAGCTCCACCAGCAGCTCGGCCGCGAGGCCACCGACGAGGAACTGGCCAACGAGTCGGGCATCCCGGCCGAGAAGATCGCCGACCTCCTCGACCACAGCCGCGACCCGGTGAGCCTCGACATGCCGGTCGGTAGCGACGAGGAGGCGCCGCTGGGCGACTTCATCGAGGACGCCGAGGCCACCTCCGCCGAGAACGCCGTCATCGCCGGTCTCCTGCACTCCGACATCCGGGCGGTCCTCGCAACCCTCGACGAGCGTGAGCAGCAGGTCATCCGGATGCGCTACGGCCTCGACGACGGCCAGCCGCGCACCCTCGATCAGATCGGCCGCATGTTCGGACTGTCGCGCGAGCGCGTGCGTCAGATCGAGCGCGAGGTCATGGGCAAGCTGCGCGCCGGCGATCGTGCCGAGCGCCTGCGCGCCTACGCCAGCTGACGCTTCCGGTCTCCTAGCTGAGCCGTCTCGGTCCGGTGTCCCGTCTTCCGGGCACCGGGCCGACTCGTATCTGGGCGTTGAGCACCGAGGCGCCCTCGACCGACACGAGGATCGGGTCGCAGAGCACGTCGCGCACCTCGGGGATGTCGTCGACGAGTGTGGAGATCCGCAGCAACAGGTCGACGAGTGCCTCCTTGTCGGCCGGTTCCTCACCTCGATACCCGGAGAGGAGCGGCGCCGAACGCGGTTCGTCGATCAGTTCACGGGCGTCGGGTTCGGTGAGCGGGATCGCCCGGTAGCCGTGGTCCCCGAGCAGGTCGAAGGTCCGCCCGGACAACCCGAACGAGATCACCGACCCGAACGACTCGTCGTCGCGGACGCGGATGACCGTGCCGACGCCCTTCGGGGCCATCTTCTGGACATGCAGGACGTGATCGCCGGTGAGTTCGCTCAGCTCGGCGAACGCGTTGACGACCGCCGTCGCGTCGGGCAGGTCGAGCCGGGCACCCTCACGGTCGAGACGACCCCGCCACTTGGGCGAGGTGGCCTTCACCGCCACCGGGAAGCCGAGTTCCCGCGCTGCGGCCGACGCCTCGTGCATCGTCCTGACCTCACGGAACGGGACGACCGAGACGCCGTACCAGCGCAGCAGTCTCGCCGACTCGACCTGGCCGAGGAGACGGTCCGACGACTGCCCGTCCGAGTCCATCGCCTCGCGGACGTACATACGGGCCGCCTCGGGGTCGGTGCCCTCGGCCCGGTGGATCGCCGACTCCGGCCGCAACTTCCACTTCGCGTACTGCCACGCACGGGCCAATGACGCCGCGGCGCGCTCCGGGCTGGCATATGACGGGATGGACCCGCGTTCGGGCATACCGTTCGGGCCGGGTTTGGTGAGACCCGGCGGGATGCCGTCGACGGCGAGGAACGTCGTGACGATCGGCTTCTCGCCATCGGCACCCGGCGTGTTGGCCGCGGCCATCAGTGCGCGGGCGTGCCAGTCGGCGTCCACCGCCACCGGCGGCACGAAGACGACGATGATCGCGTCCACGCCGGTGTCGGTCATGGCCGCCGAGACGGCATCTTCGAACAGTTCCTCCGACGCCCCCGCACCGAGGTCGATGTTGTCGACGACCTCGAGGCCGCCGTTGCGTGCCTGGTCGGCGGCGAGACTGCCCAGCACCGACGAGTTGCCGATGATCCGAACGCGGGGTCCGCGCGGTAGCGGCTGATAGGCGAACAACGCCGCGCAGTCGAACAACTCGGGGATCGTCTCGACCTGGATGACACCGGCCTGTTCGAGCATCATGCGCGCGATCTGGTCGTCGAAGTTGGCCGTCGACCGGGCCGCACGGACCGGGCTCATCGCTCCCCTGCCCGACTTCACCGCGACGATCGGCTTGGCCCGCGACACCCGCCGCGAGATGCGCGAGAACTTGCGCGGGTTACCGAAGCTCTCCAGGTAGAGCAGGATCACGTCGGTCGAGGCGTCGCTGTCCCAGTACTGCAGCAGGTCGTTGCCGGAGACGTCGGCACGGTTGCCCGCCGAGACGAAGGTCGACAACCCGATCTGCCGCCGGGCAGCGGTGTCGAGGATCGCGATGCCCAGCGCACCGGACTGGCAGAAGAACCCGACCCGGCCGGCAGCCGGGATCCGCGGTGCAAGTGTGGCGTTGAGCGCGATCCCGGCGTCGTTGTTGGCCACGCCGAGCGCGTTCGGCCCGACGAGCCGCATGCCGTGTTCGCGGACCTGCGCGACGAGGCGACGCTCGTTCTCGAGGCCCTCCTCCTCGCCGGAGTCACCGAAACCCGCCGACACGACGACCAGCGTCCGCACACCCTTCACCAGACAGTCGTCGAGGACGTCGTCGACCCGGGACGCCGGGACCGCGACCACCGCGAGATCCACCGGGTCCGGGATGTCACGCACCGTCTCGTAGGCACGGATGCCGCGGACCGACGGCGGCCGTTCGCGGGTTCGCTTCCGGCTCGGGCTCGTCATGCGACCGAGCCGCTGCGCGTCGCTACCGGGCTCCTCCTCGACGCGGGCCGGTCCGTTCACCGGGAAGACCGGACCGGTGAACCCGCCGGCGATGATGTTGGCCAGCAACGCGTTGCCGACCTTGTTCGGATCGGTCGACGCACCGATGACCGCGACCGAGGTGGGGCGCAGCAGGTTCGCGACGCTGCGGGCCTCCGACGCGTTCTCGCGGGCGTTGCGCACCGACAGGAGCGCCTCGGTCGGGTCGATCAGGAACTCCACGTGCACCGTCGAGCCGTCGAAGCTGCGGGCGAGTTGGTAGCCGGCGTCGCGGAACACGGCGACCATGTTCGGGTTCTCGCTGAGCACCTCGGCCTCGAAGCGGGTGAAACCGTTCTCGGCCGCGGCGCCCGCGAGGTGTTCGAGCAGGATCGGTCCGAGACCGCGGCCCTGGTGTTCGTCGGCCACGACGAAGGCGACCTCGGCCGATTCCGGCTTGCCGTCGAAGGCGAGTCCCTCGTAGATGCCGACGGCGATGATCTCGCCGCCGAGCACCGCCACGATCGCCACGCGCTGCTGATGGTCGACGGTCGTCATCCGGGCGACCTCGCGGGGCGGCAGCGTCGGTGTCGGGCCGAAGTACCGCATGTAGCGGGTGCGTTCGGAGAGCTTGGAATGGAAGGCGACGATCCGCTCGGCGTCGTCGGGGACGATCGGACGCAGGTGCACGACCCCGCCGTCGGAGGCCAGCACGTCGGCGATCCAGTGTCGCGGATAGTCCCACGCGCCACGGGGTTCGGGCTGATCGGCCAGTGTTTCCGGCGTGGTCGGCGTTTGCTCTGGGGTGGACGACACGTCCTGATCAGTCACGGGGATCCTCCGGGTCGAGACCGTGCAGAGGGTACACCGCGCGGCGGGTCGCCAGGATCGCGCGATCGGTCTGTCGCTGTGCCGTTGCACTCACCCCCTCGAATGGCTCCTGACCCGCATCGCCGTCCCACGGCTGATAGTCGACGTCGCCGCCGTCGCCCATCACCCCGACCGGCGGCCGGGCATAGTCGGAGTGCACCTGGGTGGAGATCTGTTCGGCTGTGGCGCACCAGGATTCGTCGATGGTCGTGGTCGGGTCGATCTCCCGGTCGAGAGCGACGCCGAGCAGGTGGGTCCAGCTGCGCGGCACCACGTTGACGACGCCGTAGCCACCACCGCCGACCGCGATCCACCGTCCCTCACAGTATTTGTCGGCGAGATCACGCATCGCGATCATCGCCGCGCGCTGCCCCTCGACGGTGAGCGACAGGTCGGTGAGGGGATCGGCGCGATGACTGTCGGCGCCGCACTGACTGACGATGATCTGCGGTTTGAACCCGGCGATCAGTGACGGCACGACGGCATGGAATGCCCGCAGCCACAGGCGATCCTCGGTGTTGGGCATCAGCGCGAGGTTGACCGCACTCCCCTGCGCGTCGCCGTCGCCGACCTCGGTCGGCCAGCCCGTCCCCGGCCACAGCGTCGCGGGATGCTGGTGCAGCGAGACGGTCATCACGCGCGGGTCCGCCGCGAACTCCACCTGGACGCCGTCGCCGTGGTGGGCGTCGACGTCGATGTAGGCGATCCGGTCGAAGCCTTTGTCCAGCAGGTATCGGATCGCGATCGCGCAGTCGTTGTAGATGCAGAACCCGGCGGCCCGGGCCTTCATCGCGTGGTGCATGCCACCGCCGATGTTGACCGCGCGGGTCGCGGCACCCGACGCCACGGTCTGCGCGGCGGCGAGGGTGCCGCCGACGAGGAGCCGGGCGGCCTCGTGCATCCCGGCGAACACCGGGTTGTCCGCGTCGCCCAGTCCGAACAGCCGCTCGAGCAGCGGACCCGACAGCGACGCGGTGCCGGAACCCACCGCGCGGACGGCGTCGATGTAGTCGCGGGTGTGCACCGCGGTGAGGGCGTCGTCGTCGATGGCCTGCGGCGGCACCGTCTCGACGTCGTCGAGCACCCCGAGGCTCTGGGCGAGGGTCATCGTCAGCGCGAGCCTCACGGGATTCATCGGGTGGGTGTGGGCCCACCGGTAGGACAGGAAGTCCTCGCTCCAGATGACGGCCGTCGTGGAAGTGTCGGTCACAGGTTCAGGCTAGTGGTTCACCTGGCGGGCGGCTGGACGATGTCGGTTCGACCACATGTGGGTACGGTCGGGGTCGTCGCCATGTGCCGCGGCCTCGTGAGAGGGCTGTCACCGTGGGCGAACAGGGTAATCTTGGCGGGGACGAAAGGGATTGGGCACAGTGAACGATCTGGTTGACACCACCGAGATGTATCTGCGGACGATCTACGACCTCGAGGAAGAGGGGATCATGCCGCTGCGGGCGCGTATCGCCGAGCGCCTGGACCAAAGCGGCCCGACCGTCTCCCAGACCGTCGCCCGGATGGAACGCGACGGACTTCTGCGCGTCGCGGGCGACCGCCATCTCGAACTGACCGAGCGCGGCCGGTCGCTGGCCGTCGCGGTCATGCGCAAGCACCGCCTGGCCGAGCGGCTCCTGGTCGACGTCATCGGCATGCCCTGGGACCAGGTCCACGAGGAGGCCTGCCGCTGGGAGCACGTGATGAGCGAGAACGTCGAGCGTCGTCTGCTCGCCGTGCTCGAGTACCCGACGACCTCGCCCTACGGCAACCCGATCCCGGGTCTGGATCTGCTCGGCGTCGAGGTGTCCTCGACCGACGACGGTGCGACCCGGATCGCGGATCTGCCCGCAGGCGACACCGTGGCGGTCATCGTGCGGCGACTGTCCGAGCACGCACAGTCCGACGTGGGTCTCATCTCGCATCTGCGGGAGGCCGGCGTGGTTCCGAACGCCCGCGTGACCGTGACCAACGTCGCCGGCACCATCACGATCAACACCCCCGGACACGAGGGCCTGGAGCTCTCCGCCGACATGGCGCATTCGGTCTTCGTCGAGAAGGTCGTGGAGAAGGTCTGACGCGGCAGCGGTCTGGCCCAACGAGGCCGGCACCACAAAATCTCGGAGATCACCCGGCGGCGCGCCGGGTGATCTCTGGCATCTGGACCCCGAGTTCCCGGGCGGTGCCGTAGGAACCGTCGATCATCTCCCACAGCATCGTCGGCCGGACGCCGGCCCGCAGGGCGGTGTCGAGGAGTCGGGCCAGGTTCGCGTCCGGGTCGGCTTCGAGGGCGACGTCGAGTGCGACTCCGGCGTACGCCCCTTCCCCGCCGATGTAGTGCAGATGTGCCAGGAGGGTGGCCGCTCCTGCACGGCCGGGTCCGGCCAGGCGGCGTGTGAGTTCTCGCCACACCGATTCGGCGTCTTCTCGTAGGTCGGTGACGGCGAGCGCCAGCGCGGCGTCGCGGACCTGAGGTCGTCGGACGGCCTGTTCCAGCACGGCGACCTCCGCGCAGTCCAGCGGTCCCCCGCCGTCGGCGACCGATCCGATCGTGAGGTCCAGCAGCTGCGCGTCGGACATCGCCCGCCCGAGTGGAACGACGCCGCGGGTGCAGTCCGGGCAGGGCCGTCCGGCGCTGCACTCCCCGGCGACCGGTTCGAGCATGGCCCGCATCTCCGACCGGCGCGGCAGGATGCGCCGGCCGGATTTCACCGCCTCGGCGATGGCGGTCGGACAGGTCTGCGGATCGTCGAGGACGCCCTCGCGGTCGTCGAGGACGTCGACCGACCACGCTTGCCCGTCGGGACACCAGATCACCGACCACGCCGCCCCGGCATCGAAGGCGGACAGAGCGAATCCGGCGGCGACACCCCCGATGGCGTCGAAGTGGCGGTCGGCGATCGCGAGCACCCGTCGATACCGAGGACTGTCGGCCGGATAGCGGTTGTCGGCGATGATCGCCACCACCTCGTCGGCGCCGTAGGAGTGGGTGATCGCCCCGAGTCCCGCGAGCACAGTGGACAGCTCGGATGTCGGTTCGCCGGCGTCGTCGAGGGCGAGATCGTGGCGCATGGTGGCCGAGATCCCCCGGTCGGGCGCGAAGGCGACCACGATGATCGAGCGTTCCGGGATGAAGCCGAGCAACGCCGGTATCGCCGTCAGCAGCGTCGTCGGGTCGATGGGGTCACGGACGGAACGGGAGGACGCGAAGGCGGGCATGCACGAAGCATCGGCCGCGTGAGGGCGCCTCGACGGCGCGCCGGCTGACCTGTGGACAACCGCGGCGGCCCGTCCACAGGCCGTGGTCTTCTCAGCCGAAGGCGGCCGACACCGCCTTGGTGAACAGCTCGTCGAGCGCAGCCGAATCCTCGGCGGGCACCGGACCTGCTGCGGGCCAACGATATTCGGCGTACACACGGACCCCGTCGCGCTGGCCTGTCAATGCGAGCGAGCTGGTGGTGACCGGTGCGGTACCACCGCCGGTGACGATGGTGCGGCGGATGGTCGCGGTCTCGACGCCGTCCCGTGCGGGCGGGGCGGGCAGGACCTCGGTGGTCACCGTCGACGACGCCCCGAAGGTGGTCGTTGTCAGTTCCGGGCACCTCTCGGCGCGCTGCACGACCTCGGCGAGCGGGGTGTCGACGTGGGCGACGACGGTGGTCAGGGTCGAGCGTTCCGCGGTGCCGGGGCCGAGGAAGGCGACGGCGCCGTCGGCGGAGACCGGGGCAGGTGCGCAGTCGGCCGGTGAGACCTCGGTGTCGGCCCCCTGCCCCGGCGCCGGGCTGCCGGTCACGTCGGCCAGTGCGTTGGCCACCGCCTGGGGCGGGATCGGGCTCGCCGGTCCACCCGGGAAGTCCGAGGCCAGCACCGACCTCGACGAGAGGTCCGGGTTCGCCGACTGGGCGTCACCCGCGATCGAACACGCCGAGAGGACACCACCGGCGAAAAAGACGCAGGCGGCGGCCAGCACGAGCACGGGCAGGCGGCGTCCGGAGGACGTACGGGGTGCAGCGGTTGCCGGGGTCACAGCGATCTACTGTGCCACCGCGAGAGCCCGCCCGTGCGGGTGACACACCCGACGAGGGAATCCCTGGCGCGGCTATGTCGTTACATATTCGGTGTCTCGCCGGACGCCGGTGCCCAACCGCGACCGGAGGTGCGAGACAATGAGACATATGACGAGAATCCGGCCGTGCTGTGCCACGGCCGCCACGTACAAGGAGGGATGACGTGGACGAGCAACCCGCGCGGAACGACGCGCTGTACGAACTCGCCTTTCCCGCTCCGAAGGTCACCCGCGCCGACGGCACGGGCCCCGTTCTGATCCATGCTCTCGAGGGGTTCGCCGACGCCGGCCACGCCGTCGCTCTCGCGGCCGCCCACCTCCGGGACAGCCTGGAGTCGGAACTGGTCGCGACGTTCTCGTCCGACGAGCTGATGGACTACCGCTCCCGCCGCCCGACGATCTCGTTCAGCGGTGAGACCTTCACGGAGGTCGAGATGCCGGCGCTGACCCTGCACGCGATCCGCGACAACTCGGGGAAGGGCTTCCTGCTGCTGGCCGGCGCCGAACCCGATCTGCGCTGGGAGCAGTTCGTCGACGCGGTGCGCCGCCTGTCCGACCGGCTGGGCGTCACCGATGTGATCGGACTCAACGCCATCCCGATGGCCGTGCCGCACACGCGTCCGCCGTCGATCACCGCGCACGGGAGCGACCCCGACGCCCTTGGCGACCTCCCGCGCTGGGGTTCGGCGATGAAGCTGCCCGCGAGCGCCTCGATGCTGCTCGAACTGCGGATGGGTGAGCACGACTACCGGGCCTCCGGCCTGTCGGTCCACGTGCCGCACTACCTGGCGCAGACCAACTACCCGGCGGCCTCTGCGCGACTGTTGTCCGCGGTCGCCGAACTGGCCGGTCTCGACCTGCCGCTCGCCGCGCTCGAGAGCGCCGCCGAGAAGGTGCGCGCCCAGGTCGACACCGAGGTCGAGGGCAACTCCGAGATCGAGTCGGTCGTCGCCGCATTGGAGACGCAGTACGACACCTTCACCCAGGCCGCCGAGGAGCGCGCGTCGCTGCTCGCCGCCGAGGAGTCGCTGCCCAGCGGCGACGAACTGGGCGCCGAACTCGAACGGTTCCTCGCCGAGCAGGCAGCCGAGCAGACCCCGAAGGACGATGAGCCCGGAGACGAGGGACCGCGATCGTCGATCTGACCGCGAGCCCGACGGCCCTGGTGCCCGTCGACGATGAGGACCAGGCGCTCGACACCTACACACAGTGGTGGACCGATCGTGGCCTCGACCTGTACGAACACCAGGAAGAGGCCCTGCTCGAGCTGCTCGCCGGCAGCCACGTCATCCTGGCGACCCCGACCGGTTCGGGCAAGTCGCTCGTGGCCGCCGGCGCACTGTATTTCGCGCGCTGCCGGGGCGAGCGGGCCTTCTACACCGCGCCGATCAAGGCCCTCGTCAGCGAGAAGTTCTTCGAACTGTGCGGGATGTTCGGCGCCGACCAGGTCGGTCTGCTGACCGGTGACGCGTCGGTCAACCCGGATGCGCCGATCGTCTGCGCCACCGCCGAGATCGTCGCGAACCTGGCCCTCGCCGCCGGTGGCGACAGCGACATCGGCACGCTCGTCGCCGACGAGTTCCACTACTACGGCGAACCCGACCGCGGCTGGGCGTGGCAGGTCCCGCTCATCGAGCTGCCCTCCACGCAGTTCCTGCTGATGTCGGCAACGCTCGGTGACGTCTCGTTCTTCGTCGACGATCTCGCGCGCCGCACCGGCCGCGACACGGTCGAGGTCACCGGCGCCCAGCGGCCCGTGCCGCTCGTCCACGACTATGCGATGACCCCGATCCACGAGACCATCGCCGATCTCGTCGACCGCGGTCGCGCCCCGGTCTACGTGGTGCACTTCACCCAGGCCGCCGCGGTCGAACGCGCCCAGGCTCTCCTGAGCGTCAAGATCTGCGACAAGGAGGAGAAGGCCGCCATCGCCGAGGCGATCGGCGACTTCCGCTTCTCCACCGGCTTCGGCAACACCCTGTCGAAGCTGCTGCGTTCGGGTGTCGGCGTCCACCACGCCGGGATGCTCCCCCGCTACCGTCGCCTCGTCGAACGTCTTGCGCAGCAGGGACTCCTGAAGGTGATCGCCGGCACCGACACGCTGGGCGTGGGCATCAACGTGCCGATCCGCACGGTGCTGTTCGCCGGGTTGAGCAAGTACGACGGTCGCCGCGTCCGTCGCCTCCGGGCGCGGGAGTTCCATCAGATCGCGGGCCGCGCCGGCCGCGCCGGCTTCGACACCGTCGGGTACGTCGTGGCTCAGGCACCCGAGCACGACGTGGAGAACGCCCGCGCCGTCGCCAAGGCCGGCGACGATCCGAAGAAGCTGCGGAAACTGGTGCGCCGCAAGCCTCCCGAGGGTTTCGTGTCGTGGGGAGAGAAGACCTTCACCCAGCTGATCGACGCGCCCGACGAGCCGCTGCGGTCGCACTTCCAGATGACCACCGCGATGCTGCTCGAGGTCCTCGGCCGTCCCGGCGACTGTTTCGCCGCCATCCGGCACCTGCTCGAGGACAACCACGAACCGCGAGATCGGCAGCTGCGCCACATCAAGCACACCATCGAGCTCTATCGCGGCCTGCGCGATGCCGGCATCGTCGTGCAGCTCGACCAACCGGACGAGACCGGCCGGCACATCGCGCTCAGCGTGGACATGCCGGAGAACTTCGCGCTGACCAACCCGCTGTCCGCGTTCGCGATGGCCACGTTCGAGATCCTCGACCCCGAATCCTCCACGTACGCCCTCGATGTCATCTCCGTTCTCGAGTCGACGCTGGAGAACCCGCGACCGTTGCTGCTCGCCCAGCGCAAGGTCGCCCGGGACGCCGCGATCGCCGAGATGAAGGCCGACGGCATCGAGTACGAGGAACGGATGACGCGGCTGGAGGACATCACCTGGCCGCAGCCGCTCTTCGAGGAGATCTTCGGCGCCTTCGAGATCTACCGGCGCGGTCACCCCTGGGTGGCGTCGTTCCCACCCAACCCGAAGTCGGTGCTCCGCGAGATGCTGGAGAAGGCGATGACCTTCACCGAGCTGATCTCCGCCTACGGTCTCGCCCGCAGCGAGGGCGTGGTGCTGCGCTACCTGTCCGACTGCTATCGGGTTCTCCGCCAGGGCGTTCCGACCAGTGCGGTGACGCCGGAGATCGAACAGATCGTGGCCGATCTCGGCACCATGGTCCGCGAGGTCGACTCGAGTCTCGTCGACGAGTGGGAGGCACTCGCCGCCCAGGCCGCGGAGGTCTGACCCTCACACCGGCGTGACGGCGCCGGTGTCGGCGACGATCTCCCCGATGATCGTCGCGAGCTGTCGATACGCGTCGTCGTGGCGTGCGGACCGGCGGAAGACGACCCCGATCCGCCGCCCCGGTCGCGGCGAGGCGAAGGTGGCGATCGCCAGGTCCCCCGAAGCCGTCTCCGACGCGACCGCGGTCTGCGGGATGAGGGTCACCCCGAGCCCGCCCACGACGCAGTGCACGGCCGTCGTCAGCGATGCCGCGCGCGTCTGCCCCAGGTCGGGCCGGACCCCAGCGAGAGCACACACCTCCAGCGCCTGGTCCCGCAGGCAGTGCCCCTCGTCGAGCAGCAGCAACGGCAGGTCGGCCAATGCGCTCGGGTCCACCCGTCGTTTGCCGGCAAGAGCGTGCCCGGCCGGCAGGGCGAGGACGAAATCCTCACGGTAGAGCGGTATCTCGGCGATTCCGGGCACGTCGAGCGGCAGCGCCAGGAGCGCCACGTCGAGCGTGCCGCCCCGCAGCTGTTCGACGAGCCGCCCGGTCTGTTCCTCGACGACGCGGGGCCGCAGGTCCGGAAGCCTCTCGGCGAGTCCGCGCAGCACCGCGGGCAGCACGTAGGGCGCGACCGTCGGGATGACTCCCAGCCGGATCGCCCCGTGCAGCGGCTGACCGGCACCCGCGGCCGCCGCGGTGAACTCGTCGACGGCGTCCACGGCCGCGATCGCCCGCGGCAGCAGTTCCTCGCCGTCCTGGGTCAGCAGCACCCGGCGCGTCGTCCGTTCGACGAGCGTCACCCCGAGACCCGTCTCGAGCGCCGACAGGGCCTGCGACAGCGACGGCTGGCTCACTCCCAGGTCCGCGGCGGCGGACCCGAAGTGTCTGCGCTGGGCGAGCGCCACGAACGCGCGCAGACCGGCGATGGTGGGCTGATAAGTTTTATCGGGCATGGCTATCAGTGTAGTGCTACTAATCACGTTTCGCTTTTGTCGAATTTCCGGCACGATAGTACTCGTACGTCGCGAAAGTCTTTCGCGCGCAATTCCGGTACACCCCCTCAGCTGAAGGAGCGATACATGGCCCTGCTCACCATCGGTGACCAGTTCCCCGCCTACAACCTCACCGCCGTGATCGGTGGCGACCTCAGCAAGGTCAACGCCCAGCAGCCCGATGACTACTTCACCACCGTCACCTCCGACGACCACCCCGGCCAGTGGCGCGTCGTCTTCTTCTGGCCGAAGGACTTCACCTTCGTGTGCCCGACCGAGATCGCCGCGTTCGGCAAGCTGAACGACGAGTTCGCCGATCGTGACACCCAGGTGCTCGGCGCCTCGGTCGACAACGAGTTCGTCCACTTCCAGTGGCGTGCACAGCACGAGGACCTGAAGACCCTGCCGTTCCCGATGATGAGCGATCTGAAGCGTGAGCTGGCCACCGCTGCAGGCGTTCTCAACGCCGACGGGGTCGCCGATCGCGCCACCTTCATCATCGACCCGAACAACGAGATCCAGTTCGTGTCGGTCACCGCCGGTTCCGTGGGCCGCAACGTCGACGAGGTGCTGCGCGTCCTCGACGCCCTGCAGTCCGACGAGCTGTGCGCCTGCAACTGGAAGAAGGGTGACCCGACGATCGACGCCGGCGAGCTCATGTCCTCGGGCGTCTAGAGAAGGAGATCAAGATGAGCATCGACAATCTCAAGGAAGCCCTTCCGGAGTACGCGAAGGACCTCAAGCTCAACCTCGGTTCGATCAGCCGCACCACCGCGCTGAACGAGGAGCAGCTGTGGGGAACCCTGCTGTCGACCGCCGCTGCCACCAAGAGCGCCAAGGTGCTCAGCGAGATCGCCGACGAGGCCGCTGACAACCTGTCGGCCGAGGCCTACAACGCCGCACTCGGTGCCGCGTCGATCATGGGTATGAACAACGTGTTCTACCGCGGTCGCGGCTTCCTCGACGGCAAGTACGACGACCTGCGTCCCGGCCTGCGGATGAACATCATCGGCAACCCGGGTGTCGACAAGGCCGCGTTCGAGCTGTGGTCGTTCGCCGTGTCCTCGATCAACGGCTGCGGACACTGCGTCGCCGCCCACGAGAACACCCTGCGTGAGGCCGGCGTCGACCGCGAGGCCATCTTCGAGGCCCTCAAGGTCGCCTCGATCGTGACCGGTGTGGCCCAGGCCATCGCCACCACCGAGGTGCTCGCGAACGCCTGATCCAGGCAACACGACGAAGCCCGGCTGCCTTTCGGCAGCCGGGCTTCGTGGTGTTCGACAGTGTTCGGGCCGTCAGCTCAGCGCGGCACGGATGCGGTCGGCCATCTCGCCGACCTCGTCGGTCGTCATGACGAACGAGGGCGAGATCTGCAGCGCACCCTGCCCGGCGGCGCGTGTGCTGACGCCGTGCTCACGCAGCTTCACCACCGTGGCCGGCGCCGTCGCCGGATCGGCGAGCTGCACCGCGGTGACCGCACCGAGCCCGGTGCGCACCTCGGCCACCGCGTCGAGGTCGGCCAGCGGGGACAGGGCCGCCGCAAGGTCGCCCTCGAGTCGGGTGGCCTCCGCGAGCAGGTTCTCGCGGCGGATGATCTCGAGGTTGGCCAGTGCGGCGGCCGCGGCCGCGGCATGACCGCCGTAGGTGTAGCCGTGGCGCCACCAGACGCCGCCGGCGAAGAACGGTTCGGCGAGGCGCGGCGCGATGAAGACCGCACCCATCGGCACGTAGCCCGAGGTGAGCCCCTTGGCGGTGGTGATCATGTCCGGCTGCAGGTCGAAACGTGCCGAGGCGAACCACGAGTTGCCGGCGATACGGCCGAAGCCGGTGACGACCTCGTCGACGACGAACAGGATGTCGTGGTCCCGGCAGATCGCACGGACCTCGTCCAGGTATCCGGCCGGCGGCAGGTAGATGCCACCGGCGCCGATGATCGGCTCGCAGAAGAACGCGGCGATGTTCTCGGCGCCGACCCGCTCGATCAGACCGAGCAGGCTCTTCGCGTCATCCCAGTCGACGTTCTGCACGTCGTGCATGAGTTCGCCGTAGCCGTCGTGGTTGAGCGGGATGCCCGCCAGCGACGTACCGGCGGCGTGCATGCCGTGATAGGCCTTGGTGCGGCTGATGACGACGCGCTTGGCGGGCTTGCCCTGCTCCACCCAGTAGCGGCGGGCCAGCTTGACCGCGGTGTCGATCGAGTCGCTGCCGCCCGAGGTGAAGAAGATCTTCGACCCGGGCACCGGCGCGATCGCGGCGAGCTCGTCGGCGAGCTGCAGCGTGACGTCGCTCGCGATGTCCCCGAAGTTGGAGTAGTGCGCGATGGTGCCGAGCTGACGCGACACCGCGTCGGCGATCTCGGTACGCCCGTGGCCCACGTTGGTGAACCACAGACCGGCGGTCGCGTCGATGTATTCCTTGCCCTCGCGGTCCCAGATACGGGTCCCCTCACCCTTGGTCACGACGAAGGGGCCACTCGCGGTCACCGCACCCATGTCGGCGAAGCCGTGCCACAGAGCACCAGAAGTTTCAGACATGCCCACCATGATGCCGGGCGAGGTGAGCGCCCCCGGCATCGACCCATATCCTGGAGTCATCATGTCGGTCGAGTCCTCAGATCCAGCCCCGCGAGATCCTCAGCCCGGCATCTCCCGTTCCGAACTGCTGCGGTCGCTCGACGCGGTCGCGATCGTCGACGCCCACCGTCTGCGCCGCCGGGTCGACAAACTCGGCCGCACCCCCGATCCGCACAGATGGGAACAGCTCGTCGCCGACGTCGAGAAGGCCCGGCACCGCCTCGACCGTCGCCGGGCCACGGTGCCGGTGCTGCGCTTCCCCGACGAACTCCCCGTCTCGGCCGCCCGCGAGGAGATCGCCGCCGCGATCCGGGACCACCAGGTCGTGGTCGTGGCCGGTGAGACCGGTTCCGGCAAGACCACGCAGCTGCCGAAGATCTGCCTCGAACTCGGCCGGGGCATCCGCGGCACCATCGGCCACACGCAGCCGCGTCGTATCGCGGCGAGCTCGGTGGCCAAGCGCATCGCCGACGAGACCGACACCGAACTCGGTGACGCGGTCGGCTATTCGGTCCGGTTCACCGACCGCTCGGGCGCCGACACCCTGATCCGCGTGATGACCGACGGCATCCTGCTCCGCGAGATCGCCACCGATCCGATGCTGCGGCGCTACGACACCCTCATCATCGACGAGGCCCACGAGCGCAGCCTCAACATCGATTTCATCCTCGGCTATCTGCGACGGCTGCTACCGCAACGACCGGACCTGAAGGTGATCATCACCTCGGCGACGATCGAACCCGCCCGCTTCGCACGGCATTTCAGCACACCCGAGATGTCGGTCCCGGTCATCGAGGTGTCGGGTCGCACCTACCCCGTCGAGGTCCGTTACCGGCCGTTGAGTCTGCAGGAGCGCCCCGACAGCGGCGACGACACCGGCGGCGGCGAACACGCCGACCTCGACCAGATCCAGGGCATCGACGCCGCGATCGACGAACTGTGGGCCGGCGGCCGCGGCGACATCCTGGTCTTCCTCCCCACCGAACGCGACATCCGCGAGACCGCGGATGCGTTGAAGCGCCGGACGGGAACGGGCCGCAACGGCGGCGCGGAGATCGTCCCGCTGTTCGCGCGGTTGTCGATCGCCGACCAGCAGAAGGTCTTCGCCCCGTCGAACGGTCGCCGCATCGTGCTGGCCACCAACGTCGCCGAGACGTCGGTGACTGTCCCCGGCATCCGCTACGTCATCGACACCGGCACCGCTCGTATCAGCCGGTACTCGACCCGCACCAAGGTCAATCGCCTTCCCATCGAACCGGTTTCGCAGGCCAGCGCCCGCCAGCGCGCCGGGCGGTGCGGTCGCGTCGCCCCCGGTGTGTGCATTCGGCTCTACAGCGAGAACGACTTCGACGCCCGGCCCGCGTTCACCGACCCGGAGATCCTGCGTACCAACCTCGCCGCCGTCATCCTCCAGATGACCTCGCTGAAACTCGGTGAGATCGCGGACTTCCCGTTCGTGCAGCCGCCCGACGAGCGCGCCATCCGCGACGGCATGGGTGTGCTCACCGAACTCGGGGCGATCACCGTGAGCCGTGAGGGCGGCCCGCCGCGCCTCACCCCCGTCGGGCGCTCGATGTCCCGGATCCCGGTGGATCCGCGGATCGCACGGATGCTGATCGCGGGTCGCGAACTCGGCTGCCTCGACCACCTGCTGGTCATCGCCTCCGCGATGTCCCTGCCCGACCCCCGCGAGCGTCCGGCCGAACATCGCGAGGCCGCCGACGCCTCGCACCGGCGCTTCGTCGTGCCGCAGTCGGACTTCCTGTCCTACGTCGAGCTGTGGCGCTACCTCGACGAACAGCGCAAGGAGTTGTCCAGCAGCAAGTTCCGTCGGATGTGCGAACGGGAGTTCCTGCACTTCCTGCGAATCCGGGAATGGCGGGACCTGCATCGCCAGCTCACCGAGATCGTCAAGGACCTCGACTGGCCGGTGAGTCCGGCCGGTTCCGACCTGCCCGAGGTCGACGCCGACGCCGTCCATCGCGCGATCCTGTCAGGACTGCTGTCCAACATCGCCGCCCGCAACACCGAGGGCCGCGAGTTCACCGGGGCGCGCAACACGACGCTGATGATCTTCCCGGCGTCCCCGCTCGCCAAGAAGCCGCCGCCGTTCATCATGGCCGCCGAGGTCCTCGAGACCTCGCGACTGTTCGCGCACACGGTCGCCGGCATCGACCCGCTGTGGGCGGAGAAGCTGGCCGGCGATCTGGTCAAGCGCACGCACAGCGAACCGCACTGGTCGTCCAAGCGCGGTGCCGCGATGGCCTACGAGCGGGTCACCCTCTACGGGGTCACCCTCGTCGCGCGTCGTCGTGTCGACTACGGCCCCATCGACCCGGTCGTCTCACGCGAACTGTTCATCCGCCATGCCCTCGTCGAGGGCGACTGGCGTACGCAGCACCCGTTCTTCGAACGCAACCGCGCACTGCTCGAGGCCGCCTCCGACGTCGAGAACCGTATGCGCACACGCGGACTGGTGATCACCGAGGACCAGCTGTTCGAGTTCTACGACAAGAGGGTGGGCGCCGAGGTCACCTCCGCACGGCACTTCGACACGTGGTGGAAGAAGGCCCGACGCTCCGATGCGGCTCTGCTCGATCTCAAGCCGGAGGACGTCGCGGCGAGTACCGAAGCCGCCCCCACCGACTATCCGGGCGCCTGGCAGCAGGGCGACACCCGACTCGAACTCCGCTACCGGTTCGAGCCCGGCGCCCCCGATGACGGTGTCACCGTGATCATCCCGCGCGCACTGCTCCCCCACGTGCGCCCGGCGGGTTTCGACTGGTCGGTGCCCGGCATGCGGACGGAACTGGCCACCGCACTGGTGAAGTCGTTGCCGAAGCAGCTACGCAAGTCGATGTCGCCGGCACAGCGTTTCGCCGAACTGGCACTGGCCCGCCTCACCCCACGGAGCGAGCCGCTCACGGTCGGGCTCGCTCGCGAGCTCACCACGATCACGCAGATGACGGTCACCGCAGGCGATTTCGACGTCGACCGGATTCCGGCCCACCTACGGATGCATTTCGCGGTCGCCGACGACGCCGGGGAGATCACCGCGCGAGCCGATTCCATCGCCGAACTGCAGCGCGCGGCCACCCCGCCAGCGTCGAAGACGGTGAAGCGCACCCTGTATCGCGCCTGGACCGACGAGGGCATCGGCACTCTCGCCGCACAGCGGACCGTCGACATCGCCGGACAACGCCTCACCCGTTACCCGACCATCGACGCGATCACCGACGACGCCGGACGCACGCGCGGGGTGGTCGTGATCGACGCCGCGTCGGAGCAGACCCGTGATCGATTGCCGGCGAGAGGAATCGTCGCGCTCCTCGACCTGGCGATCCCGCCCCTGCACCGCCGCGTGGCCGGTTCCCTCGGGGCCGCGGGTCGACTCGCGCTGAGCCAGAGCCCCTACCCGGATCTCGATGCGTTGCTGGCCGACTGCACACGTCGCGCCATCCGCGATGTCGTGGCGGGCCTCGACGCCGGCACCCTGTCGGCGGTGCGCTCTCCCGAGACATTCCGCGTGCTCACCGAGAAGTTGCGTCCACGGATCACCGAGTCGGCACCGGACTACTTCTCTCTCGCCGTCGAATCCCTCGGTTGGGTGGCACCGGTCCGTGCCGCGATCGACCGACATGCCGGTTCACTCGCGGCCGATGACGTCGCCGAACAGCTGGACAATCTCGTCTTCGACGGATTCGTCGCCGCCACCGCACGACGACATCTGGAGAATGTGCCGCGCTACCTCGCGGCCGCCGAGGCCCGCCTGTCGGCGCTCCCTGCATCGGCGGCCCGGGATCAGGCCGGAGTAGCCGTCGTCGACCGGGTGACCGAGCGGTGGGCGCAACGACTGACTCAGGTGCCCGACCACCGGAAGGCGCACGTCAACGACGAGGCCCAGTGGCTCGTCGAGGAGCTGCGGGTGGGATTGTTCGCCGAACGGCTCGGCACCGCGTACCCGGTGTCGGAGAAGCGGGTCCTACGAACTCTTGACCGACTCGGCTGAGGCGGCTCGGAGGTCGTCGATCTCGCGCTGGAAGTCCTCGACGGAGTCGAACGAGCGATAGACCGACGCGAACCGCAGGTAGGCGACCTCGTCGAGGTCGCGCAGCGGCTTGAGGATCGCGAGACCGACCTCGTTGCTGGGGATCTCGGCCGATCCACTGGCACGTACGGTGTCCTCGACCTGCTGGGCGAGCTGCGCCAATGCGTCCTCGGCGACGTGGCGTCCCTGGCATGCGCGCCGGACGCCCCTCATCACCTTCTCGCGACTGAACGGTTCGGTGACGCCGTTGCGTTTGACCACCGCGAGCACCGCGCTCTCCACGGTCGAGAAGCGTCGCCCGCACTCCACGCAGGAGCGGCGGCGCCGGATGGCCTGCCCCTCATCAGCGACACGCGAGTCGATGACCTTGGTGTCGTCGTTCTTGCAGAAGGGGCAGCGCATCGTATCCTCACGCAGGTCACGGGACACTCTGGTGCAGCCGCGCCGCATGCCAGGCCGGTAGTCGGCCGGTCCCTGTGACATCGAGGATACCGCCCGTGCTCAGTGGTACCGGGGGGCGAGCAGCGGCTGACCGACGCGCAGCCCGCTCGACGGGAGGTCGTTCAGCTGGATGATCTCGTCGACGACCGCCTCACGCGGCATCTCGGGGGCGACGCGCGATGCGATGGTGCTCAGCGAGTCGCCCGACCGCACGTGTACGACCTCGGTGCCGACCGAAGAAGGTGTGACCGTCGCGGCGTAGTTCTGACCGACGACCGCGATGACCCACACGGCCAGAGCGAGCCCGACGCCGGCGAGAATTGCCGTCGCCGTGCGCCGACGCCGCCGGATGACGGCCGAGGGCGCGGTATGCGCAACACGCGAGACGGGTACGACCGGTGCACGACCCCGCATACCGACCGGCGAGGCGCACCGGGTGGAGGCGACCCGGCGGACCCGGACCGCCGACTCCGGCACCGGACGCCCGTCGACGGGCCGGCGGCCGTCGCCGCGGCGCATCGGGCGCGGACGCTCCAGGACGTCACCACGGACCGAATCGGTGGAGCGGTCGGGGTCGATGAGAGTGGCGGTGCGCATGATGCCCTCCGTGTTTCCGGTCGAACGCTTGTCCGTGCTCCGACTGCGTCGTCGGCGTTCGAACTGTTCGATTGTCGATCATCTGTTCGATGCACTGATGTTCGATTTGTAGCACGGCACTCCGACACTTGTCTCGCAACACGTCGAACAAATGTTTGATGCGGTCGGCATTCTCGGCTAGGGTCGTCGTCAGACAAGCGATCTACCAGCACGTTCGGAATCGAGAGGAACCCGATCATGAGCGATGACGGCGGTAAGCGCACCGGAGCGCGGGGCGCCGACGAGCCCGTCGCCCCGGCAGACATGGCGGCGGCCGAGGCCTCGCTGACGCCGCGGCAGCGCGGAGTTCTCGAGGTGATCCGCAGATCCGTGCGCGAGCGCGGTTACCCGCCGAGCATCCGCGAGATCGGTGACGAGGTGGGTCTCACGTCGACCTCCTCCGTCGCCCACCAACTGCGGACGCTCGAACGCAAGGGCCTCCTCAAGCGCGACGCGAATCGTCCGCGAGCGGTCAACATCGCACCGAGCGAGCCGCCGACGCCCACCTCACCGACCGGTGGTGCGCTACCCGAGCCCACCTTCGTGCCGGTGCTCGGCCGGATCGCCGCAGGCGGCCCGATCCTCGCGGAAGAAGCCGTCGAGGACGTCTTCCCGCTCCCCCGCGAGCTCGTCGGCGAGGGTTCGCTGTTCCTGCTGAAGGTCGTCGGTGAGTCGATGATCGACGCCGCGATCTGCGACGGCGACTGGGTGGTCGTCCGCCAGCAGAACGTGGCCGACAACGGCGACATCGTGGCCGCGATGATCGACGGCGAGGCCACGGTCAAGACCTTCAAACGCCAGAAGGGTCATGTCTGGCTGATGCCGCACAACGAGCTGTTCGACCCGATCCCGGGCGACGAGGCCGTGATCCTCGGCAAGGTCGTCACCGTGATGCGGCGTATCTGACCTCTTCGTTCTCGAGAACCGCGGCGGCAGCCTCGCGCGCCGCAGCCGGATCGGTGGTGGCGAGCGCGGCTGTCGCCGCGTTTTCGCAGGTCGACCGTGAGACGCCGCCGAGGCGGGCACCGACCGCGGCGGCCGCCACCGGAGCACTCGACAGCGAGGTGACACCCAACCCGACGAGCACACAGGCGAGGATCGGGTCCGCCGCGGCCTCGCCGCACACGCCCACCGGTTTCCCCTGATCCCGTCCGGCCCGCGCGACCGTCGCGATGAGGTGCAGGACCGCCGGCTGCCACGGATCGGTCAGCGATGCGAGATCGGCCGACATCCGGTCGGCGGCCATCGTGTACTGCGTGAGGTCGTTGGTGCCGATCGAGACGAAGTCGACCTCGGCCAGGATCGCCGGCGCGAGGATCGCGGCGGCGGGGACCTCGATCATCACCCCGGCGACCAGTCCGCGTTCCCGTACCTGAGCGGCGAAGGCGGCCGCCTCGGCCGGTGAGGCGATCATCGGCGCCATGACCCAGGGGCTCGTCTCGGAACCCTCCGCGGCGCGTGTGATCGCGTCGAGCTGATGGGCACGGATCTCGGGGTGTGCCAAGGCGATCCGGTCGCCGCGCACACCGAGCGCCGGGTTGGCCTCCTCGGGCTGGTGCACGAAGCGCAGCGGCTTGTCCGAGCCGGCGTCGAGCGTACGGATGACGACCCTGCGGCCGCCGAACGCGTCGAGCACCTCGCGATAGATGTCCGCCTGTTCCTCCACCGACGGCTCGTCGGCGCGTTCGAGGAAGGCCAGTTCGGTGCGGAACAGTCCGACGCCCTCCACCGGATGATCGGTGGCCGCACGGGCCGACGATCCGTCGGCGACGTTGGCCAGGATCGCCACCTCCACACCGTCGGCGGTGCGACCCGGGCCCGACCAGCCGGCGACCCGTGCGGCCTGACGCGTGTACTCGTCGACACGGGCCCGCGCGGCGGCGTTGTCGGGTTGCACGACGATCTCGCCTGTCGTGCCGTCCACGAGTATCACCGTGCCCGAGTCGATCCCGGCGAGACCGGGGACCGCGACGACACACGGGATGCCGAGCTGCCGGGCGATGATCGCGGTGTGGCTGGTGGGCCCGCCCAGGCGGGTAACCAGCGCGATGGTGGTGGCGGGATCGAGCCCCGCGGTGTCGGCGGGCGCGAGGTCGTCGGCGAGGAGGACCGAGGGCACGTCCGGCGTGGGCACGCCGGGCTCGGGGAGGCCCAGGAGTTCGGCGAGGACGCGGTCGCGGACGTCGTTGAGATCGGTGACGCGCTCGGCCATGAGCCCACCGAGCTTGGTGAACACGGCGGCGAACTGTTCAGTGGCGGCGACGGCGGCCGACGGCGCCGAGGCGCCCTTGGCGATCAGACCCGAGGCGGCACCGATCCAGCCGCGGTCCTCCGCGAGTCCGGCCGTTGCGGTGAGCACCTCGGCGGCGACGCCGGTGTTCTGCGATGCACGCTCACGTAGGCGCGCGGCGACCGCGGCCGCCGCGGCGGTGAACCGTTCGGCCTCGTCGGCGCGACGGTCCTCGGCGATCTCGACGCCTGCGCCCAGTGCCTCTGCGGAGTGGTCGGGTCGGCGTCCCGGCCAGAGTGCGGGCCCGAGAGCCACACCACCGACAACCGGCGTCCCCGTCAGAATCTGCGTCATGTGACCACGGTTACAAATTCTTCTTGACTTGTCAACATAAACAGGCGTAAACACAATTACTACAACACGCAAAGCCACATGTTCCCACATTGGACGGCCCGATCAGCGCCACGGGAACGATCAGAACGGAGCCGGTGTGTACGCCGAGGAGAGACAGCAGGCCATCGCCGAGGAGGTACGCGTCGCAGGACGCGCCTCGGTCGCCGAGCTCGCCGCGAAGTTCGACGTGACCAGTGAGACGGTCCGCCGCGACCTCGCGGTGCTCGAACGTGCCGGGCACCTGCAGCGAGTCCACGGCGGTGCCGTCCGCCCCGAGGTCCTGCGCGTGATCGGTGAACTCGGCATCGACGAGCGCGAGACGGAACAGACCGAGGAGAAGGCCGCGATCGGCCGTGCCGCGCTTCGTTTCCTCCCGCCCGACGGCGGATCGGTGCTCTTCGACGCCGGCACCACCACCTTCCGGGCCGCCGAGGCCATGCCGCGCGACCGCGATCTCACACTGATCACCAACAGCCTCCCGATCGCCGGGCTGCTCGCCGGACGCCATGCCGACGGTCTCCACTCCCTCGGCGGTCGCGTCCGCGGACTCACGCAGGCGACGGTCGGCGCCGAAACGGTCGCCGCGCTCGGCCGACTCCGCGTGACGACCGCGTTCATCGGCACCAACGGCCTGAGCGAGGCGCACGGTCTGTCCACCCCCGATCCCGACGAGGCGGCGGTGAAGGCGGCGATGGTCGCCGCAGCCCGCCGCGTCGTCGTCCTCGCCGACAGTTCGAAGATGGAGCGCGAGGAGCTGTCCGGTTTCGCCGGCATCGACGACATCGACGTTCTCATCACCGATTCCGGCGTCGATCCGCAGTTCTCGGCCGCACTGTCCGCCCGCGGCGTCGAGGTCGTGATCGCGTGATCCTCACCGTCTCCGCCAATCCCAGCGTCGACCGCACCCTCGAACTCGCCACCCCGCTGCGACGCGGCGAGGTCCAGCGGGCCGGCGTCGTCCGCGCCGAACCGGGCGGCAAGGGCGTCAACGTCGCCCGCACCGTCGCCGCCGCCGGTCTCTCGACACGGGCCCTGCTGCCCGCTCGCACCGGCGACCCCCTGCTCGCCGCGCTCGACGACCTCGGACTCCCCTACGACGCCGTCCCCGTCGACGGCGAGGTCCGTTCCAACGTCACCATCGCCGAATCCGACGGCACCACCACGAAGATCAACGCCCCGGGCGTGACCCTGACAGCAGCTCAGCTCGAGTCGCTGTCCACTCTGATCCGCACCCACGCGAACGGCGCGGAGTGGGTCACGCTGTGTGGATCACTTCCACCCGGCGTGCCGGAGGACTGGTACCGGACGGTCGCCGACGCGCTGGTCACCGCCGGATGCCGCGTGGCCGTGGACACCTCGGGAGCACCGTTGCGCGCAGCCGCGGCAGGACGTGTCGACCTGATCAAACCCAACGAGGACGAACTCGCCGAACTCACCGGCGCCGATGCCGCCGAGCTCCGTGATTCCCTGTCGCGCAACGATCTCCGGCCGGTCGTGACCGCCTCGCAGGCCCTTGTCGAGCAGATCGGCGGCAGCGTCCTGGCGACGCTGGGGGCGCGGGGCGCCGTCCTCGTCACCGCTGCGGGCACTTGGTGCGCGACCCCACCGCCGATCGTCCCGCGCAGCACCGTCGGCGCGGGCGACTCGTCCCTGGCCGGCTTCCTCATCGCCCAGACGCGCGGTGCGTCGGCTCCGGAATGTCTCCGCTCCGCCGTCGCCTACGGTTCGGCGGCCGCCGCGCTCGCCGGCACCGCCTCCCCCACTCCCGATCATCTCGACCTGTCCGGGGTCACGATCACGGAACTCTCCGGGGCCGGCCGATGAGATGAAGCCGATCCCGCGCCCACAGGACCCCCACAAACCCCCGACCCACATTGCCGAAGGACATCCCATGACCGAGCAGATCATCACCGCGCAGACGGTGAGTCTCGACGTCGACGCCGGCGCCGACCCCGCCGCCGTCATCACCACTCTCGCCGATGCTCTGGCCGCGGCCGGACGGACCACCGATCCCGCCGACCTGGCCCGGGCGGCACTCGAGCGAGAGGCCAAGTCCGCCACCGGACTACCCGGTGGCATCGCGATCCCGCACGCCCGCACCGCATCGGTGACGTCGGCGAGCCTCGCCATGGCGCGCCTGTCCCGCAAGGTCGACTTCGGCGCACCCGACGGTCCGGCGGATCTCGTCTTCCTCATCGCCGCCCCCGAGGGCGGTGCGGCCGCGCACATGAAACTGCTGAGTTCCCTGGCGCGCTCGCTCGTCCGCCCCGACTTCGTGGCGAGCCTCCGCGAGGCCGAGACCGACGACCGCGTCATCGAACTGGTCACCGCGGCCATCGATCCCGACGCCGGGAAGGCCGCCACTCCCCCGGCAGCCCCGGCGGCGAGGGAGACCCCGGCCGCCACCGAGAAGCGCAGCGAGACGGTCTCCGAGAACCGGCCGCGCATCCTCGCGATCACCGCCTGCCCCACCGGGATCGCGCACACCTACATGGCCGCGGACGCACTGAAGTACGCTGCCGAACGGGCCGGGGTCGACTTCGCGGTGGAGACGCAGGGCTCCTCGGCCACCACACCGTTCGATCCCGAGGTCATCGCGTCCGCCGACGCCGTCATCTTCGCCACCGACATCGGGGTCAAGGGCAAGGGCCGCTTCCACGGCAAGCCGGTGATCGCCTCGGGCGTCAAGCGCGCCATCAACGAACCCGACACGATGATCGCCGAAGCCGTTGCGGCCGGACGGAATCCGGATGCGGCTCGCGTGACCGACGACGGCGGCACCGAGTCCGCCGAGGCGGGTTCATCCGGCGTCGGACTGGCCGGGCGCACCCGTCAGGCACTCATGACCGGTGTCAGCTACATGATCCCGTTCGTCGCGGCGGGCGGTCTGCTCATCGCGCTGGGCTTCCTGCTCGCGGGCTACGAGATCGCCAACAGTACGCTCGATGCCGGCGGTTCCCTCAACGACGCCGCCTTCATCGCCCTGAACAACAGCCTCTGGGATCTCCCCTCCGGGGGTCTCCTCCAGTACCTCGGCGCGGTCAGTTTCGCGATCGGGTCGGGGGTGATGGGACTCGCCGTCCCGGTCCTGGCCGGGTACATCTCCTTTGCGATCGCCGATCGTCCCGGCATCGCACCCGGTTTCGTCGCGGGCATCGTGTCCCTCGCAGTCGGCGCGAGCTTCATCGGCGCACTCATCGGCGGCCTCATCGCCGGTGCCGCGTGCCTGTGGATCTCGCGACTCCCCGTGCCGCAGTGGGCCCGTGGACTGATGCCGGTCGTGGTCATCCCGTTGTTCGGCAGCCTGATCGTCGGCGGTCTGCTCTACCTGGTTCTCGGCAAGCCGCTCGCCTGGCTGACCGAGCAGATGAACTCCGGACTCGAGAGCATGTCCGGCGGATCGGCCGTCGTCCTGGGCATCGTGCTCGGTCTGATGATGTGCTTCGACCTCGGCGGCCCGGTCAACAAGACCGCCTACCTGTTCGCCACCGCCGGTATCGCCGATGCCGCGACCGCCGGTCCCGCACAGTTCCAGATCATGGCCGCCGTCATGTGTGCCGGCATGGTCCCGCCGCTCGCCCTGGCGCTCGCAACGGTGTTGCGTCCCGGCCTGTTCACCGAACCCGAACGCGAGAACGGCAAGGCCGCATGGCTTCTCGGGGCGTCGTTCATCTCCGAGGGCGCCATCCCGTTCGCCGCGGCCGACCCGTTCCGAGTCATCCCGTCGATGATGGCCGGCGGCGCCCTTTCCGGCGCACTGATCATGGCATTCGGTGTCGAGCTCCGCGCCCCGCACGGCGGCATCTTCGTCTTCTTCGCCATGAACAGCTGGGTGCTGTTCCTCGTGGCCCTGCTCGCCGGCACCGTCCTGAGCGCGGTCGTGGTGATCGCGGCGAAGCAGTTCGGCCGGACCCGCGAGATCGCCGCGGCCGATCTCGAGGCCGTGGCAGCCTGAAGTCCAGACCCCGACGCGCGACCACATCGCCACGCACAACCACCAACCGACAAGCAATCGCCAACACAGGAGGCACCATGCCCAGCACCACCGTCACCGTCGGATCGGCAGTCGGCCTGCACGCCCGGCCGGCCACGATCATCGCCGAGGCCGTCGCCGACACCGGCAGCACCGTGACCCTCGGACTCGAGGGCGGCGACCCGGTCGACGCCGGTTCCGCGCTGATGATCATGACGCTCGGCGCCGAGAAGGGCACCCGGGTCGTGGTGACCGCCGAGGACCAGGCGGCGCTCGACAAGATCGTCACCCTCGTCGAAACCGACCTGGATGCCGACTGACAGCTAGACCTCGAGGTCCGCGATCTCGCCCGCGAAAGCGGCCGGGACGCGGACCTTCATGGTGGTACCCGACTCGGTGTGCTCGGAGGTGAGGACCTCGCCCTCGCTGTGGATCCGGGAGACGATGTCGCCGCGGGAGAACGGCACCTCGATGGTGAGCTCGACGTCTTCGCGGCCCACGAACTCGCGGACCCGGTCGAACAGTTCGGGCAGTCCCTCGCCGGTGCGTGCCGAGACGAACACCGCGTCGGCGCCGACCGCGCCGCGCAGCTCGGTGAGCCGGTTACCGTCGATCGCGTCGATCTTGTTGATCACCAGCAGTTCCGGCGGCGCCTCCGCCTTCTCCTCGGCGACGACCTCGCTGATGACCTGACGTACCGCCGAGATCTGTTCCATCGGGAACGGATCCGATCCGTCGACCACGTGCAGGAGCAGATCGGCGTCGACGACCTCCTCCAGCGTCGACCGGAACGCCTCGACGAGCTGGGTCGGCAGGTGGCGGACGAAACCGACCGTGTCGGTGAAGACCACGGCCCGCCCGTCGTCGAGGGTGGCCCGGCGCGTCGTCGGGTCGAGGGTCGCGAACAGCGCGTCCTGGACGAGCACACCGGCGCCGGTCATCGCGTTGACCAGGCTCGACTTGCCGGCGTTGGTGTAGCCGGCGACGGTGATCGACGGGATGGCCGAACGGTTGCGCGCCGCACGCTTGGTGGTGCGCGCCTTCTTCATGTCGCGGATCTCGCGGCGCAGCTTGGCCATCCGCTCACGGATGCGCCGGCGGTCGGTCTCGATCTTGGTCTCACCGGGCCCACGCAGACCCACACCGCCGTTGCTGCCGGCACGGCCACCGGCCTGCCGGGACATCGACTCACCCCAACCACGCAGGCGCGGGAGCATGTATTCCATCTGCGCCAGCGAGACCTGCGCCTTGCCCTCTCGGGACGTGGCGTGCTGGGCGAAGATGTCGAGGATCAGGGCGGTCCGGTCGATGACCTTGACCTTGACGACCTTCTCCAGCGCGGTCAGCTGGGCGGGCGTGAGCTCACCGTCGCAGATGACGGTGTCGGCCCCGGTCGCCAGGACGATCTCGCGGAGTTCCTCGGCCTTGCCGCTACCGATGTAGGTCGCCGAGTCCGGCTTCGAACGGCGCTGTATCAACGCGTCGAGCACCTGCGAACCGGCGGTCTCCGCCAGGGCGGCGAGCTCGGCCATGTTGGCCTCGGCCGACGCGGCGCTGCCCTCGGTCCAGACACCGACGAGGACCACCTTCTCGAGGCGGAGCTGCCGGTACTCGACCTCGGTGACGTCGGTGAGTTCGGTGGAGAGCCCGGCGACGCGCTGGAGTGACGCACGCTCGGAGAGTTGGAGTTCGCCGACGGTCGGATCGTCGTCGCGGTGGGGGTCACCGGGGCGATCGTCGAGGTCCGCGTCGGACAGGATCTGTGCTGATGATTCGGTCATACGGGATCCATGGTCTCACGCCCCGCCCCCGCCGAGCACGTGATTATCGGCTCAGCGGTCCCAGCCCGGTCGCAGGACGCCGTCGGCGACCAGCATCGACGGGCCACGCAGGGTCGAGCCGTCGGTCCGGATCGTCACGGTGACCTCGCCGCCCGGGATGCCGATGCGCAGCTCGCCGGTGTCCTGTCCGCGCGCGTCGAGGGCGGCGCGCGTGGCCGCGACCAGGCCCGTTCCGCAGCTACGCGTCTCTCCGACGCCGCGTTCGAGACCCGCATCCGCGCGTACAGACGTCCGTCGACGTCCTCGACCGGCGGGGTGAGCAGCTCGACGTTGGCCCGGTTCGGGAAGTCGTCGGCCTCGATGACCACGCCGGCGGTGAAGTCGACAGCCGCGAGGCCGTCGGCGGTGAGGTCGGCGACCACGCACGCCAGGTGCGGGTTCCCGACGTCGACCTTGACACCCGGATAGATGTCGTCGCCGATGCGCACGACCGAGGTGCCGTCGAGGCGGGCGACACCCATCTCCACGGTGACCTCGGCGTGCACGTCGTCGAAGGAGTGGATGGTCACGGGCCGGGCTCCGGCACGCGAGCCCACGGTGAAGGTGTCGGTGTCGGTGAGTCCGGTCGCGCGGACGAAGTGGGCGAAGACCCGGACGCCGTTGCCGCACATCTCGGCGATCGAGCCGTCGCCGTTGCGGTAGTCCATGAACCAGTCGTCGGCCGCGACGCCGTCCGGCAGTGCGTCGAGGACGCCGCGTTCGACGAGCGCACCCGTGCGCGCCACGCGCAGCAGACCGTCGGCACCGATGCCCCGCTGCCGGTCGCACAGTGCCGCGACCATCTCGGCGTCGAGCGACAGCTCGGCGGCCGGATCGGCGAGCACGACGAAGTCGTTCTGGGTGCCGTGGCCCTTGACGAAGCGCAGACCCGTCTGATGAGAACTCACGCGCACCAGACTACTTCTCGCGCAGAGCGTCAGGCGCCGGTGACCTCAGACAGCGGCGGCGGCGAGGGCGCGGTCGGCGAGGTCGGGGGCGGCGGCGTCGAGCCAGACGGCGCGGTGATCGCGGCGGAACCACGACCGCTGCCTGCGCACGTACCGGCGGGTGCCGATGAAGGTGAGTTCCTCGGCCTGGGCCATGTCGTACTCACCGTCGAGGGCGGCGAGCACCTGCTTGTAGCCGATCGCCTGCGAGGCCGTGCGCCCCTCCCGCAGTCCGCCGGCGCACAGGGTCTCGACCTCGTCGGGCAGCCCGGTCTCGAACATCAGCCGGGTACGACGCGCGATCCGGTCGTCGAGTTCGGCGGTCTCCCGGTCGAGCGCGAGGATCACGGTCCCCCACCGGGGTTCGCCGATCGTCGGCTGCGACGCCGCGAACGGTTGCCCGGTCAGTTCTACGACCTCCAGTGCGCGGACGATGCGCCGGCCGTCGGTGTCGAGAATCGTTGCGGCCGCGGCGGGGTCGACCGACGCCAGCAGCCGGTGCATCTCGGCGACGCCGCGTTCGGCGAGCATCTCCTCGTACCGGCCGCGGACCTCGGGGTCGGTCGCCGGGAACTGCCAGTTGTCGAGCAGCCCCTGGACGTACATCATCGAACCGCCGACGATGACCGGGACGCGACCTGCGGCGAGGAGTCGCTCCACGTCGGCGGCCGCGGCCTGCTGGTACCGGGCGACGGTGGCCACCTCGGTCACGTCGAGGACGTCGATCTGGTGGTGCGGGATGCCGCGGCGTTCGGCGACCGGGACCTTGGCCGTGCCGATGTCCATGCCGCGGTACTGCTGCATCGCGTCGATGTTGACGATCTCCCCGCCCAGCCGCTCGGCCAGGTCGAGGGCGAGGTCGGACTTCCCGCACGCGGTCGGGCCGACGACCATGATCGGCCGCAGGGCCGGTTGGTCGCTCATGAACGGTCACCGGTGACGGTCCACGTGCCGACGACGTAGCCGACCCCGAACGGGGCTTCGGCGTACCTCGTCTTCGCGACGACGCCGGAACCGGAGTGGTCGACCGCGGCGGCGGCGACCTGCCATGCGACCCGGCCGCCGACTCCCTCCGTGTCGCAGGGCGCGTCGTCGAGGTCCAGGAGGGCAGCGGTGTCGGCGGCGGCGATCGCCGCGACGATCGAGTCGTTGAGGGCAACCGCGGAATCCCGTCGGCCACCGCCCGGCGCCTTGGGGGTCAGCGCGGTCGAGCCGTCGCCGACGACCAGGAGTCCGATCCGCTCCGGCGACTTCCTCAGCCGTGCGCCGAGATCCGCACCGATGACCGCGCACTCGGCGGGCGTCGTCGCCCGGCCGACGATCGACATGCTCGTCGGTCCCAGCGCCGCCCACTCACGCAGCCAGGCTCCGATCAGGGCGGACAGACTCATCCGACGACCGGTCCGATCGCTCACGCTCACCCGGACGTCGACCCCGTACCGGGCGAAACCGCCCGACCCCGACTCCTCCACCGGTCCGGTCACCGGGTCGTCGGAGGCGCCGACCACGACCCAGCGATCGATCCCGGTCGACGCCGCGTCGGCAAGGGCATCCCGCACCGCCGATCGCACGGGTTCGGTGTCGAACGCCGACGGACCGGCCAATTCGGGTACCAGCAACGGGGCACTCGGTACGAAGACGACGGCCGCAAGCACACCACGACGCTAGTCGAACCAGACATCGCGACCGACGCCCGAACCCCGACACGGATTCCGACAACTCGCCGCGCACGCCACATGCACGCGCCTGAACTGCTTGAATGGATCCGTACTGTCGGCTGTCGACGGGGCGTTACGATGCCCCGCGAGAACCGACCCAGCGACCGGCAGCCGTGACGCGCGGCACCACTGAGCGGCAGGACATGTGCAGATGACCCACCCGACCGATCCCTCCACGGCCACCGAGGCGCCGCAGACGAGCACTCCGGTCCCGACGCCCCGCCCCAAACCCGGTCCGCGTCCCAAGCCGGGCCCACGACCCGGTCCGCACGAACCCGTCATCACGCACATCAGTGCCGGCGACCCGCACCGATACGGTCGCATCGACTCCTCCGGTGTGGTGTGGCTCAAGACCGCCGACGGCGAGCGCGAGATCGGCCAGTGGCAGGCCGGCACCGTCGAAGAGGGTCTGGCCCACTTCGCGCGCCGCTTCGACGACCTCGCCACCGAGGTCGAGATCCTCGAGGAACGTCTCAGTGCACGGTCCGGTGACCCGCGCAAGGCCCAGGCAGCCGCCAAGCACCTGCTCGACGACCTGCCCGACGCCCACGTCATCGGCGATGTCGCCGCGCTACAGCGTCGACTGGAGGCCATCGTCGGTTCCGCCGACGAGGTCGCCGAGTCGCTGCGCGCCGAGCGTGAGAAGACCCGCGCCACCGCCATCGCCCGCAAGGAGACCCTTGCCACCGAGGCCGAACAGATCGGCGCCGAGGCCACCAACTGGAAGGGTGCCGGCGATCGACTCCGCGAGATCCTCGACGAGTGGAAGACCATCAAGGGTATCGATCGCAAGACCGATGACGCCCTGTGGAAGCGCTACGCGAAGGCACGCGATGCCTTCAACCGCCGCCGTGGTGCCCACTTCGCCGAGCTCGACCGCGAGCGCGCCGGGGCCAAGGAACGCAAGGAAGCGCTGATCGCCCGCGCCGAGGAACTGTCCTCGTCGACCGACTGGGGTCCCACCTCGGCCAGGTTCCGCGAACTCCTGGGTGAGTGGAAGGCCGCCGGCCGCGCGCCCCGCGACACCGACGAGGCACTCTGGCAGCGGTTCAAGGCCGCTCAGGACGTCTTCTTCAACGCCCGCAACGCCGCGACCTCCGAACGCGACGCCGAGTTCGCGGCCAACGCGACCGCCAAGATCGCGCTGCTCGAGGCCGCCGAGAAGGCCATCGACCCGGCCGCCGACCTCGACGCGGCGCGTCGTGAGTTCCGGGCGTTCCGCCACAAGTGGGACGAGATCGGCAAGGTCCCGCGCGATCAGATGCACTCGCTGGAGGGACGCGCACGAGCGATCGAGAAGCGCATCCGCGACGCCGAGGACGCCCAGTGGCAGCGCACCGACCCGGAGGCCCAGGCGCGTGCCGCCCAGTTCGCCGACCGCGCCGCGCAGTTCGAGGAGCAGGCCCGCAAGGCTGTGGAGAAGGGCAAGGACCGTGAGGCGGCGTCGCTGCGCGAGCAGGCCGCGCAGTGGCGCGAGTGGGCCGAGGCCGCCCACAGCGCCGTCACCGACCGCTGAGCGAACCCGCTACAACGACCCGAGGACCCCGGGCCGCCGACTACTTCGGCTGTTCGGGGTCCTTGTGGTAGAGCGCCGAGGCATAGGCTTCCTGCTCGGCAGCCTGGCGGCGACGCTCGGCCTCCATCGCCAGTTGGTAGGACGAGCGCGCCCACACCACGCGTGACCAGTGGAAGGTCAGGACGAAGACCGAGATCCAGCCGAGGACCAGTCCGATGCCCACACCCGACGGAGGCTCCACGCCACCGACGCCGGGGGTGTTGCGCGACCACCAGGCGAGCATTCCGGCCACGCAGGCGATCGCACAGCCGCACAAGGCGATCCACGCCAGAATCCACCGGCGGGTCAGCAGCGCGAGCATCGAGACCACGATGCCGAAGATCGCCACCAGGTAGACGAAGATCTTCGACACGATGGTGACTCGTTCGGCTGCGGCCTCCGGCGCGAAGGACAGCACCTCGAGGCCGGTGACCGAGCCGGTGTGCGGCAGGACCAGCGACACCATGGCCAGCAATACGGCGATGGCCACGACCACCGCGCGTGCGCCGGGGTCGATCTCACCGGCGACCTTGCGCTCGGCCTTCCTCAGGTCCTGTTCGTATTCCTTCAACGCGTCCCGGTCGGAAGCGCCGGGTGTGCGGTCCGGGTTCTCGGACATGTCATCGCCTCTTCTCACGAGTGGGTCTGGTGTGGCGCGCGCTCTAGCCGCAGGAGCCGCATCCGGCGGACGCGGGTGCAGCGGCGGTGGCGGGGGTGGGTACGGGGGGACCAATCGTCGGCAGGCCGAGGCCGACTCCGACGGGGGCGGTCGTGGGCGTGCGGCTCTGCTCGTGGGCGTCGCCGGCGCGCGTGCGGCGGTGCGAGAGCACCCCGGCGTCGGCGATCAGGTGGTGCGGCGCGGCCGCGGTGACCACGGTGTGGATCACGTCGCCGGGTCGGATGCCCGCGGTGTCGCCGGGCGCGAAGTGCACCAGGCGTCCGTCCCGCGCGCGACCGGTCATCCGCCGGGTCTCGGCGGACTTGCGTCCCTCGTCGGCGACGACGAGCAGTTCCACCTCGGTGCCGGTCAGGGATTCGTTCTCGGACAGGCAGATTCGTTCCTGCAGCGCGATGAGTCGCTGGTAGCGCTCACCGACGACGTCGGCGGGCACCTGGTCGGGCATCGTCGCGGCCGGGGTTCCCGGGCGCGGCGAGTACTGGAAGGTGAAGGCGCTGGAGAACCGGGCGCGTTCCACGACGTCGAGGGTCGCTTGGAAGTCCTCCTCGGTCTCCCCCGGGAACCCGACGATGATGTCGGTGGTGATCGCCGCATGAGGCATCGCCGCGCGGACCTTGTCGAGGATGCCGAGGAACCTGGTCTGGCGGTAGCTGCGTCGCATCGCCTTCAGGATGCGGTCGGAGCCGGACTGCAGCGGCATGTGCAGCTGCGGGCACACGTTGGGGGTCTCGGCCATCGCCTCGATGACGTCGTCGGTGAACTCGGCGGGATGCGGCGAGGTGAACCGGACCCGTTCGAGTCCTTCGATGTCGCCGCAGGCACGCAGCAGTTCGGCGAAGGCGCCGCGGTTGCGCGGCTGGTCCGGATCGGCGAAGGACATGCCATAGGCGTTGACGTTCTGACCGAGCAGCGTCACCTCGACGACACCCTGGTCGACGAGTGCCCGGACCTCGGCGAGCACGTCACCGGGTCGGCGGTCGACCTCCTTGCCGCGCAGCGACGGCACGATGCAGAAGGTGCATGTGTTGTTGCAGCCCACCGACACCGACACCCAACCGGAGTAGGCCGAGTCGCGCTTGGCGGGCAGCGTCGACGGGAAGCGCTCCAGGGAGTCGAGGATCTCGACCTGCGCCTCCTCGTTGTGACGGGCACGGTCGAGCAGCGCCGGCAGCGAGCCGATGTTGTGGGTGCCGAACACGACGTCGACCCACGGCGCCTTGGCGATGACGGTGTCCTTGTCCTTCTGCGCGAGGCAACCGCCGACGGCGATCTGCATGCCGGGCCGCTGGGATTTCACCGGCGCCAGGTGCGACAGGTTGCCGTAGAGCTTGTTGTCGGCGTTCTCGCGGATGGCACACGTGTTGAACACGACCAGATCGGCGTCGTCGTCCTCGCCGGCACGCACATAACCCGCGTCCTCGAGGAGCCCGGAGATGCGTTCGGAGTCGTGGACGTTCATCTGGCAGCCGTAGGTTCGAACCTGGTAGCTGCGGGGTGCTTGATCGCCGAGGGGGCCTGGGGCTGATGCAGCCTGGTCAGGCCGATCCGACAACTCGATACTCACTCCTACCAGGGTACGGTGCCGACGCAAATCGCCGACGTTGCGTGACCGGTACCGCTCCTCGGCACGAATTTGGTTAGGGTTCTCCAATGACCGTTTCGCCGAGCAAGTCCGCGGACCCCGGGTCCCAGCCGATGATCGCGATGCGCGGGGTGCAGAAGCACTTCGGGTCGCTGCACGTCCTCAAGGACATCGACCTCGAGGTTCCCGCCGGACAGGTGGTCGTGGTCCTCGGTCCGTCCGGATCGGGCAAGTCCACTCTCTGCCGGACGATCAACCGCCTCGAACCGATCGACGAGGGTGAGATCCGGGTCGAGGGTCAGCTCCTGCCCGCCGAGGGCAAGGACCTCGCTCGACTCCGTGCCGACGTCGCATGGTGTTCCAGTCCTTCAATCTGTTCTCCCACAAGACGATCCTCGAGAACGTCACCCTCGCACCGACGAAGGTGCGCAAGAAGTCCAAGGCCGACGCCGGCAAGCGGGCGCTGGAACTGCTCGAGCGGGTCGGCATCGCCAGCCAGAAGGACAAGTACCCCGCCCAGCTGTCCGGCGGCCAGCAACAGCGCGTCGCCATCGCCCGCTCCCTCGCCATGGATCCGAAGGTCATGTTGTTCGACGAGCCGACCTCGGCGCTCGACCCCGAGATGGTCAACGAGGTCCTCGACGTCATGGTCGCCCTGGCCAAAGAGGGCATGACGATGCTCGTGGTCACCCACGAGATGGGCTTCGCCCGCAAGGCCGCCGACCGGGTGATCTTCATGGCCGACGGCGCGATCATCGAGGACGCCGAACCCGACACCTTCTTCACCGACCCCAAGACCGACCGAGCACGCGATTTCCTCGGCAAGATCCTGGGGCACTGAGATGCGGATGAGTCAGGAAACACACCGAGTACGCCCGCAGGTGTCCCGATGGCGTGGCGCCGGACTGGTCGTCGCGGTCGGGGCACTGCTCGCCGGACTGCTGTCGGGATGTGGCAGCACCGAACCCCGCAACCTGCTCAGCTCGATCCGTGACGGAGCGGTCGTCCTGGGCGTCAAGTTCGACCAGCCCGGCCTCGGCCTGTACGAGCCGGACGGCAACGTCACCGGCTTCGACGCGTCGGTCGCCACCTACGTGGTCAACTCCATCGCGGACGACCTCGGCGTCGATCACCCGGAGATCACCTGGCGCGAGACGCCGTCGGCCCGCCGCGAGGCGATGATCGACAACGGCGAGGTCGACCTGATCGCCGCCACCTACTCGATCAACGCCAGCCGTTCCAAGAAGGTGTCGTTCGGCGGCCCCTACCTGCAGACCTACCAGGGCCTGATGGTGCGTGACGACGACAACTCGATCTCCGAGCTGGCCGACCTCGACAACGGAAAGAAGCTCTGTTCGGTCACCGGCTCGACGTCGGCGCAGAACGTGAAGGCGCAGCTGCCGACCGTGCAGCTGCAGGAGTACGACTCCTACTCGGCCTGCGTCGAGGCGCTCCGCCGCGGCAAGGTCGACGCGCTGACGACCGACGAGGCGATCCTCGCCGGCTACTCCAACTTCTGGAAGGACGAGTTCAAGCTCGTCGAGATGACGTACCTCAAGGACGCGTGCGTCAAGGACGCGCTGAAGACGGCGGGCAGCCCGTTCTCGACCGAACGCTACGGCGTGGGTGTCGCACTCGGCGACACCGCCGCGGTCGAGGCGATCAACAAGGCCCTCGACACCATGCTGACCCCGGCCGAGGGCATCGAGTCGCCCTGGAACGCCGACCTCCGCGAAGCACTCGGCAACGAGTACGTGGACGAGATCATCGCCCGCGCGGACCGTCCCGGTTCGAAGTTCCCCTACCTGCCGGACCCCGGTGACCTCGAGTTCCTCGATTCACCGTCCACGCCGTGCCCGCCCGGACTCGAGTGAGAGGAGTAATCGATGAATGACGCCTCTCTGTGGGAGAGCATGGGCCCCCAGCTGTGGCCCGCCTTCTGGGTGACCATCCAGTTGACCTTCTATTCGGCGATCGGCTCGCTGGTCTGGGGCACGATCCTCGCCGCGATGCGGGTGTCCCCCGTCCCGGTGATGCGCGCCTTCGCCGGGGTCTACGTCAACGTCGTCCGCAACACCCCGTTGACGCTCGTCGTGCTGTTCTGCGCGATCGGCCTGTACCAGAACCTGGGGCTGACCTTCGCGCCGACGATCAAGTCCAACAATTTCTGGCTCGCGGTGCTCGCGTTCGTCCTCTACACGTCGACGTTCGTCTGTGAGACGCTGCGCTCCGGCTTCAACACCGTGCCCCTCGGGCAGGCGGAGGCAGCGCGGTCGCTGGGCATGCCCTTCACCCAGGTGTTCGGGATCATCGTGCTGCCGCAGGCCATTCGAGCCGTCATCGGTCCGATGGGCAGCGTGCTGATCGCGCTGACGAAGAACACCACGGTCGCCTCGGTCATCGGCGTCGCCGAGGCCGCGGCCCTCATGAAGACCGAGATCGAGACCTTCTCCGACCAGCTGTTCGTGATCTTCGGCGTCATCGCCGTGGGCTTCATGATCATCACCCTCACCGAGGGAGCCGTCTTCGGCTACCTCGCCAAGCGACTGGCGGTGAAACGATGAGCGCCGAATCGACTGTCCTGTACGACGCCCCCGGCCCACGCGCACGAACCCGGAACCGCCTGACAGCGATCCTGTTCATCGCGATCCTCGCGGCGATCGCGATCTACGTGATCACCGTGCTCGCTGCCAACGAGCAGTTCACCGGCGAGAAGTGGAGCCCGTTCGTCACCTGGTCCACCTGGACCGGCTACATCCTGCCCGGCCTGTGGCGCACGCTCGCGGCGGCCGCCGTCTCGATCGTGCTGTCGCTGATCCTCGGTGCCGTCCTCGGCATCGGCCGGCTGTCGGATCATCTCTGGGTGCGTGCCGTCTCGAGCGTATTCGTCGAGGTGTTCCGCGCGATCCCGGTGCTGATCCTGATGGTGTTCACCTGGTTCTTGTTCGCCATCTACGGCATCTTCCCGTCGTCGATGCTGGCGTTCGCCGCCGTGGTCACCGGCCTCACGCTCTACAACGGGTCGGTGATGGCCGAGATCCTGCGCTCGGGCATCAACTCGCTGCCGAAGGGCCAGACCGAGGCGTCGATGGCGCTGGGTCTGCGGAAGAGCCAGATGATGAGGATCGTGCTGCTCCCCCAGGCGATCACCGCGATGATGCCGGCACTGATCTCGCAGATGGTGGTGGCCCTGAAGGACAGCGCGCTGGGCTACATCATCGGCTACTCGGAGGTCGTACGCAGCGGTCTGCTGTCGGCCTCGCGCTACGGCAACTACATCCCGGCGCTGATCGTGGTGGCGATCATCATGATCCTCATCAACTTCGGGCTGTCGAACCTGGCGACCTACGTCGAACGACGGCTGCGTCAGGGGCGTCGGGCGACCGAGCCCGCGGACCCGGAGAAGACCGAGCAGGCCGCGTCGGAGAACCTGCTCTGATCCGAGTGATCCCGTGACGGGGAGGCGTCAGGCGTCGTCCAACGCGCCGAGCGCCTCCCCCACCACGTCGAAGGCCAGCGACTGCGAATAACCGCGCCGCACAAGGAATGCGACCAGCCGGCGCAGCGTCTTCTCGCGCTCGGCACGATCGGCGACGACGCGTTCGACGACCGACGGCGTCAGTTTTCGCTCGACGAGTCCCGCCGCGACCCCGCGTTCGTCATCGGGATCGATGTCGGCCAGGGTCTCGGCGATGATCGACTCCGAGATCCCCTTGGTGCGCAGTTCGTGACGGAGCGCCACACGTCCCTTACCCGAGTTCAGGTGTCGGGAACGCACCCACTCCGCGGCGAAATCGGTGTCGTCGAGCAGCTGGTGCTTGTCGAGCCGTGCCATCACCTCGTCGACGGTGTCGGCGTCGAATCCCTTGCGGGTCAACCTCTCCCGCATCTCGTGCCGTGAACGCGCACGGACCCCGAGCAGCCGCAGTGCGGAGTCCCATGCACTGGGTCCCTTTTTCTGCGTCCGCTCGGGGTCCGTCCGTTCGGGGCTTGATGCCTCGTTCATATCGGATCAGGCGGGACCGATCAGAATTCGACTGGCGCCGGGGCGACGTCGTCGGCGTCGACGGTGGCGCCGACGCCGAGCTTCTCCTTGATCTTCTTCTCGATTTCGTCGCGGATGTCGAGGTTCTCGAGCAGGAACTTGCGGGCGTTCTCCTTGCCCTGGCCGAGCTGATCGCCCTCGTAGGTGAACCACGAGCCGGACTTGCGGATGAAGCCCTCGGCGACACCCATGTCGATCAGCGAGCCCTCCTTGCTGATGCCGTGACCGTAGAGGATGTCGAACTCGGCCTGCTTGAACGGCGGCGCGACCTTGTTCTTGACGACCTTCACGCGGGTGCGGTTACCGACGGCATCGGTCCCGTCCTTGAGGGTCTCGATGCGCCGGACGTCGAGGCGCACCGACGAGTAGAACTTGAGAGCCTTACCGCCCGTGGTGGTCTCGGGCGTACCGAACATGACGCCGATCTTCTCACGCAGCTGGTTGATGAAGATCGCGGTGGTCTTGGACTGGCTGAGCGCACCGGTCATCTTGCGCAGCGCCTGGCTCATCAGGCGGGCCTGCAGGCCGACGTGGCTGTCGCCCATCTCGCCCTCGATCTCGGCCTTGGGCACCAGTGCGGCCACCGAGTCGATGACCAGGATGTCCAGAGCGCCCGAACGGATCAGCATGTCGGCGATCTCGAGAGCCTGCTCACCGGTGTCGGGCTGGGACACCAGCAGCGCGTCGGTGTCGACACCGAGCTTGGCGGCGTAGTCGGGGTCGAGAGCGTGCTCGGCGTCGATGAAGGCGGCGATGCCGCCCTGGGCCTGGGCATTCGCGACGGCGTGCAGCGCCACCGTGGTCTTACCCGAGGATTCCGGACCGTAGATCTCCACGACGCGGCCGCGGGGCAGACCACCGATACCGAGGGCGACGTCGAGTGCGATCGAGCCGGTCGGGATGACCTCGATCGGCTGACGAGTCTCCTCACCGAGACGCATGACCGAACCCTTGCCGAAGTTCTTGTCGATCTGGGCGAGGGCCAGATCGAGAGCCTTCTCACGGTCTTGAGGCGCAGATGCCATCGGAGTTCTCCTCGGTTGTGAGCCGGATTTCCGGCGGGTGGTCGGTGCGGTCCGGGCGTTCATGTCTGAAAGGTATCGCGTGGGTCCGACAAGTCTTGGCGGCGCTCCCGGCGACCCATTCTTCTCCTCGGTCCCGATACTTCAGACGCGGCGGCGGCCCGTTCGGTTCCGTCTGATCACCAGAATGAACGAACAGGTGTTCGATGGCAAGTGCGACACGCGGGGCGTGTCACCACCGCTGTCGCGGCACGTCGAAGTCGCGGCAGATCGCCACCCAGACATCGCGGGGGTCGATCCCGTCGTCGATCGCCTGCGCACCGGTGCGGCCGGCGAACTCGGTGAGCACATGGTCGACGAGGATCGAATCCGCCCGTGTCACACCGAATTCGGTGGTCATCAGTTCGTTGAACTCGGTCAGGCGCACAGCCCCACCCTACGTTCGGCCACCACCACCGGGTCGACGGTGTCGGTGCCGCTCTCCCCGATCCGCTCGGCGCAGCGGGCGTGTCCGGTGTCGTCGAGGACCGCGCGGACGGCGTCGGCGACGGCGTCGACGGTGAGCGGGCGGACCCACCGGCCGGCACCCGCGCGCTGGAGACGGTTCGCCAGCTCCCACTGATCGCCGCCGCCGGGTACCGCGACCACCGGCACCCCGGCGGTCATCGCCTTGGCGAGGATGCCGTGCCCGGAGCCGCAGATGAGTACCCGGGCATGGGCCAGCACCTCGTCCTGCCGTCCCAGTCCCGCGGTGATCGGGGCGGGTACGCCGCCGCCGAAGCGGGCCAGGTCCTCGGCCGTCGGCCGGTGCAGCCCGGAGACCACCACCCGGACACGCCGTCCGAGAACCGGCTCGGACAGCGCCTCGAGCACCACACCGACCATGTCGGCGGCGCCGGTCTCGGCCGTGGACGGCGCGAGTACCACCAGCGGCTCGTCACCGGCGGGGCGGTCGAAGAGGTCGTCGGTGGGTTCCCACAGGAGTGGGCCGATCAGATGGGTGTCGGCGGGCCAGTCGGGCCGTGCCACCTCGAGGCCGGGCAGGGTCGCCACGAACCGCGCACTCGGGCCGTCGTCGGCGGCGGGCAGACCGATCGACACCCGCGCAGCGGCACGCTGCCGTTCGCCCTTGCGGATGGAGGTCGCGGTCGCGGCACGCATCAGCGCGTCCCGGACGCGACCACGAAACCCGGTTCCCGGGGCGAGACCCGAACCGATCGGCGGTAGTCCGCGGGACGGCAGGTACAGCGGATGTGGCGAGAGCTCGATCCATGGCAGGCCGTTCAGCTGCGCCGCCCATCCCCCGCACACGGTGATGACATCGGAGACGACGAGTTCGGCGCCGGACTCGGACAGCACGGGTGCCAGCAGCTGCGCCATCCGCGCCGCACGGGCGCCGAGTTTGTCCCCGGCGTCGGCGTCGTCGTCGACATCCGTGGCCGCGAGACCCGGGAGTTCGGCGATGTCGATGCCACGACGACGCGCGGCATCCGCCCAGTTCAGTCCGGTGTAGACCGTCGCCCGGTGCCCCGCCTCGACGAACCGCTCGGCGAGGGCGAAGGCCGGAAAGGCATGTCCTGCATCAGAACCCGCGACAAGTGCGACATGCACGCGCCGCGGATCAGTTCTGCGCGGGCGGCTCGGTGGTCGGCGGGGTGGCCTGCGTCGCCGGCTGCCCCTTCTGCAGCGGCGGTGCGGTCGCTCCGGCGGACGGCAGGGCGTCGCCGCGCATGCTGGCGCGGATCTGCTCGAGGCGGGAGTGACCGGCCATCTGGATGCCGGCCTGCTCGACCTCCTGCATCCGGCCCTGGACCGAGTTCTTCGCCAGTTCGGCCGAGCCGAGGGCATTGGCGTAGCGGCGCTCGATCTTGTCTCGCACCTGGTCGAGGCTCGGGGTGTTGCCGGGCACCGACAGCTCGCTCATCTGGTTGAGCGACGCGCTGACCTGCTCCTGCATCTTCGCCTGCTCGAGCTGGCTGAGCAGCTTGGAGCGCTCGGCGAGCTTCTGCTGGAGGATCATCGCATTGCGCTCGACGGCCTTCTTGGCCTGGTCGGCAGCCTGAAGCGACTGATCGTGCAGCGACTTGAGGTCCTCGACGCTCTGCTCCGCGGTCACCAGCTGGGCCGCGAACGCCTCGGCGGCGTTCGTGTACTCGGTGGCCTTGTGGGTGTCCCCGGCGGCCGCGGCCTGATCGGCGAGCGTCAGCGCCTGGCGGGTGTTGGCCTGCAGGCGTTCGATGTCCTCGAGCTGCCGGTTCAGCTTCATCTCGAGCTGTCGCTGGTTGCCGATGACCGAGGCGGCCTGCTGCGACAACGCCTGATGCTGACGCTGAGCATCTTCGATCGCCTGCTGGATCTGGACCTTCGGGTCGGCGTGTTCGTCGATCTTCGCGTTACCGAGTGCCGTCAGGTAGCGCCACAACTTCACGAACGGGTTCGCCATGCTCTACGTCACTCCATTCAAGGGTTTGAGGACTGTGCAGACCAATCTAGTGGCTGCGCGTTCAGGCCGCGGCCAGCGCGGTCGCGTCGCGGCGTCCGGCAGGCGCGGGGATGACCACCTTGGTCGCGGTGAGACCGGCCTCGGCGACCTCGGGGGCCACCGTCTCGGCGGGACGCATCGCGTGCCCGACGTCGAGGAGGAGGTCGGCGATCTCCACGTCGAGTGCGTCGCAGATGGCCGCGAGCAGTTCGCTCGAGGCCTCCTTCTGACCGCGCTCGACCTCGGAGAGGTAACCGAGACTCACGCGTGCACCGGTGGACACCTCACGAAGGGTCCGACCTTGCTGCGTGCGGACCCGACGAAGGCTGTCGCCGAGCGCCTCACGTAAGAGCATCGCCATCGAGTCTCCTCTCCCTGTTCACTCCTCAGCCAACGCCTCACGCGGCCGGATCGTTCCCCGGCCGCGGTTCCCCCGACAGTAGTCGAACTCAGCGGCCCGCGCCGGTTCCTCCGACGGCCCGTCGCGCCTGCGGCGCCGACCCCGGATCGGGGGTGCCGGTGCCGGACCCGCCGGAGCGGACCTTGATCGCCTGCCAGGTGTAGTCGAGCCCGGTGTAGATGGTCACGACCACCGCGAGACCCATCAGGATCCCGGCGGCGATCTGCCATCCCCCGCCGAGCGGCGCGAGGTACAGACCGATCGCGACCGCCTGCAGCAGGGTTTTGAGTTTCCCGCCGCGGCTGGCTGGGATCACCTTGTGGCGCAGCACCCAGAAGCGCAGCGCCGTGACCCACAGTTCGCGCGCGATGATGACCGCGGTGACCCACCAGGGCAGGATGCCGAGGATCGAGAGCCCGACGAGCGCACCGCCGATGAGGGCCTTGTCGGCGATCGGGTCGGCCATCTTGCCGAAGTCGGTGATCAGGCCGCGCTGCCGGGCGATGCGCCCGTCGTACCGATCGGTGAGGGCCGCGACCGCAAAGACGACCGTGGCCACCGTGCGCCACAGCGTGGATTCACCGGACTCCATGAACAGGGCCGCCAGGAACACCGGGACCAGGAGGATCCGGAAGACGGTGAGTGCGTTCGCGATGTTGACCACCGGGACCGGGTCGACCGGATCGGTGATGTGATCCGGCCCGCGGCCCACATTCGCGATACCTTTTTCGTCGACGGCCCGCCGAATGCGATCGGTCATGAGCACACCCCCGGGCGCGGACGGGTTCCGCGATACACGGGAATTCTCATACGCACGCTCAACAGGGTATCGGCCCACGCCGCGCAGAAGCTAAACCGGGCCGATGCGCATGTCCGCACAGGACTAAGGTGATGTCCCATGTCCCCCGTCTCCCCGGAGCCCGCCGAACCCGAATCCACGGCGGATCCCGTTGCGCCCGAATCGACTACTGGCGATGTCGTGGTGCGACGCGCGCGTGCCTCGGACGTGCCGCGCATCAAGGAACTGATCGACGAGTACGCGGGCAAGATCCTCCTGGAGAAGAACCTCGTCACCCTGTACGAGTCGGTGCAGGAGTTCTGGGTCGGCGAACTCGACGGGGAGGTCGTGGGCTGCGGGGCCCTTCACGTGCTGTGGGCCGATCTCGGTGAGGTCCGCACGGTCGCGGTCGACCCCACGTTCTCCGGTCGCGGGATCGGTCACAAGATCGTCGGCCGGTTGATGGAGATCGCCCGCGAACTCGAACTGTCCCGCGTCTTCGTGCTGACCTTCGAGACGAGCTTCTTCGCCAAGCACGGGTTCAGCGAGATCCAGGGCACCCCGGTCACGCGTGAGGTGTTCGAGGAGATGTGCCGCTCCTACGACACCGGTGTCGCCGAGTTCCTGGACCTGAGTTACGTCAAACCCAACACCCTGGGGAACACCAGGATGCTGGCCACCATCTCCGAGGAGTGAGCAGATGCCCTTTTTCGCCGTCCAGTACACCTACCGTCCGGCCAAGGCCGCACTCCGCGACCAGCACCGTCCGCTGCATCGGGAGTGGCTCGGCGAGGAGAACAAGGCGGGCAACGTGCTCCTCGCCGGGCCGTACCCGGACGGGTCGGGCGCGCTGATCATCATCAGCGCGGCCGACCTCGAGGCCGCCGAGGCCTTCCTCGCCAACGACCCGTTCCAGGCTCACGAGGCCGTCGACGCCGTGCGGATCGACGAGTGGAACCAGGTCTTCGGACCGTTCTGACGGGTCGCGTCAGGTCTGCGCCTGATCCTTGTCAGCCCCTGACCTGCTCTTCACCAGACTCGCGACGGTGGTGACGACGAGGACACCCAGGATCACCGACAGCGACAGCGGCGTCGAGATCTCCGGGACGCTCACGTGCTCGCCACCGTTGACGAAGGACAGCGTGTTCTCGTGCAGGGCGTGCAGGACCAGTTTGGTGCCGATGAACGCCAGGATGATCGACAGGCCGATCGAGAGGTACACCAGCCGGTCGAGCAGTCCGCCGAGCAGGAAGTACAGCTGGCGCAGGCCCATGAGCGCGAAGGCGTTGGCGGTGAACACCAGGTACGGCTCGGAGGTCAGGCCGTAGATCGCCGGGATCGAGTCGAGTGCGAACAGCAAGTCGGTGAAGCCGATGACGATGAGCACCATCAGCATCGGCGTCGCGAGCCGCTTGCCGTTGACGCGGGTGAAGAGCTTGTCGCGGTCGTAGGAGTCATGCGTGCGCAGGAACCGCTTGACGAAGCGTTCGAGCCTGGTCTCCCGCTGCTCCTCGTGTTCGACGGGGTCGTCGCTCTCGCGGAGCAGCTTGATCGCGGTGAGGATCAGGAAGGCCCCGAACAGGTAGAACACCCAGCTGTAGGCGTTGATGGCGGCCGCCCCGACGGCGATGAAGACGGCGCGCATGCCGAGCGCCATCACGATACCGAGCAGCAGCACCTTCTGTTGGTACTCCGGCGGCACCGCGAACTTCGCCATGATGATGACGAAGACGAACAGGTTGTCCACCGAGAGCGCCTTCTCGGTGACGTACCCCGCGAAGTACTCGCCGCCGTACGTTCCGCCCCACTTCCACCAGACGAAGACACCGAAGGCGATGGCGAGCGAGATGTAGACCGCCGACCAGGTGCCCGACTCCTTGAGTGACGGTGCATGGGGCACGCGCACGTGTGAGAAGAAGTCGAACACGAACAATCCGAGGATCACCGCAACGGTGATCAGCCATAGGGATAAGGAAACGTCCACAGTAGTCCTCCAGCAGGCAGCATCAGCTGACGAGCCAGAGGTCTCTCCCACCCGGAAATCGGGGGCCGACGCTCCGGGTCACCGAGGCGGTGATGATCGGCATCACCGCGGATCGGCACCGTACTGACGGAGACGCCGCGTCGGGGATACTCCCCTCATGGATCTGGCGGCCAGCCTACCGGATGCCGGTAGCTGCCGCCGGAATCCCTGTTCAGACGCTTTCTCAGCCCTCGGCCGACTCGTCGTCCCCGCCGCCGGTGATGGAGGCGATGACCCCGGCGAGGTCGTCGGGCTTGACGAGCACCTCGCGCGCCTTGGAGCCCTCACTCGGTCCGACGACGCCGCGGGTTTCCATGAGATCCATCAGGCGGCCGGCCTTGGCGAAGCCGACGCGTAGCTTGCGCTGCAGCATCGACGTCGAACCGAACTGGCTGGAGACGACGAGTTCGATCGCCTGCAGCAGGTCGTCGAGGTCGTTGCCGATGTCGCTGTCGATGTCCTTCTTCTCGCCGGCCTTGGCCGCGGTGACGCCCTCGGTGTACTCGGGCTCGGCCTGCTCCTTGGCGAAGTCGACGACGGCCGCGATCTCCTCGTCGGAGATGTAGGCGCCCTGCATGCGGATGGGCTTGTTGGCGCCCATCGGCAGGAACAGTCCGTCGCCCATGCCGATGAGTTTCTCGGCGCCGGGCTGGTCGAGGATGACTCGCGAGTCGGTCAGCGACGACGTGGCGAAGGCGAGGCGAGACGGCACGTTGGTCTTGATCAGACCGGTGACCACGTCGACCGACGGACGCTGGGTCGCGAGGACCAGGTGGATGCCGGCCGCGCGCGCCTTCTGGGTGATGCGCACGATCGCCTCTTCGACGTCGCGCGGTGCGGTCATCATCAGGTCGGCGAGCTCGTCGACGATCGCGAGGATGTACGGGTACGGCTTGTACACCCGCTCGCTGCCAAGCGGGGTGGTGATCTCGCCGGAACGCACCTTCGTGTTGAAGTCGTCGATGTGGCGAACCCGCGAGGCCTTCATGTCCTGGTAGCGCTGTTCCATCTCCTCCACCAGCCACGCGAGGGCGGCGGCAGCCTTCTTGGGCTGCGTGATGATGGGGGTGATCAGGTGTGGGATGCCCTCGTACGGGGTGAGCTCCACCATCTTCGGGTCGATGAGGATCATCCGGACCTGCTCGGGGGTGGCACGGCTGAGCAGCGACACCAGCATCGAGTTGACGAAGCTCGACTTACCCGAGCCGGTCGAACCGGCGACGAGCAGGTGCGGCATCTTCGCCAGGTTCGCGCTGACGAAGTCACCCTCGATGTCCTTGCCGAGACCGATGACGAGCGGATGCTTGTCCTTGCGGGTCGACGGCGCGCTGAGGACGTCGGCCAGGCGGACCATCTCGCGGTCTGCGTTGGGCACCTCGATACCGACCGCGGACTTGCCCGGGATCGGCGCGAGCAGGCGGACGTTGTCGGTCGCCGCGGCGTAGGCGATGTTGCGCTGGAGCGCGGTGATCTTCTCGACCTTCACGCCCGGTCCGAGCTCGACCTCGTAGCGGGTGACCGTTGGTCCGCGGGTGTAGCCGGTGACGGCCGCGTCGATCTTGAACTGTTCGAGCACGCCGGTCATCCGGTCGATCATCTCGTCGTTGGCGCTGGTGCCGGCCTTCGGCGGATCGCCCTCGAGCAACAGGTGCGGGGGCGGCAGGATGTAGTCGCCCTCGGCTGCCGGTTCCGAGGGTGCGAACGCCTCGTCGTCGAGCTCGGGTTCCGGCTCCGGTGCGGGTGCCGGCCTGGGCGCCGGACGCGCGGCCGGCGTCGTACGACGTGCGGCGGCCGGGCGGGCCGGTGGCTCGATGACCTCGGTCATCTGCTCGTCGGCGGCGTTGTCGCCGAACGGCTCGGTGTAGGCGTCGGCGAAGTTCTCGGTGACCGCTTCTTCGATCGGCTCCTCGGCGACCTTGGCCGGCTTGCGGCGCGATCGGCTCACCGGCCGCGACGGGGTCTCGTCGGGCGGGTAGTTGTCGTACGGGTTCGACGAGTACGAGCGACGTGTCGCGCGGGAGCCGAAGGCGTCATCGTCGGCGTCGTCCGCCGCGGGATCGCCGAAGTCGGGCTCCTCGTAGTTCTCCGCGTCCTCGTCCCAGTCGAGGTCGCTCTCCCACGGCGCGTCGTCGGCACCGGGCACACCCAGTCCGAGATATCCGGCGGCGGCGTCGACGACCTCACGCACCGTGCGTCCACTGAGGATCAGGACGCCGAAGGCCATGCACAGCAACAGGATCGGGACGGACACCCAGGCGGTGACGCCCGTGGTGAGCGGCGTGCCGATGGCGAAACCGACGAAACCCGCCGCCGACGATCGGCCCGGCAGATCCAGCGGTGCACCGGCGATGAGATGCATGATGCCCAGCAGCGGCAGCACGACGAGGGACCCGCCGCCGAGATAGCGGCCACGTCGTTCGGGTGCCGCGGGGCGTCGCATCAGCATGATCGCGACCACGACGAGCGCCACCGGCACCACGACCGCCGCCGAGCCGACGATCGCGCGGATCAGCGCCTCGATGAATGCGCCGACGGGTCCGGCGGCCCCGAACCAGACACTGGCCGCGAACAACAGACCCAGCGCGAGCAGTCCCAGAGCAACACCGTCGCGGCGATGACTGTGTCCCTGCCCGCGCGGAGCCGGTCCACGCGGACCGGGCGCACCATCGGCGTCGACCTCGTCGTCGTAGTCGGCGTCGACGGCATCCAGTTCGAGATCATCGTCGTCGAACGGTCGCGACTCGGTGCGCGGCCCCCGGCCGACGCCGGAACCCACGCGAGCCGCGCTGCCGACACCGCGGGCGAACAGCGACCAGCCTGCGCCGATCCCCTTCCCGACCGCGGAGGCGCCGGCGGCGGCCACCGAACGGCGGTGCAGATCGACCGACTCGGCCGACGCGGAGGTGTTCCGGCGACGCGGCGTCGCGGTGGCGGACTGCCGGGTGCGGGACCCGGTGCTCGTGGATCGGCTCGACGTGCGCGAGGACCCGGACTTGCCCGCACCGGACCGTGCGGAACCGGCACGGGTCGACGACTTGCTCGTCCCGCGGCTGTTCGTAGTGCCCTTGCCTGACCGGCTCGCGCCGGAACGTGCCGCCGACCCGGTCGACCGTCCGGTGCTCGTGCCACCCGACCGTGTGCCGGATGCCTTCGACGCGGACGTGCGCGTACCCGTGCTTGCCTTCGAAGCCATACCGACAGACTAGTCGGCTCTGTTCACTTCAGTCACACGGGCAACACTGATAACGGCGGCGTGTCGAAGTTGTTACCCGCCTGCATCGCCGACACGCCCTACAGGCCGTGAGAACTGTCACGAACCGCGGCGATCGCGCTCGGATCGCCGTCGAAGGTGACCGCGACGGGGGCGCGTCCGAACGCGAACAGGAGGAGTTCGCCGATCGATCCCGTGACCACGACTTCCTTCCCGGAGCCGACGGTGACGAGGTCCTCGCCGGCGGTCGTGCGCAGGGTGACGCGCGCGGGGATGTTCTTGAGGGTCATCTTCGCCATCGAGGTGGCCGGACCGCGCAGCTCGGCCTCGAGTTCGGGCGACAGCGTCCGCGGCGTCCAGCGCCCCGCCGGGTCCGCTCCCCCACGCAGCACGTCCTCGTGGTGGACGAACATCTCGGCGAGATTGGCGAACCGGTCGACGAGTTTGAACGGCGAGTAGACCGGCGGCCCGGAGGCGAGTTCGTCGAGCAGTTCGTCGAAGTCTCGCCGGGCGGCCTTGGCCCGCACCTTCTCGGTGTACCCGGCGAAGGCCGGGATCAGGATGCCCGGCCCGGTGTCGGGGCGACGTTCGCGGACGACGAGATGAGCCAACAGATCGCGGGTGGTCCAGCCTTCACAGAGGGTGGGCGCGTCCGGGCCCACCTTCTTCATGGTCTCGACGAGAGCCGCTCGTTCCTCCTGTGCACCGGTCACCCAGCCCACAGTAGCGAGTACTAATCGGCGCCCACGGCGAGCACCGTCGGCACGATCATCGGCCGGCGACGGTAGACGTCGGAGACCCAGCGGCCCACGGCGCGCCGGATTCCCTGTGCGATGCGGTGCGCGTCGCTGACGCCCTCGGCGGCCAGCGAGTCGAGGACCTGGTTGACCAGGTCGGCGGCCGACTTGAGCGCGTCCGGGTCGTCGGAGAAGCCTCTGCCGGAGACCTCCGGCGAGCTGACCGCGCGACCCGTCGTGGCGTCGATGGCGACGGTGATCGCGATGAAGCCGCCCTCGCCGAGCACGAGACGCTCGGACAGGGTCGACTCGCCGACATCGCCGACGGACAGTCCGTCGACGTAGACGTGTCCGACCGGGACGCGGCCGACGATCTCGGCGCGGCCGTCGACGAGGTCGACCACCACACCGTCCTCGGCCAGCACGACGCGGTCCTCCGGCACGCCGGTCGCGACCGCGAGTGCCGCGTTCGCGCGCAGATGACGCCATTCGCCGTGCACCGGCATCACGTTCGACGGGCGCACCGCGTTGTAGAGGTAGAGCAACTCGCCGGCCGACGCGTGGCCGGACACGTGCACCTTCGCGCTCTGCTGCGTGATCACGGTGGCACCGCGCTTGGCCAGGCCGTTCACCACGGCGAAGACCGAGTTCTCGTTGCCCGGGATCAGCGACGACGCCAGCACGACGAGGTCGTCGGCGCGGATGTTGATCTGGCGGTGCTCGCCGCGCGCCATCCGCGACAGCGCCGACAGCGGTTCGCCCTGCGAACCGGTGGAGATCAGCACGATGCGGTGGTCGGGAAGCGTTGCGGCGGTGTCGAGGTCGACGACGACACCGTCCGGCACCGACAGGTAGTTCAGGTCCTGCGCGATCTGCATGTTGCGCACCATCGACCGGCCGACGAAGCAGACGCGCCGGTTGTGGGTGTGCGCGACGTCGATGATCTGCTGGATGCGGTGCACGTGGCTGGCGAAAGACGCGACGATGACACGCTGCCTGGCCTTGCCGATGACCTGGTCGAGCACGCCGCCGATCTCGCGTTCGGGGGTGACGAAGCCGGGGACCTCGGCGTTGGTCGAGTCGACGAGGAACAGGTCCACACCCTCGTCGCCGAGGCGGCTGAAGCCGGCGAGGTCGGTGAGCCGACCGTCGAGGGGCAGCTGGTCGAGCTTGATGTCTCCGGTGTGCAGCGCGAGACCCGCGGGGGTGCGGATCGCGACCGCGAGGGCGTCTGGGATCGAGTGGTTGACGGCGAAGTACTCGCACTCGAACGGGCCGTGGTCGGTCCGCTCCCCCTCGGTGACCTCGACGAGCTGGGGCCGCAGGCGGTGTTCCCGGCACTTGGCCTCGACGAGGGCGAGCGTGAATTTCGAACCGACGACGGGGATGTCGCTGCGCAGCCGCAGCAGGAACGGGATCGCGCCGATGTGGTCCTCGTGGCCGTGGGTGAGGATCACCGCATCGACGTCGTCCATGCGGTCTTCGATGTAGCGGAAGTCCGGCAGGATCAGGTCGACGCCGGGCTGCTGGTCCTCGGGGAACAGCACACCGCAGTCGACGATCAGCAGACGTCCGTCGTACTCGAAGACGGTCATGTTGCGGCCGATCTCGCCGATACCGCCGAGCGCGACGATCCGCAGTCCACCCTTGGGCAGGCGGCGCGGGGTGCCGAGGCGATCGACCGGCGCCGGGGTCGCCTGCTCGTTGCGGCGACCGCGAGAGTCGCCGCCGCGTTCGTGCCGGCCGCGCCGGCCACCGGACGACGAACCGGACTTCTGCTTGGCGGAATGCCTGGGTGCGGTCTCGGTCTTCGCGGGGGCCTGGCGAGCCGGGCCCGCGTCGGGCGCGGTGGTGGCCGGAACCGTGTCGACCGGGACCGCTTCCACCGGCGGCGTACTCGGCGGTCCGGCCTTACGGGAGGCGGCACGGCGTCGGGGGCGCGTGGTCCGTGCTTCGGGACCGTTGGTGTCAGTGCCGGTGTTGTCGGACATCAGGCGAGAACACCTGCCGCACGTAGATCCACGATCAGCTCCTCGATCTGAGGCCCGGAGGCGGGCACCTGGGGCAGGCGCGGATCGCCCACCTCGAGTCCGAGAATGCGCAGCGCCGCCTTCACCATCGTGACACCTCCGAGGCGTCCCATGGCGTTGACGAGCGGAAGCATCGACGTGTTGAGGGTCCGCGCCGTGGCGAGATCCCCCTTCTCCACCGCGATCTGCATCTCGCGCAGGCGATCCGGAACTAGGTGCCCGATCACGCTGACGAAACCGGTGGCACCGATCGACAGCCACGGCAGGTTGAGTGCGTCCTCGCCCGACAGGTATTCGAGCTTGGTGGTGGCGATGAGGCCGGCGGCCGAGTGCAGGTCGCCCTTGGCGTCCTTGACGCCGCGGATGTTCGGGTGTTCGGCCAGCGCCAGCATCGTCTCGTTGGCGATGGGCACGACCGAGCGCGGCGGGATGTCGTAGAGCAGCACGGGAAGTGCGGTGGCGTCGGCGACGGTCCGGAAGTGCGCGAGGAGGCCGGCCTGGGGCGGCTTGGAATAGTACGGGGTCACCACGAGCAGACCGTGGGCGCCGATCTTCTCCGATTCGATGGCGAACCGCACGCTCTCGGCGGTGTCGTAGCTACCGGCACCCTGGGTGATCCGGGCGCGGTCGCCCACGGCGTCCAGCACGACGCGCAGCAGGTCGAGCTTCTCGGGCACGGTGGTGGTCGGCGATTCGCCGGTGGTGCCGGACACGACAAGCCCGTCGCAACCCTTCGACACGAGGTGGTCGGCCAGGACGGCGGCCTTGTCCAGATCGAGACTTCCGTCGGGACGGAAGGGGGTCACCATCGCCACCACGTTCGTCCCGAAGGGATGCTCGTGCAGCGGTTCCTGGACTGCGTTCATGGTGCTAAAGGCTACCGCCTCCGTATCCGTGACGGGTCTCACCCTTCCAGCACGAACGGTGAGGTCGCGACCTCGGTGCCGTCGGCGAGCGTGCCGATCTCGAAATCGCCGAAAACCGTGGGCGCCACCTGCATCAACTGCCTCAAACATTCGACGGCGAGCTGCCGGATCTCGACGTCGGCGTGCTCGGTGGCGCGCATGCCGACGAAGTGCCGCCACGCCCGGTAGTTGCCGGTCACGACGATCTTGGTCTCGGTGGCGTTCGGCAGCACCGATCGTGCCGCCTGACGTGCCTGCTTGCGGCGCAGGATCGCGTTCGGCACGTCGGCGAACTTCGCCTCCAGCGCATCGAGGAGTTCGGTGTAGGCCTCGCGACTCGCGTCGGTGGCGGCGGTGAAGAGCTCCTCGAGGTGCTCGTCGCCGACGATCGCCGGCGGCGCCACGACGTTGGAGTCGTGTTCGGGCACGAACCGCTGCGACAGCTGCGAGTAGGAGAAGTGCCGGTGGCGGATCAGCTCGTGGGTGCACGAGCGCGAGATGCCGGAGATGTAGAAGGTCACCGAGGCGTGCTCGAGCAGCGACAGGTGCCCGACCTCCAGGATGTGTCGGAGGTAGCCGGCGTTGGTGGCGGTACGGGGGTTGGGCTTGTCCCAGCTCTGGTAGCAGGCGCGGCCCGCGAACTCGACGAGCGCCTCGCCGCCCTCGGCATCCGTGCTCCACGGCAGGTCCTCGGGCGGGGTGAACTGGGTCATGGCGACCATCTGCACCTTCAGTGGCACCAACTCGGACACGCAGTCCCCTCCGTTCGACGTTTGTGTGCCCTGATTGTCCCCCACCGCTCCACGGGGCGTGGATTCGGCCTGAAGTCGCGGTCCGCGGTGGGTAAGGTCCCTATGTGTCCACTCGGCATGAGTCCACCCGACGGACTTTCCTGCGAACCGGTGCGGTCGTCACCGGCGCCGCCCTCACCTTGCCCGCCGTCGCCGAATCCGGCTCGGCGCAAGCCGCCCCGCGAAACGTCTTCGCTCACGGCGTGGCCTCCGGCGACCCGCTGCCCGACGCGGTCATCCTGTGGACCCGCATCACCCAGTCCCCCGCATCGACACCGGGTTCCGGTGTGGGACAACCATGTTCGGTCCGCTGGGAGATCGCTCGGGACGCTGGTTTCGGTGCGATCGTCGGTTCCGGGGTCGAGCAGACGTCGGCCGAGAAGGACTTCACCGTCAAGGTCGACGCCACCGGGCTGAGTCCGCGGACGACCTACCACTACCGGTTCACCGTGACGTCCGGACCGGCCGCCGGGGCCGTCTCGCCGGTCGGCCACACCCGCACCGCTCCCGCGACCGGGGCCGACGTCGCGCGGCTCCGCTTCGGCGTCGTGTCCTGCGCCAACTGGGAGGCCGGGTACTTCTCGGCCTACCGGCATCTGAACAACCAGCCGGACCTCGACGCCGTGGTGCACCTGGGCGATTACTACTACGAGTACCAAACCGGCCGGTACACCGGGAAGACCGGCGCGGTCCGCATCCACGACCCGCGCCACGAGATCCGCACACTGCGCGACTACCGAACCCGCCACGGGCAGTACAAGACCGATCCCGACCTCACCGCACTGCACCGGTCGACGCCGTTCATCTGCATCTGGGACGACCACGAGTCGTCGAACGACAGCTGGCGGGACGGCGCGGAGAACCATCAGCCCGGCGAGGGCTCGTGGATCGTGCGCCGCAGTGCGGCCCTGCGCGCCTACTCCGAGTGGATGCCGATCCGACCGGGCGTCGACCCGCAGGGCCGACACCTGTACCGCCGACTCAGGTTCGGAAAGCTGCTCGAGCTGTCGATGCTGGATCTGCGTTCCTACCGCGACCTCCAGGTCGACGCGGTGTCGTCACGCATCGACGATCCCGCCCGCACGATGATGGGCCGCGCCCAGATGTCGTGGCTGACCAACGGACTCGCGTCGTCGGAGACCCGGTGGCGAATCGTCGGCAACCCGGTGATGATCACGCCGGTGCTGATCCCGCCGCTCGACCCGCAGACCACCGGCGCGGTCACCGAGCTGCTCGGCGTTCCGCGGGAAGGTATCCCCTACAACGCCGATCAGTGGGACGGCTACGCCGCCGACCGCCGGCGTCTGCTCGACTCGATCACGAGCAACGGCGTCGACAACGTCGTGTTCATCACCGGCGACATCCACTCGTCGTGGGCCTGTGACATCCCCGTCGACGTCGCGAACTATCCCGGCGCCGGAACCGTCGCGACAGAACTGGTCGGGACGTCGGTGACGTCGACCAACATCGACGAGATGTTCAACGTGCCGGAGAACACCACCGGTCCGACGATCGCGGCCGCGTTCGGGGCCGCCAATCACCACATCCGCTACTGCGAGCTGGACTCGCATGGATACTCGGTGCTGACCGTCACGCCGTCCGCCACCCAGATGGACTGGTATTTCCTCAACGACAAGACCAACCCGCGTTCGGGGCAGTATTGCGCCAAGTCCTTCCGGGTGCGCAGCGGAACGCAGCGGGTCCAGCCGGTCGGGCGACCCGCGGTCTAGCTCTGATCCAGGATCGCCGACAGCTTGGCGTGGGTGTCGGGCCAGCCGTGCACGGCGATCGAGGTGATGCCGAGTGCCTTGACCGGGTAGTCGTTGCCACCCTCGTCGAGGCGGTCGCCGAAGAACAGGATGTCGGAGGTGGTCAGGCCGAGGATGTCCATCAGCTTGAGCGCGCCGTACGCCTTGTCGATGCCCTTCTTGGTGACGTCGACCGACGTCGAACCGCCGCTGCGGACCTCGAGGTCGGGCAGACGTTCGGCAGCGTAGGCGCGCAGCGACTCCTTCTTCGCGCCATCCGGGTCCCAGGCGGCCTTGGCGTCAACCGGGGCCTTCTGCCCGAGCGCACTGAAGGTGATCTGGCTGCCGCGGTCCTCCAGGATCTCGCCCCAGGTCTCGCTCTCCCAGATGCCGAGCGCCTTGGCACCGGTCTCGAGGACGTCGACCGTGCGCTTCTTCTCATCGTCGGTCAGGTACTCGGCGTAGACGGTCTCCCACTCGCTGCCCGCCCAACGGACGTACTGGGTGCCGCAGGTGGGCATCAGATGGAGGTTGCCGACGGAGTCGAAGGTGCCGAGGCGCGCGAGGACCTGCTTCTCGAACTGGGTGAAGTTGCCGCCGGAGATGATGCACCCGAGGCTCACGTCGAGCATTCGATGGAGCAGGTCCACCATCTGGTCATCGAGCGGGCTCTTCGAGGGGGCAAGTGTGTCGTCGAGGTCGAACATCACCAAGCGGTAGTCGTTGCCTTCATACGACACGGTCATCGTCGCTACTCTCCTTCTGGTCCCCGGATGTTTGTTCCGCTGGTTCGCGTTCTCCCGGTGCTCAGCATCCCATCACGACTCGGAGATCGCGCGCGAGGTCACCCTTCGTGCCGACCGACACGTCGTCGAGGTCGAGCCACCGCGCGAAAGTCCGCAGGTCGGCGGCCAATCGTTCGGCGACGGTGCCGCGATCGTGCCCGGACTCACAGAAGGCACCGAGTACCAACAGGGTTCGGGACCTGCGGTCGGCCTTGAGGTCGACGCGTGCGGCGATGTCGGTGCCCAGCAGATAGGGCAGCACGTAATAACCGTGGATGCGTTTGTGCTCGGGGACGTAGATCTCGATGCGGTAGTGGAAGTCGAAGAGGCGCTCGGCTCGCGGCCGGAAGAACACGAGCGGGTCGAACGGCGAGAGGATCGCCGAGGTGTCGATGCTTCGCGGCATCGGCGCACCGTCGGCGAGATAGGCGGGGTCGCGCCATCCGTCCACCGAGACCTCGTGCAGCACACCTGAATCCACCAGGTCGGCAACGGCCGGCCGGGCGTCGGCAGGTTTGATGCGGTAGTAGTCGGCGAGGTCGGCGACGGTCGCGACGCCGAGTGAACGCGCGGCCCGGGCGAGAAGATCCCGGTGTGCCTGCGCGCGATCCGGACGCTGCGCGGCGATGTCGGCGCCCACGACCCGTTCGGTGAGGTCGTAGTGACGCATGAAGTTGCCGTTCCGCACCGCCGACAGGTCGCCTGCGGCGAACATCGCCTCGCACAGGTGCTTGACCTCGCCGCGCTGCCACCAGCTCCCCGCCGTGCCCGGCTCGCGTTCGATGCCGAGCTTCTCCTCGATGGTCCGCGGCATCGCGGCACCGGTCTCCTCGATCACGCTGCGGACGTCCGCGGCGAGACTTTTGTTGCGGCGCATGACCTCACGCGTGTGTCGGTACCGCCCGTCGGCGAATTCGTCCATGCGCCAACGGAACAGCGGCCAGTCCTCGACCGGGATGAGTGCGGCCTCGTGAGCCCAGTACTCGACGAGGAGCCGTCGGCCCCTCGTCGGCTGCCACGCGGCGCGATGGAGGAGGTCGGGGTCATAGGGACCGAGCCGGCTGTACAGCGGCATGAAGTGCGCCCGCGCGACGATGTTGACCGAGTCCATCTGGAGCAGACCCGTCCGGCCGACGACGCGCTTGAGGTGGGCCATGGTCGGGGTGCCCGACGGTGCTCGATCGGCGAAACCCTGTGCCGCCAGCGCGGTTCGACGCGCCTGTGCCACAGACAGCCGTTCCGGTGCCATCAGCGGGTGTAGTCGATGAAGCGGTAGGGCGTACCGGTGGTCGAGGTCTGCCACTCCCCCTTGTCGGCCACCGTCCATCCCGGCCCGATCTCCGGCGCGAACGCGTCGGCTCCGGGGACGTCGACGTCGATCTCGGTGAGGCAGAGTTCGGTCGCGAACTGCATTGCCGCCCGGTAGATCTCGCCACCGCCGATGACACCGACGGTGTCGCCGTCGGCGAGATCCAACGCCTCCTCGACGGATCGGGCCACCACCGCACCGTCGGCGGACCAGTCCGGATTGCGTGTCACCACGATGTTGGTGCGGCCCGGCAACGGCCGGAACTTCGGTGGAAGGGAATCCCAGGTCTTGCGGCCCATGACGACCGGGTTGCCGAGGGTCTTCTCCTTGAACCGGGCCATGTCCTCGGGGACGCGCCAGGGGATGGTGTTGTCCCGTCCGATCGTGGCCCCTTCACCGGTGACCTCGCGGCCCTGCGCCCAGACGAGCCGGACTCGGCGGGTCACACCGCCACCGGCGCCTTGATCCCGGGATGCGACTGGTAGCCGACGATCTCGATGTGGTCGTACTCGTAGTCGAAGATCGAATCCCGCTTGCGTAGCTCGAGTTTCGGATACGGGTAGGGTTCGCGCGAGAGCTGCAGGTTCACCTGGTCGAGGTGGTTGTCGTAGATGTGGCAGTCGCCGCCGGTCCACACGAACTCGCCGACCTCGAGGCCCGCCTGCTGCGCCATCATGTGGGTCAGCAGCGCGTACGACGCGATGTTGAACGGCACGCCGAGGAACAGGTCGGCCGAGCGCTGGTAGAGCTGGCAGGAGAGCTTGCCGTCGGCGACGTAGAACTGGAAGAACGCGTGGCAGGGCGGCAGCGCCATCTGCGGGATCTCCCCCACGTTCCACGCCGACACGATGTTGCGTCGTGAATCCGGATTGGTCTTGAGCATCTCGAGAGCTGCGGAGATCTGGTCGATCTGCTCCCCTGACGGAGTCGGCCAGCTGCGCCACTGGACGCCGTACACCGGTCCGAGCTCACCGTTCGTGTCGGCCCACTCGTCCCAGATCGTCACGCCGCGCTCCTGGAGCCAGCGGACGTTGGAGTCGCCGCGCAGAAACCAGAGGAGCTCGTAGATGATCGACTTGAGGTGCACCTTCTTGGTGGTGATCAGCGGAAAGCCCTCGGCGAGGTCGTAGCGCAGCTGATGCCCGAAGAGACTTCTTGTGCCCGTGCCGGTGCGATCCGCCTTCGGGGTGCCCGTCTCGAGCACGAGGCGCAGCAGGTCCTCGTAAGGAGTGGGGATCGTCCCGGTCGATGAGATGTCGCGGATGGCCGTACTCACGGGTGTCAGTCTAGGCAAAGCCCCCGACACGTCGCCGCCCGCACGACACGCGGCAACCACCTGCTGTGACTGCAGTGACGCATGTGGCGTCGGGGGTATCCTCCTCCCGTGGCCACTCGCAGCACCACCCGCGCCAACCGCTATGCCAAGCGGCGTCGCAAGCGCGTCGCCTCCCGCGACAACGACCTCACCGACACCCAGTGGCTCGCACTCCAGGAGGCCTGGGGTGGGTGCGCGTACTGCGGCGCGGACGGCGTCGCCCTCCAGCGCGACTGCATGCTGGCGATCTCGCGGGGCGGCCGCTACACCGTGACCAACGTCGTCCCGTGCTGCGGTTCGTGCAATGCCAGCAAGTGCAATTCCGAGGTCACCTCCTGGATGCGCCGCAAGAAGCTCGACGAGAAGGCGTTCCTGGTGCGGCAGTACGAGGTGAGCAGGCTCCTCGCCGACGTCGAGTAGTGCGGAGCCCGATCTGGCAGGTCCGAAGTGTTCCGCGGAACACTCGGGAGGCGCACACTGAGACCATCTGGCGAAGGAGAGTTCGACGATGAGTTTCGAGACCTCGGCGGGTACGCGCGGCGGCCGGGTGCCGAAGGGCCCCTTCATGCGCATCGTGAACAAGGTCGTCGCGCCGATGATCCGCCGTAAGGGACAGTTCGGCGGGATGAATGCGCTCGTGCTGACGACCGTCGGCCGCAAGAGCGGTCAGGAGCGGGCCACCCCGCTCGCCTGGTTCCCGGGCCCCGACGGCAGCTGGCTGATCGTGGCGTCGGCGAACGGAGCCGTGAACAACCCCGGTTGGTACCACAATTTGAAAGCGAACCCCGAGAAGGCCCGGATCGAGGTGGGCGGCAAGACCGTCGAGGTCCGCGCCCAGCAGCTCCACGGCGACGAACGCGCCCAGGCCTGGAATCAGATCAGCAAGAACGAGCGGTTCGCCGGGTATCAGGAGAAGACCGATCGAGAACTGCCGATCATCAAGCTGACCCCCAGGTAGGTGTTCCGCGGAACATTGCCGCGGTCAACGGTCCTCGGGCCTGTCGACCATCGACAGCCGTGTTCCCGGAGTCAACAGGTCATCCACCACCTCGACGACATGTGGTGTCCGAGTCGCAATTCCCATGAGGCGCCCCGCGGTCGCCGCGGAGACGACGACGGTGTCGGCACCCGATCGGCGCAGCAGCGACACGTTCTGCGCGTCGCGGACCACACCCGCGATGTTGGCCCCGGGACTGAGCTGGCGGGCGGTAAGGGTGATGAGGACGGCTGTCGCGTCGCTGTGAACAGCGATGAGGATGGCACGGGCCGCGCCGGCCTCGGCCAGCTTGAGGACCTCACTCCGTGTGGCGTCTCCACGAACAGCCACCAGGTTGAGCGATTCCGCGGCGTCGAGCGCATTCGGGTCGCTGTCGACCACCACGAGACTCGCGGTGTCCACGCCGGCGTCGATGAGCGCGCGGGCCGCACTTCGACCTTTGGTGCCGAAGCCGACGATCACGTGATGGTCGCGCAGGTTGTGCCGCCACCGTTGAATCCGCCACGCCCGACGAGACCGTTCGGTCAGCACCTCGAGAGTCGTCCCGATCAGCACCACCAGGAACAGGACGCGCAACGGCGTGACCACGAGAACGTTGACGACTCGAGCTCCCGGGGTCATGGGAGCGATGTCGCCGTAACCTGTGGTCGAGAGCGACACGGTGACGTAGTACAGACAGTCCAGGAGTGTGAGTGGAGCATCCAGTGCGTGGCTGTAGGCATCCCGGTCGACGTAGACCACCGCCGTCGCGATCGAGATGACGCCGACGGCGATGGCGACGCGTATACCGATCGCACGTACTGGATTCTGTGCGCGTTCGGGAACGTTGATCACGCCGAGTCCGGTCTGCTGCATGTCACTGCTCTCGCTGGTAGACGTCGGGTATTCCGTCGTGGTCGTCGTCACGCGACTCTTCGCGAGCGACTGCGCGGTAGTGACGATTTCGTAGGCGAAGGAGAACCGCGGCCGCCGACGCGGAGATGAGGGAGCCGGCCAGGACCCCGATCTTCACCAGCTCGTCGCGTTCGGTGCCCGATTCGTAGGCGAGGTCACCGATGAGTAGCGACACCGTGAATCCGATTCCGGCCAGCATCGCGACGCCGACCACGTCGATCCACCGCACGTCGGCGTCGAGCGATGCGCGGGTGAAGGTGGCCAGCAGGGCGCTGGTGCCGACGATCCCCACCACCTTGCCGATGACGAGCCCGAAGACGATGCCGAGCGCGATGGGATCGCCGAGGGCGTCGCGGAGACCGTCGAGCCCGCCGATGGCGACGCCTGCGGCGAAGAAGGCGAACACCGGGACCGCGAAACCTGCTGAGAGGGGCCTGATCCGGTGCTCGAACTGTTCGGCGAGACCTGGCTTGGCCGAGTCGTCGGATATCCGGTGCAGGACCGGGACGGTGAACCCGAGCAACACCCCCGCGACGGTTGCGTGCACTCCTGACTCGTGGACGAACGCCCATGTCAGCACCGCGAGCGGAAGCAGGATCCACCAGGCGCGTATCCCCCGCTGTACACAGATCGCGAACGCCGCGAGTGGCAGCAGCGCGAGCGCCAGGGCCGAGCCGTTGATCGTGTCGCTGTAGAACACCGCGATGACGGTGATCGCGAGCAGGTCGTCGACCACTGCCAGGGTCAGGAGGAAGGTACGCAGCGCCGCGGGCAGGTGTGTGGAGATCACCGCCAGCACCGCGACCGCGAAGGCGATGTCGGTGGCCGTCGGGATGGCCCACCCCTGTACTGCGCCGTCGCCGGCTCGTGCGGTGAATGCGACGAAGATGACGGCCGGTACCGCCATGCCCCCGATGGCGGCGACCACCGGCAGCGCGGCCCGGGCGGGGTCACGCAGGTCGCCGGCGACGAATTCTCGCTTCAACTCCAGGCCGACGATGAAGAAGAAGATCGCGAGGAGGCCGTCGGCCGCCCAGGTGGCGAGGGTGAGGTCGAGGTGCAGGCCGAGGGCGTCGGTACCGACTCGAACATCGGCGAGATCGAAGTACGCCGCCGACCATGGGGAGTTCGCCCACGCCAACGCCGCCACGGTGGCAACGAGGAGGAGCATCCCGCCGACGGTTTCCTTGCGGAGGATGTCGGTGATGCGGGAGGTCTCCGGCCAGGAGCCTCGCGCGAACAGGCGTGGTTTCGGTTCAGGGTGCTGAAGTGAGTGCATGGTCGTCCTCAGTGGTGCGGCAACGTACGCGTCGCCGCCGACCGCGGATCACGACCAACGACAAACACGCAGCCGACCAGACTTCCCGGCACTCCGGGAGAAAGCTTAACAGCGCACCGGACAATCGGCGTCACGAGCGTTCCGCGGAACGCTCTGCACTCTGGGCGGGCCGGCCTGAATCAAGCTGCCGCAGGATTGGCCGTCGACTGGCGCTCCTTCCATTCCCACACCGCGTAGATCACCTCGGTGGCGTACCCGAGATCGAGCTTCCCGCCACCGATCGGCACCGTCGCACCCGCGGCAATCCGTCCGTCCGGTCGCCATTGTCCGGACGCGCCTGTCGGTGGACTCGACTGAATCACCGAACCATCGGACATATGGAACGAAAACCGTTGCTGCCCAAGTCCCTTGATCGCAAACTCGCCCCGATGCAATGCTCGATGACACGAGCCGCACAACAGAATCAGGTTGTCCAACTCGGTCTCCCCACCGGCCGACCAGAACACCACATGATGCGCATGCAGATGCCGCGTCCGCCCACATCCCGGCGTCTGACAACACCGATCCCGCAGGAACAACGCCCGAATCATCGCCTTGGACGGAGCCCGCTGCTTGCGCCCCAACCCCAACAACGCCCGCTTCCCCGGACTCCCCGCCACCCGGCGGGACAACGCTTCCCGCAACGACGCACCACACGCCGCTTCCTCTACCTCGGCCTCCGACAACGCCGGACCGTCATCCAGATGCGCATGCTCCACCCCGTCTCCGACATGGATCAAGATCTCGGCCCCGGGAGCGAGGTCGGGCATCGCGATTCCCTCATGCACCGCATCGGCCATCGCCACCACCGCCGCAGCAATATTTGACGGTACGTTTCGCCACAGATCCCGACGATTCGCCGGCTTCACCTCCGAATCCGTCTCCCCGGATTCGGTTTCCAGTTCGCCGGGAGTGTTCCGCGGAACACTCGGCAGGTCCGGATCGCCCATCGTGCGGGCGCGTTCATACTCCGCGCGCACCGTCCCCGCCAGAAACCGCGCCCCATCAAGAGGCGTCAGTGTCATCGACACCGACAACGATCCATCCGCATTCCACTTCCACCGAGCCGACGACTCCGCCGGCGGCGTCAACTCCCCACCATCGCTGTAGCCCCGGTCGATCTGCCGCATCGCCCGCACCGCCTTCTCCAGCTGCGACGCCGTGCACGACAACGCCAGATTCACCAACTCCGGCTCCCGCATCGGCGTGGCCACCCGCGTCAACGCTCGCACCTTGGAATACGTCAGCCGACCTTCGCTGAAGTGCTGCCGGATCAGCGGGAGCTCGCGCAATGCCTTCGCGACCCGCACCTGTTCGTGCGCCGTCCGCGGCGCAATCCCCGCCTTCCAGGAAAGCCAGTGCGCCAGTGAGTGAATCCCCGGCCCCCGCCACGACTCCCGCTCATCCAACTCCGCCACCAAATCAAGAAGATCGGCCGTCAACGCTGTGATCTGTGCGGCGTAACCGAGCACCCGAACCTCGAGCACCTCGTCCGACAACGACTTCGGATCCGCGCCATCGAACATCGACGACACACCCTCGGCACGTAACGCGGTAACAGACATCCCGACCCCCCAGCCAGTTCGAACAGGTATACGAACAAGCTATCGCCGGGCACCGACAATTCTGCAGGTCACAGACTCGCAAGTGTTCCGCGGAACACACGGCGCCAATGGACGACGGGGGTTGATCGAGGCGAAAAGGAACGAAGCCGCCGGCCCAGGGGACGCGGCCGAGGACACTAGCCCATGAGCTGCGCCGCAACCGTCGCGCCCAACTCCCAGCACGCTTCGCGGTCGACTTTGGTCGGCTTCTCCGAAACCACCACGTACTCAGCGGATTTCACCCAGCCGAGGCCGGTGGTGATGGAGGTGAGGGCCTTCTCCGCGCCCTCGGTTCCCTGGTTGCCGTGGAAGTACGCACCGAACGGGCGACCCTGCGTCGAGTCGAGGATCTGGTAGTAGCTGACGTCGAAGGCGTGTTTATTAGTCGTAAACTCTCTTACTATGAACACGCCCGCGACCAGCGCAATCATCTACACCCGCGTCTCCCGCGACAACGCAAAGGGCCGATCCGTCGCCGAGCAGGAGGCCGAGTGCCGGGCAGTGTGCGAGCGGGAGGGCTGGCCGGTCGCCGAGGTGATCTGCGACAACGATCGGTCGGCGAGCCGGTATGCCCGCAAAGACCGCCCCGGCTTCGACCGGCTCCGCGAGATCGTCGCCCCGGGGCACGTGATTGTGTGTTGGGAGGCGTCACGGCTCTCACGTGATCTCGGCGCGCTTATCGGGCTGCGCGATCTGTGTATCGAGCGAGGCGTGGCGATGTCGTATGGCGGGCAACTCGTCGACCTCGACGAGCCCAAGTTCGTCATCGACGGCATGATGTCCGAGCAGGAGGCCAAGAAGACCCGCGAGCGCATCCTCCGGGCGCACCGGGCCAACCTCGCCGATGGAAAGCCTCACGGACGAGTTCCGTACGGCTACAAGATCGTTCGTGACCCCGAGACAGGCAAGTCGATCGGCCGGACCCCCGACCCTGACCGCGCTCCCCTCGTTCAAGAGGCCGCGCGTCGGGTGCTGGCCGGGCAATCGTTCGGCTCGGTGGTCCGTTGGATCGAGACGAAAGACCCGATCGGGTGGGACTCGGCGAAGCTGCGTCGCATTCTGCTCAACGCGACCTACGCCGGGTACCGCACCGTCAGCGCCACCATCGACGGCAAACGCGGCCCGCAGGAAATCCACGGTAAGGGCACATGGGAGCCGATTCTCACCGACGAGCAGCACCATGACCTCGTGGCGCTGTTCGCGGGCCGCAAGACCGGGCCGCGTGGGGTGCCGGTGAAGCATCTCCTCACCGGCATCGCTCGGTGTGCGGTGTGCGGCGAGTACGTCTGGAAGGCGCGCGGCGGCCGCCGCAAAGACGGGACCGGCTACGTCGTCTATCAGTGCAAGGAGCACTGTGTCGGCCGAAATATGGCGGCGACCGACGGCGTAGTTCTCGCGGTCGTCGAAGGCATCCTGACCGCACCCGAGTCACTAGCCGCGCTGGCCGAGGTACCGGCGTCTGACCCCACCGCCCCGGCACGGCTGGCCGAGCTACGTCATCGCCTTGAGGACGTCGAGAACGAGATCGCCGAGGGCCGGATGCCGCCGAGCACCGGCGCGCGGGTCGCGACCCGACTGGAGGCGCAGATCGCCAACGCCGAGGCCGACACGACACCGGTGTTCACGGACCCGTTGATTCGCGACCTCGCGACCGCCCCGGACCCGATGGCGATGTGGCGGGAGCTACCGCTGGTCGCGAAGCGTGAGTTCATCCGGTCGACCATGACCATCACCATCGACCGCGTCGGCCGGGGCCGGTGGCACAAGCCGTCTGACGCGATCACGATCACGCCTCGTCGCCCTGTCGCCGTCCACTAGGGCTGTGCCTCAGGTCCGTTGGATCGTCTCGTTCGTATCGCTCATCGGGTCGGTGAGTCGGAAGATGCACTCCCGGCCGCCGATCGCGTCAGGCCGGGGCACCCATTCCGTCGCGACGTTCGGCTGCTCGATTTCGAGTTGGCGACGCACAGCCACGGCGCGGTGGTCCGGATCGAGGTTGAATCCAGCGACCAAGTCGGCGGCGGTGACCCCCTCGGCACCAGCGGCGGCGAGGCGGTCAAGCATCTTCTCCCTGATACGTTCTCGGGCGGCAGTGACGAACCGCTCGGCGGAGTCACATTCGGCCGCCCACTGCTCCGCGCGGTCGTCGTCGTGTAAACATCGTCGAGGCAGCCGTGCTCCTCCAGCACGACGAGGCCGTCGGTAAAGTGTCCGGTGATGAGGCGGGTCTCGCGGTCGCCGTCCGAGTCGCGGCGCTCCCGGAGAAGCACCCCAGGGCACGGCTCGACGTGGAACCATGACCCGTCGGCGGCCCGCTCGTCGTTCTCGTAGACCGTGATCCAGCCCATCGCGAGCGCGGTGACAGCGGTAGTCACCCAGTAGTCAGTTAGGTTGTCGTTGGTCATATCAATTCCTTCTAGTTCGGTTGTCTAACTTCGATATTCGAGAGTCGAGACATCAGGCCATTAGCTCAACGCTCACGCTCTGGCCTTTCCTGGTGACTTTGACCTTCGTGCCGTCGAGCTGGTCGAGGGCGGCGTCGGCGGTCTTGATCTGGTCGCTGTTGAACTTCGTACGTAGGCCACCCTTGCCGGACCAGCGATGGGTACCGGGACCGGCGTCTCGCAGGTAGCCGATGATCCGGGCGGCGGCCCGACCTTCCGGTGTGGAGCGGGCTTCGTCGTCCTCGATCGACTCGGCGAGGTTGCGTTCGCGCTGAACCCGTTTGTCAGTGGCGGCCTTGTTTCGGCGTTCGGCAACGGCGAGATCGGCAATCGCCACCGACGTCGCGAACACCGTTTCGGCGAGCGCCCAGTCTTCCTCGTTGACGACCAGCAAGCCGCCGTCGTCGGTCTCGGTTCGGCCATCGAGAATCGCCAACAGAGCGGCCAGTCGAGCGACGGAGGCGGGCTTCTGGGACTCGATCAGGCGCGTCGTCTGGTCGCTATCGTCAGCCAGCATTGACGCGATCCGCTCCGTCCGCACGCGAGTGCGTAGCGATTCGCACAGCCGGAGTCCGCGCGTCGGGATCTTCACTTCCAGCGCATGATCGGGGGCGACGACGGCCGCAATGGACTCAGCGGTGACTTCGGCCGGATTGGGCTTGCACCAGGAGTAGACGAACCGTTGCGGCGTACCCTTCTCCAGCTCCTCGCGACTGAGTAGCTGCCCCAGAACCGAGAGCTGCATACCCGTCACGAGAGCGATTGTGTACGTGCCCGGCGCGACCGGCCGGTACTTCATGTAATCGGCGTTGCTCTGCCCAATCAGCGTGCCGGACCACGCTTCCCGCAGTGTCTCGCCGACGGTTTCCTTGTCGTCGCGGATGTGTTTGATAAGGCCGGAGCCTTCATCGGTCAGCAACAGCACGTTGGACCGCACCCGGTCACGAACCTTCTTCTTCGGGTCCATGAGATCGGGGATCATCCCCCAGAACTGTTCTGCGATGCCCGCGCTGGTTCGTGGCTTGGCGACGTGAGGGAAGGGCTCACCAACCGGGATAAGCACACCATCGGGCGTCAGCCCCAGGGCGTCGTCTGCCCACTCGGGGCACACCTCGATGGCCTTCATGGCCGCCTCAATCGCCGTGGACTTGCCCGCTCCGGTTCGGGAAACGAGGTCGGCGTATAGGTGCAGCGGCAACGGAGCCATCGAGCCCGTGTCGACGCGCACCGAGGGCGGGATCGCCGCCGAGATTCGAGCCAGCGCGGCGATCAAGGTCGCGTCCGGCGCGGCCGGGTACGACAAGGCCGCGTCGCGGATATGTCGGAGCGATGCCCGGCTCTCGAAGAACTCCGCGGGCAGGTACACCCCACCGGCGTGAGAGGGTTCTGTGTGCTCATCGGCGTCGTCGACTCCACCAACTTCGTCGGCGGCCTGTTCGTCGGTGAGGGTGGACGCCCTCCATATGCCCCACGCAAGGGCTCCAGGCACCTCGCCGGGCGTCGGTTCGCGGCAGTCGCCGTGGGTCCGCAGAAGCTCTTTGAACCGAGCGTCCAGAGCTTCCGTGGCGTGCCGGTAGTCGGGCTCGGTGATCCGACCGAGGCGGCACGCACACGCCAGCCGGACGGCCTGCGAGACGAGCCATCCGTGACGTCCGGCGTCGGGACGGTCAGCCGACCACCCGGCCACCATCGCCTCGACGTAGGCGGTCGTCTGCCGGCCGAACTCCCACGCGGACGTCTCCGATACCACCACTCCCGCAACAGCACGATCCTCATCGGTCTCGGGGACGCCGTAGGCCGTCAGCACTTCGGTGACCTGCTCGATCGACATGGGTGCGCCACCGCCATACGGGTGCGCGGTGAACAGCTCGACGTTGGTCGGGTGAGACGGGTCTTTCCGATTGGAGGTGCCCGGCACACGCAGAATGCGGGATAGGTCGGAGATGTTGTCGACACCTGCACCGTGACGCTCAGCGACGTGGGCAGCGAGACGGTGGAACCGGCGGTAGACCGACTGCGCTGCAACACGCTTGCGTTCGGCGTCGAGGGTCCAGGCCAGGTCGTCGGCATCCAGAGCCCAGTACACATGCCAGCCGTGGCCGCTGGAGACGACAGCGACCGGGTACTCATCGAGCACCTTCGTCAAGTCCGTCACGATCGCCCGCGCCGTCGCCGCGTCGGGAACCCCGCCGCTCTTGACGTCGAGGTCGATCGCCAGCGCTGCGCATCGGGTGACGTCGTCGGCCTTGCCTCGGCCTCGTGCGGGTGGGGCTACGGGGTTGATCGAGAACCACACATCAGCACCGTCAGCGACCCGGTCGACGACGCCGGGGGCGAGCTGTGTGGTGGTGTGCTCGAACTGGAAGGTGCCGTCGACCGGCAACCAGCAGACCTCAATCGCGTCAGTCTCGACGAGGCCGATCAGGCTGGTCAGATCAGCGAAAGGCGAAGAACCCGTGCTATTCTCGGGGTTGTCGATCGTGGTGTTGACGTTGGAGGCGGGCGCGGAGCTGGGACCGCGCCCGCTTTTCGTTGTCTGGGGCATGGGTTACCGGCTCCCCGCCATCGCTTCGAGATCGCTGGCGAGACTCGTGAGTAGTGTTGCCGCCCGGCGCAGATCATCGGGGCCGAACTTGGCAACCTGGTCAGCGACCCACCCCTCCGGCGAACCAGAAAGGATGCTGGGGTGATCGGAATCGGTGTTGCCGCTGGCGCGGGATCGAACCCACGCATCAACCTCATCTCGGTCAAACAGCAACCGTCGGCTACCGATCCGGTGAGCCGGTAGGCCTTCGCCACGGACGAGCTTGCGAATGGTGCCGAGGTCTTTGACGCCGAGGTGAGCAGCGACTTCGTCCTGGTTGAGGAACTGGGACATGGAACTCTCCGAAAGGATTCGGGTGGTTCCACGTCGCGCAACCGGAGCGGGTCATCCCAGACGCGACCCTCGGCTCTTGCGGCGTGAGGACAACCGGATTCCCGGTGCCCTAGCGCGGCCACTGCGTCCCGGCCGGGCGGGGTGGGCGATCCTCTCGGTGAGGCTCGACCCTCTTACACGGCCAGTATTCCCGGAACCGGCTGGGATCGGCATGACCGGGAACGCGTCAACTATAGCTGATCGAGCCGGGTCTCACGAGGTCTACGGCGACGTCGGCGAGTCGGAGCATGATTAACACTGACACTGATAGGCGTTGTCGGACAGTAGGTTCCACTAGCTCCGACTCGGACCGTCTGACCTAGCCCCTCAGGGTCAGACGGGTCAGACGGGTCAGACTCCCCCGGGTAAGACTAAGACTAAGACAGACACCTAAGTCGCTAGAAAAATAGAGTTCTATTTTTATCTATGCTGGTCAGCGAAGTGGCCTACCTATGTCGGTGTTTTCGGTTTGACTGATTTTTCCCACACGGGGAGTCTGACCCGTCTGACCCGTCTGACCCCCGGTCGGCGAAGTCTGAGCCCAGGGCGGGATGAGCGTTGGTCAGCCGAATCATAGACGCCGCCAACGTATTACCCGTCAAACTCGGCGTTCTGGGCCTGCACGCAATTGGTACACAATGGGAACCATGCCCCGCCCTGGACCCGTCATGAACCGCGAAGACTCGCGCCGTCGCGCTGAGCGCGCGCATCGCCTGCGCGCCCTCGGCCGGACGTGGGCCGAGATCGCCGACAGCGAAGGATTCCGCTCTCGCGGTGCGGCCCGTACGGCGGTGCAGCGATACCTCGACGCCGAGCCCGGCGAGTCGGTCGACGAGGTACGCCGGTCCGCCAGCGAGACGCTGAGAATCACGCGCTCGGTTCTGATGGGCCGGTTCGCCGACGCGAGTCGCCGAGGCGACGACGACACCCTCGTCAAGATCAGCCGCGAGGTGCACCGGAACCTGAGCCAGTGGGCACAGCTCACCGGCGCGAATAGCCCCGAGCGGCATCAGGTCGAGGCAGTGGTCCACACGACAACGACCGATCTGCTCAACGAACTGGAAGCGAAGTTCAGCAACGTCATCGACGGTGAGGTGGAGGAATGACCGACAAGAAGGACGTCATGAAGAAGGCGGTGGGGCTCGCCCGCGTGCTCACGGAGAACGAACACGACCCCGCTGTTCTCGACGTCGTCGAGGCAGGGATCGACTCGGCAACCGAGATCGCCGACGGCAAGCTCAACGCCGAAGACCTCGATCGGCAGATCGCCGAGAGCATCGGCAAAGTGTTCCGCCACGTCGAGCGCGGCGGCCCGTTGTGGGACGAGCAACTGGCCGCTACCGAGAAGGTGCTCATGCTGCTCAGCGAGCAGGAGCGGTCCGACCTGTGGCGGCGTACCGCCTGGGGCGACGTTGACGACCATCCCGCGCTGGCCGCACCCGCCGAGGCCGAGCGGTGGGATGAACCCACCCCGGCGCTGAGCGAACCGCTGGCGGACGAACAGCCCTCGCCCGCAGCCGAGCCCGATGAACCTGAGGCTGACGACAGCGGCGATGAGGACGTGATCGACGCCGAGATCGTCGAGGTCTCACAGACCACGAGCAGCCAGCGGCGCTACAAAGTCCAGCCCGGCGGTTACGGGCCTCCCGGTGTCACCAACCCACTTCTGTCCCGCTCGATCTCGGGCCGACGCCAGCCCATCATCGAGATCGGCGGCGAGGCCGCCGACTGGTGAAGGGGCGAAAGCTCAACGGACGCAACGCCGCGATAGATACTTAACAGTAAGTATCGCGTTGCTGGTCAAAGCCATATAGGGTTGATCGCGTGAAGGTCATCGCATACATCCGCACCTCGACCCGCGACCAGCTCGCCGCCTACGGTCCCGCCCGCCAACGCGAGGCGATCACCGAGTGGGCCAAGCGGAACCGGCACCGGATCGTCGCCGAGGTCGTCGAAGATGTCTCGGGCACCGTTGCCCCATCGGGCCGCGAGGCATGGGTCGACGTGGTCGCCCGGGTGTGCGGCGGCGAGGCCGACGGCGTGGTCGCCTCCGATCTCTCCCGGCTCACCCGCGATCAGGTCCACCTAGAGCTGACGATCGACGAGATGAGCGCCTGCGGTGCCCGGCTGTTCTCGACCTCGGGCGAGGAACAGTCGATGCTCGACGATCCCGACGACCCACAGCGCAAGCTCATCCGCACGATCATCGCCGCGATCAACGAGTACGACAGGTCGATGATCGTGCAGCGAATGCAGGCAGGGCGTCGGATCAAGAAGGCCAGCGGTGGTTACGCGGGTGGGCAACCCCCGTTCGGATACCGGGGCGGCGACGCCTCGGGCGAGCTGGTGCCCGACGACGCCGAACAGGCGGTGCTCACCCGTATGCGTTCGCTCCACGCCGACGGCCTCGCCACCCGCGCAATCGCCGACGTCGTCAACGATGAGGGACTGACGACGCGCAAGGGTGGCCGTTGGTCGTCGCGTCGGTGGCCCGACTGCTACGCCGGGCGGCGTAATCCCTGGGGTTCACGCCTCCCCAGTCGGTGCCCTCGGATAACCTGCTGACCATGACCGAACCAACGCCAGACGACTCCCGCGTTATCGCGGTGATGCGCCTGAGCGGGGCACGGTTCAACTCCGAGGGCATGCCCGCCGACGCGCTCGTCGAGGTTGCCGCCTTTGAGGACATACTCCGATCCTTGGTCCGGCTTTACTGGCGCGATCGCCACCCCGGCCGAAAGCGGATGCCCAACGGCTACGACGACGAGATCACGCTGCGCCTCACGGCGATCGGCGAAGGGTCGGCCGTTCCGGTGCTCGAACATGACGCGACGCTGCGGGCCGACGACCTGTTCGGCCCCGACGAGATCAAGGAAGACTTCGCCCGGGCGATCGACGCCCTGGAGCAGTTCGTCAACTACGGCTACAGCGACAAGGGGCAGATTCCCGACGATATCCGCCGCCTGCCGTCCAACAAGATGAAGAAGTTCGGGCAGACGATCCGTAAGGGCGAGGCTATCCAGGTGGCCGCGACGGTCCCCGATTCTTGGGATGCCGTGACTCGGTTCACCCCCGACGCACGCCGCAATGCCCTCGTCACCCTCGTCGGCAACTTCACCCAACGCGTCACCGTCGAAGGTCAAGTAATCGACTTCCGTGTCTCGTCGGGCAGCCTCGTCGTTAGGGACCGCGAACACAAGGCAGACATCCTCGTTCCCTACCTAGAATCCGGTGTGCGGGCAAGTATCGACTCCGCCAAGCAGCTTTTCGAATGCGTTGCCGAAGGTGTGGGCGAGTTCAACGCAGACGGTAAGTTGACGAAGCTCACGACCGTCACCTCCCTCGACGTCACCGACGTGACCGAGGACGCCCGCGTCGTGCGCGCAGCGCTCGATGCGCTCGCCGATCTCGACGACGGATGGCTTGACGGCGAGTCCGGCGAAGCTATCTCGCAGGCCGTGATCGAGCGCGGCCACGCCGTGATAGACACGATGATCGCGCTGAGCAACATCACCCGAACCGTGAGCCCAACCGAGGACGGCGGTGTGAGCTTCTTCTGGCCCGACGCCGAGAACCAGCTCTCGATCGAGGTCGAGCCGTCCGGCGCGCTCTATATCCACACGACCGACCTAGCCGCCGGTACCTTCGCAGACGACAAGATCGCTTCCGACGCCGTCGATCTCGTCGACACTCTCGACACATGGCTTTCGGAGGTGACTGGTGAGTGACGAGACCGAGGTCGCCGAGACCGTTCGCGAACCCATCACCCAGTCCGAGACAGTGCTATTCCGGCCCATCATCCGCGCTTGGGCTCCCAACGGCGATGTAACGCCGCAGGCCTTCAAGCTCAGCACCGCCGATAAGGCCGACTCGAATCGGCTCTCGATCGCGCACGGCGATACCACCGCCGAGGACGCCTACAACGAGCGCGCTGACGCCGTCAAGAAGCGGTGCGACGAGAACAACAAGCCCTATCGCGCGCCGGTTGGTGTTCTGGCGGTGACGGTCGACGATGTCGAGTCCATCGAGATCAAGTCTCCCGAGGGTTCTGAGGCGCGTCGGCCCCTGACTGCGTGGGATGACTCAATGAACGACCACATCCCAGACACCCACGGTCATATCGACTACGACAACTTGCCGCCATCTGATCGCGGCGCGTACGACTTCGCGGCGAAGGCGCTGCTCAACCGGGCCAAGAAGAATGGCTGGAAGTTCGGGCCGTTCGACGAGTGAGCTGAGCCGCTGAGCTTCATCGCGTAATACCACCTGACATTACGACCTCGCTTAAAATCGTGCTGTCCGTGGTCAGCACGCACAGCCGGTCGGCGTATCGCAATATCGGCTAATCACGGAGCGTTGCAACGCCTTTCGCGCTTGACGCCCTTGCCCGCCCTGGACACAGGGCGACGTAGAGACCTTTACGCCGAAGTCGGTTGCACCCCTACTTGCTTACATCGTGAGCATGAGCACGAAAGTGATGGCAGACCCCCGCAGCCGGTCGATGGCTGGGTGGCGATCTCGGCTCGGCGTCCTCGCGTCCCGAGGCGAAACGAGCGGCCCCCGCGTCGATGAGGCGCGGGCAGCGCTGTCGTGGTGGAGGCTGCGCGCCGCCGTCGATCGCGAGGTCGCCTCGGGGCTCGTTGACGAAAACCGGGCCGATGCTGTGCTCGACTCCCTCATCGGGACGGAGGCCGCTATGTCGACCTGACGCTCTCCACCGTGCGCGTCCCACAACCGAGAAGGACTACCACCGCACGACACCACGAGGAGCCCCGCATGACCACCGTCGAGACCCAGATACTCACCGAACTACGCCGACGCGACCCCGACGCCGACGGCACCCTCGTCCGACTATCGACCGTCCGCCCCAAGATCACCGGCGGCTACTGGGCGGTGCAGGAGGCCGTGACCGAGCTGTGGCAGCGCGGCGAGATCGCCGTCGTCAAGGTCGGCGGGTCGCCGCTGATCGGGCTCGCCGACGAGTTCGACAAGGCGATCGGCCCGAAGGTGTACGCCGCATGACCGCCGCCGCGATCGAGCCCGACGAGATCGGCCGGCAATTGTGGGCCACCGCCTCATCGGCCGACTCGATCGCCGTCGACTGGGTCGGTGAGGTATTCCGCCTCGCTGCCCACGGCCGACCCGACCTCGCCCTCCAAGCTGCGACCAGCGGCCCCACCATCACCACCATCGACAAGGAGCACTCCGCATGACCACCCGAATCAAGCGCGGCGACATCGCCAAGGTCAGTACCTCGGGCGATCGGTTCGCCACGATCCGCCGAGAGCAGCTCCAATGGCCCACCCGACGCACACCGCGCGTCTACAGCCAGGACGAGTTGCGCGAGCGGCGACGTCACGCCCACATCGTCGCCTACAACGGCAGTTTCAACCTCGCCGCTGAGGTCGGGGGCGTCCTCGCGCCAGTGGCCGCTGAGCTGGCACAGGAGCCTTGCCCCGGGTCGTATCTCGACGCCGTCGAGGTGATCGCTGGTGCCGTCCACACGCTCGTCACATCGGTTGCGGGGACCGTCACCGCCCGTGACGCCCGCGAGAAGATCAACGCCCTTGCCCCGGACGACCGGGAACGTGCGCGGGCGGCGCTGGTTGGCCTGTCGAAGCCGTCCGCCGTCACCATCACCCGTGCCGACGTGCTCGCCGGAACCTGGACCGCCCCGCTGATCGAGCTGGCCGCGCCATACTCGCAACCGTTGGCCGATGCGCTCGGGGCGGTGGCACAGACCGTGGACGGCGAACCCAGCGGACTCAGTCAGGCACTCACCGCCGAGCTGCGCGATCTCGACCGGGCGGTGCTCGACCTGGCGCGCCGGATTCACCGTGCCCGCACCTACCGCGAGCAGAACCCCCGCCCGGTCGACCGCCCGCACGAGGACGAACTCGACGCACACCGAAAAACACTGCACGAACTCGGAATTGAGGCAACGCAATGACCACTCCCACCCTTCACCCGGTTCGCTTCGACGCGCCGCTCGTCAACCCCAGCCCCTCGGGGCTCTACGGCGTCACCACCTGGACCAACGACGCGGTCCCGCGCTGGCTCGCGTCCGGTGTGCAGGTGCGCCCGCACAACTTCGGCGGCGAATCCGCGTTCGGCGTCTGGGCAGCCTCGTGGTGCGGCGACCCCGGCGACGAACTCAAAGACGGCGACCGGCCCGACCCCGAGACCACCCCGTTCGACCCGATCACGGTGTGGGCGTTCGACTCGTGCGACCCGACCCCGGGATCGCAGGAGGAGGTACGACTCCGCGTACGGCAGAACATGCGCCTGCTGGAGCAGGTCGCCGTCGAACGGGAGATCGCGGCACGGCTGATCGCCGACGCCCCCGCCGGTCCGGCACCGGCCGACCTGGTGAGCGCACTGGGTCACCTCGAAGCTGAGCTGGCGAAGACCAATACCACCGGGTTTATCCATGCGTCCGCCGGTGTCGCGGCGGCTGCGTCGGCCGCCAACCTCGTCATCCGCACCGGCTCTACCTTGAAGACGCCCCTCGGCCATACCTGGGTGTTCGGCGGCGGCTACGTCGATGGCCTCGGCAAGGCGCTCATCGCCACCTCGCCGACGTTCGGCTGGCGCGACGAGGTCGCCGTCCGCGAGACCATCAGCGCCGAGAACAACGAGTTCATCGCGATCGCCGAGCGCAGCGTCGTTGTCGGCTGGGAAACGGCCGTCGCGACCGCCTGGCTCACCTAGACCACCTGGCGATCACTGATAGGGGCGGTGGTTTCATCCTCCTTTCCCACCGCCCCACCGGCACCGACGAGGGTCTGGCTGCGTGTCGCCTCGTCGGTGCCGGGATCGTCACGCACCCTCACCTCAACGGATAGATAGGACGACATGATGGGCAAGCTCCGGCTCCGCGACATCACCCCAGAAGAGAAGCAGCGCTTCGCGATCTGCGCACACGAAGCCGGGCACGCGATCACCGCGACGGTGCTCGGCGATACCGTCGGCACAGTCGAGCTGACACCCCACGACCCCAAGATCGTCGGGCAATGCACCCTCGCCGCCGAGCAGTTCGCGGGCATCAACACCGCCCGTATCGCGTTCGCCGGGCCGTACGCCGAGGCGTACTGGAGACATGGCGGGCCGCCGACGTCGAGCACGCTGCGCCGGGTGCTCACCGCGTCCGGCCGGGAAGATGAGCGAGTCGTCCGTGCCAGCGGTGACCCGCGACCCGAGGACGTCCCTCGTCTCATCGCGAACTGCTGGGGCTCGATCTCGGGCCTTGCTCGGCACCTGTTCATCAACGGCATCGCGAATCAGGCCGACGTCGACCGGTCGCTGTGGCTCCCCGAGGACGAGCCCGAGGCGCGAGCCTTCGTGCTCGCCTCGATCCGCTCCGGCCGCGTGCCGGGCAGTTTCAAGATCACCCCGGCGCTGCTCTGAGCCCAGACCGCACGACGCCCCGGCCGTGAGGATCGGCCGGGGCGTCGTCGTGTGGCCTCACTAAGCCGCACATCGTGACGGTATCGAGCGGCGGTGCAGCCCCTCCCGGGCCACGGCCTCTATCCGTCGAGAGCGTCGTGTGTGATTACCTTGCGGGTCTCTGCCGCCATACCGAACGCATCGGGATACATAGTCGCTGGGTTTATCCCGTAGTTCCTCTCCAGCTTCGCCCGAATTTCTGCCTTGGCCGCAGCCGCGATACGAAGCGTAAAAGACGGCTGAGACCGCTCCTGAGCCGAACGCTCGCGGCCAGTCAACCGCGTCGGCACTGAGGTTGCTCGTCGGACCTCATCAATTTTCCAGAGGTCACCGGCCGCAGGTCGCTTGCGATACTGGGAATTGTCGCCGCTGTACACCTTGGGGACGCCCGCCAGCAGGAAACCTGACTGCTGAGCCGGTATCCGCTCGTTGTACGCGGGCGGCCTCCAAAAGAGTGGAAGCTCTCGGCACCACGGCGTGTTCGCGCCGTCTTCGCGCCACGGAATGTCGTAGTCACTCCATTTCTGAGTGAGGTAGACGGTCCGATTCGACACATCGAATGCAAAGACCCGACCATCCACCCCATCCGCGTCATCGAACTGGCGCTCGACCGCAAACCACAGAGCGACCAGGGGACTCAGAGACACATCCAACATTCTGGTCGGCGCGCGGAAGTGTTGAAGCTGTGCGAGTAGCTGGAGGTAGGGCATCTGGTCGAATCGCCACCGATCCCTGACATAAGCAACAACTCGCCTTTCCAGTCGCAGTAGATCGTCCTCTTTGGGAGCCTTCCCCGTCCCGTCGAGCACGCCCGGTAAGCTGCGGTACAGGCCGCTGTGCAGGCTCCATGCGGCATCGACCTGGCCTCGCCAGGCCATCGTGCGGTCGCCGATCTTCTCGATGATCTCCTCAATCGCTCGCTGCGCGTCTGACCATGATTCGATCGGGTCGCCCTCCCACGGGCCAAAGAACTCAGTCGCTGTCACTATGCGTCCCCCATCAGTCCGGCGGCCACCGTCGCGCCCAGCTCCCAACACCGCTCCAGGTCTGCCTTCTCGGGCTTGCCCGACACGACGACGTAGTCGGCCGCCTTCGCCCACCCGAGGCCCGTAGTGATCGAATCAACGGCGCGTTCGGCTCCCTCGGTGCCCTCGTTGCCGTGCAGGTACAGCCCGAACGGACGGCCACGAGTTGAGTCGAGTATCTGGTAGTAACTCTGATCGAACGCGTGCTTGAGGGCACCTGAAATCGACCCGAGGTTCGCGGGGCTGCCGAGTAGGTACCCGTCGGCCGCGAGGAAGTCGCTCGCCGAGACTGACAAGCGCCCGGCGAACGACCTCGACGCCCTCGATCTCGGGATCAGTTGCGCCGCTGACGACGGCCTCGAACATCGCCTGGCAGTAGGGCGAGGGCGTGTGATGCACGATCAGGAGCTGTGTCATGCCGCTGACCTCGCCGAACTCTTAATAGCGGGGTATCCGTGACTTAAATGTTTCAGTGCGCCACTGATGTATCCGAGGTTGGCGGGGGTGCCGAGGATGTAACCGTCGGCCTCCAGGAAGTCGCTCGCGGTCACCGCCAGCGCGGCTCGACGGACCACCTCGACGCCTTCTATCTCCGGGTCCGTCGCACCGGAGATGACGGCCTCGAACATCTCCTGGCAGTGGGGCGACGGCGTGTGGTGAACGATCAGGAGTCGCTTGGCATCGTCGGACATCACGACCTCCCCGCGAACGCCAGCAACCTATCAGCCGCGTTCGCACCCTCGAGCAGAACCATCTGGCCCTCCCGGGTCCCTACTGCTCGCTGCCGTGAAACTGCGCGACCGCGCGTTTCATCATCGCGCGGGCTCGGGGGCGGTCGCCGGCGTAGTCGTAGGCGCGGGCGATGCGGTATGTGTTCCGCCAGTCGTTCGGATCGGCCTCCCACTCGGCCTTGACCTGGGCGAACAGCTCGTCGGCGGCGCCGCGTTCCATGCGGCCGGAGGCGCGGTGCGGAAGGTTCGAGATGTCGAGCTCGCGACCCTCCTCGGCCATGATCGCGGCGAGCTTCTGGTGTTCCAGGCCTGCGCGGAGCGTCGCGTAGATCAGCCAGGCGCCGATGAGCGGTAGGGCGATGACACCGAGCCCCAACCCGATTCCCGCTGCGGTCCCCGTGGCGATGAGCTGGAAGCCACGCCAGCCGAGCAGCACGAAGTAGACGATCAGCGCCACGACGAGGAACCCGATCATCCAGACGATCGGTCGCGCGTCCTTCTTCTTCGGCCCCAGCTGCGGCGCGCCGCCCTCGGTGTCGCCGGTGTGGGTGCCCTCGTCGTGAGTGCCGTCATCGACCATGGTGATCAGAGGTCCATCAGTTCTTCGAGTCCGATGGTCAGACCCGGACGGTCCGCGATGCTGCGCACCCCGAGGAGCACACCGGGCGCGAACGACGACCGGTCGAGCGAGTCGTGGCGGATGGTGAGCGTCTCACCCTCGGTCCCTAGCAGCACTTCCTGGTGGGCGACGAGGCCGGCCAGGCGCACCGAATGGACGTGCACACCGTCGACCACGGCCCCTCGCGCACCGTCGAGTTCGGAGGTGGTCGCATCGGGGCTCGGTCCGACGCCCGCCTCGGCACGTGCGCGGCCGATCAGTTCGGCGGTTCGGTAAGCGGTGCCCGACGGGGCGTCGGCCTTCTGCGGGTGGTGCAGTTCGACGACCTCGACCGAGTCGTAGTACTTGGCGGCCTGCGCGGCGAAACGCATCGACAGGACGGCGCCGATCGCGAAGTTCGGGGCGATCAGCACGCCGACCTTCGGGTTCTCGGCGAGCCAGCCGCGGACGGTCTCGAGGCGTTCCTCGGTGAAACCGGTGGTACCGACGACGGCGTGAATCCCGTTGGCGATGAGGTACTTGAGGTTGTCCATCACGACGTCGGGGTGGGTGAAGTCGACGACGACCTGGGTGTCGGTGTCGGAGAAGAACTCCAGCGAGTCACCCTTGTCCACGCCCACGGTGTAGGTGAGGTCGTCGGCCTTCTCGACCGCCGTGACGATCGCCTGCCCGACCTTGCCCTGACTGCCCAGGACGCCCACCGTGATACCGCTCATGTCCACCCTCTTCGATCTCGACGTGCCAACGGGTCTCAGTCTAGTGGCGAGGACATTCTCAATAGATCGGCGCATCGCCGCGGCGATGCTCGAAGACCAGCGACGTGGTGGTGCCCGCGACCTCGCGACGGCTGTTGAGCCGCTCGACGAACTGGCGCAGCGTCTCGGTGTCGGCGGTCGCCACGTGGAGCATGTAGTCGTCGGCGCCGGCGAGGAAGAACACGTCGATCACCTCGTCGTACGCGGCGATCTCGCCGACGAAGCGCCGGATCTGCCCACGCGCATCGGACTGGAGACTGACCGCCACCATCGCGCGCAGCGGGCGACCGACGGCGGCGGGATCGACGTCGGCGAAGAAACCACGGATGACACCGAGTTCGACGAGCCTGCGCATGCGGCCGTGACACGTCGACGCGGCGATCCCCACGCGTTGTGCCAGCTCACTGTTGGGCATGCGCGCGTCGGACTGCAGGAGCTTCAGCAGTTCACGGTCCGTCGCGTCGAGCTCCCCGGGCTGAACATCCTTCGGTGCGGCAGGCATCGAACCCTCCTCGATAGAAACATCTTCGTCAGATTCGGCTGGTCAAGAATCTTCTTCACCCGCATTGTGTCACTTCTGAAGTTCCTTCACCCTCAGGACAGGTTTCCTGCACAAACTTCGACAAGAGAGGGAGCATCATGCGCGTCGGCGTCCCCACCGAGATCAAGAACCACGAGTACCGCGTCGCCGTCACCCCGGCGGGCGTCGCCGAGCTGCACCACCGCGGCCACGACGTCATCGTCCAGGCGGGCGCCGGTGAGGGGTCGGCCATCACCGACAACGACTACAAGGCCGCCGGCGCGCAGATCCTCGGCACCGCCGCCGGGGTCTGGGAGCAGGCCGATCTGCTGCTCAAGGTCAAGGAACCGATCGCCTCCGAGTTCGACCTCATGCGCGCGGGCCAGACGATCTTCACCTACCTCCACCTGGCCGCCGGCAAGGAGTGCACCGATGCGCTGCTCGCCTCCGGCACCACGTCCATCGCCTACGAGATGGTCCGCACCGCAGACGGCGCGCTCCCCCTTCTCGCGCCGATGAGTGAGGTCGCCGGACGGCTCGCACCTCAGGTCGGCGCCTATCACCTGATGAAGTCCGAGGGTGGCCGCGGCGTCCTCATGGGCGGCGTCCCCGGCACCGAGCCGGCCGAGGTCGTCGTCATCGGCGGCGGGGTCAGCGGCCTCAACGCGGCGACGATCGCCGTCGGCATGGGCGCCCAGGTCACCGTCTTCGACCTCGACATCGCCAAGCTCCGCGCGATCGACGCCCGGTTCGCCGGCCGCGTCCACACCCGCTACAGCACCAAGCTCGCGCTCGACGACGCGGTCAAGAAGGCCGACCTGGTCATCGGCGCCGTCCTCGTCCCGGGCGCCAAGGCGCCGGTCCTGGTGCCCAACAGCCTTGTCGCGCAGATGAAGTCGGGTGCGGTTCTCGTCGACATCGCGATCGACCAGGGCGGTTGCTTCGAGGATTCGCATCCCACGACCCACGCCGACCCCACCTTCACCGTGCACGACACCACCTTCTACTGCGTGGCCAACATGCCCGGCACCGTCGCCCGCACATCCACGCACGCGCTCACCGGGGCGACCCTCCCCTACGTGCTGCGCCTGGCGGATCAGGGCTGGAAGAAGGCCTGCGACACCGATCCGGCACTGGCATCGGGTCTGAGCACCCATCGCGGCGAGCTGTTCACCGCCGAGGTCGGCGAGGCGCTCGGTCTCCCCGTCGCGGCGATGCCGTTCGCACACAACTGATCAGCGCGGCCACCCGCGTTCAGAAGGCGATGCGGGTGGTTCCCCGCCGCTTCCCGCGGTACCCGTAGCGGCGTTCGACGATCGCGCCGTGGCCGTCGTGACCGATGCGCAGCAGGGTCGACGCCCGCGTCCCGTATCCCGGGATGTTGATGAACTTCGACGACAGGGCCGCCTCGAACTCGGCTCCGACGCCGGTGTCGGGCAGCCGCACCGGGTCGGGGCGGTCCTGGTCGGCCAGCATCGAGAAGTAGTCGTCGTCGGACGCGCCGGCGGAGATCAGGTCACGGAGTGCAACAGTACCGTCGGCGACCTTCGGCCAGTCGTTGTCGAGCGCACCGTTGGACACGCCGTGCACGCCGTCGGCCACCCGCTCGGCGTGCGGAGCCGGTCGATTCGTCACCCACCACAGATCCGTGGCATCACCGATGAGCAGGTTCACCGGGTCGTAGTCGGCGGCCTGTTCCACGACGCGATCGGCGAACACCTTCGGGTCCTCGTCGCCGTCAAGGAAGTCCACCGGCAACTGCCCGCGCGAGCGGACCCCGGCGCGTTCGGGCGGACCGACCCGCACATTCGTCACCATCGCGACCCGGCCGGGGACGTCGGCGGACACACCCATCCAGGTGCCGCCGGCGAGGGCGTCGCGTCCGGCGATGATCGGCAGCTCATCCCACCGGGACAGCGCATACGTGCGCCGCCGGTGGTACTCGTCGCGGTTGGCCGCGACGATCAGCCGGTGCTCGGGATGTGCGTTCCACGCGAAGAGGATCAGGCACATGGCATCTCAGTTCACCTGGTAGTGGCTCATACCCGCCATTCTGCGCTGGACACCGGCGATCTCTCGCACCGCCTGCGCCACCAGGCTCCGGTCCAGCGGCGACAGCCGCCCCATCTCCAGCACGTCCGTCGGTGTCTCGCCACGATCGAACTGCGCGACCTGATACCGCAACCGCACCCGTTGCAGGACGTCGAACACCTCCGTCAGCGTCGTCGCATCGTCGTCGGTGAGCAAGGCGCTCCCCGACGCCGCCTGGAGACGCGCGCGTGTGTTCACCTCGGTGGATTCGACGCTCAACGCCACCCAGCGGGCGATGTTGATCAGCGGCGTCAGCGCATTGGCCTTGACGTCGAACGCCCCCGGGCGCCGGGTCAGGACGTCGCGCATCGAGCGCAGTCGCGCCTTGGTCGACAACGACTCCTCGAGCAGCAACCGCATGGTGCGCGGGTCGGCGCGCAGGGCGCCGATCATCTCGACTCCCGGCGTCGGTGCCGCCGAACCACGACGCGGCCCGGCCAGCGGCCGGCCGTCGAGGATCAGCGACGTGAAGATCATCCCCTTGTCTTCCAGCGGCGTGTCGATCCACCCGCGTGCCGCCGTCTGCCACTGGCTGCGGGTCCGCGAGAACAACGGCTTCGACGCGACGGCGCCCTTGGTGTCCACGGTCAGGCCGGCACCGCGCAACAGGTCGTCGAGCTCCGCGAAAGCCCCACGGTAGCCGTCGAGCTCGGACCCTCCCAGCGAGTCGTCGAACACGACCGCGGAGTCGACATCCGAACTCAGCACCGGCTCCCGACGCGCATTGCTGCCGAGCGACAACCAGGTGTACGCGGCGGGATCGACGTCGGGACGGGAGTCGACGACCAGCCGCAGTCCCCGCAGCACGACGGCGTCGACGATGAGGGAGGCGACCTGGGTGACCTCGTGTGCCGGTCGATCGCGCCGCACGAGATCGGCGACCAGTTGCGGGATGCGTTGCGCGTGTCCCTGCAGTTCCTCCACCGTCTGCGACCGTGAGATCTGTTCGCGCAGCGGCATGCTCGAACCGGCCGGGTCGGCGACGAAATCACTCGCGCCGACAACGCCGAGGACGGTGCCGTCGGCGTCGCGTACCGGGATCACCGTGAGGTCGCGGTCGACGAGCGCGGTGAGGGCGTCGATCGCCGACGTCCGGGCGTCGACGACGAACGCCGGACCGTCGACGACCTCCCCCACCGGGGTGTCGAGGTTTCGTCCGGCGGCGACGACGCGCGCCCGGATGTCGGCGTCGGTGAGCAGCCCGAGACCGTGGCCGGGCTGCGGGATCACGACGTAGTCCTGGTCGCGCTCGGTCATCAGCGTCGCGGCCTGACGCACGGTCATGTCCGCCCGTCCGATCACCGGCGCGGTTCGCAGCAGGTCGGCCACGGTGCGCGACGCGGGTGTGCGCGCGGCGTCGCGGCGGTGCGCGACCGTCAGCTGGTCAGGCGGACCGTTCATCTCTGAAGATCTTAGGCCGAAGAGGACGAACATCGGGCCCGTCGTCCGGATGGACGGCGGGCCCGATGGGTACCTCAGTTCAGAACGGCTCAGGCGTCGGCGGTGGCCGCTTCGGCGGCTGCGGCCTCTGCCTTGTCGGCCTCTTCGTCGACCGGGACGAGGCTGATCTTGCCGCGCTCGTCGATGTCGGCGATCTCCACGCGGAGCTTGGAGCCCACGTTCACGACGTCCTCGACCTTGTTGACGCGCTTGCCCTTACCGAGCTTCGAGATGTGCACCAGGCCGTCACGACCCGGCAGCAGCGACACGAACGCACCGAAGGCGGTGGTCTTGACGACGGTGCCGAGGAAACGCTCGCCGACCTTGGGGAGCTGCGGGTTGGCGATCGCGTTGATGCGGTCGATCGCAGCCTGTGCCTTCACCCCGTCGGAGGCGCCGACGAACACGGTGCCGTCGTCCTCGATGGAGATGTTGGCGCCGGTCTCCTCGGTGATGCCGTTGATCGTCTTGCCCTTGGGGCCGATCAGCTCGCCGATCTTGTCCATCGGGATCTTGATGGTGGTGATCCGCGGTGCGAACGGGCTCATCTCGTCGGGCTCGTCGATGGCCTCGGCCATGACGTCGAGGATGGTCAGCCGGGCGTCCTTGGCCTGGCTGAGCGCACCCGCGAGCACCGGCGACGGGATGCCGTCGAGCTTGGTGTCGAGCTGCAGAGCGGTCACGAAGTCCTTCGTGCCCGCGACCTTGAAGTCCATGTCGCCGAAGGCATCCTCGGCGCCGAGGATGTCGGTCAGTGCGACATAGCGGGTCTCGCCGTCGACGGTGTCGGAGACCAGGCCCATGGCGATGCCGGCGACCGGGGCGCGCAGCGGCACACCGGCGTTGAGCAGCGACATGGTCGAGGCGCAGACCGAACCCATCGAGGTGGAACCGTTGGAGCCCAGGGCCTCCGAGACCTGACGGATCGCGTACGGGAAGTCCTCGACGCTCGGGAGCACCGGCATGAGGGCACGCTCGGCGAGCGCTCCGTGTCCGATTTCGCGACGCTTGGGCGAACCGACGCGGCCGGTCTCACCGGTCGAGTACGGCGGGAAGTTGTAGTGGTGCATGTACCGCTTGGACGTCTCGGGTCCGAGCGAGTCGATCTGCTGCGCCATCTTGACCATGTCGAGTGTGGTGATGCCCATGATCTGGGTCTCGCCACGCTCGAACAGCGCACTGCCGTGGGCGCGCGGGATCACGCCGACCTCGGCGGAGAGTGCGCGGATGTCGGTGATGCCACGACCGTCGATGCGGAAGTGGTCGGTCAGGATGCGCTGGCGCACCAGCTTCTTGGTCAGCGAACGGTAGGCGCCGCCGATCTCCTTCTCACGACCCTCGAACTGCTCGCCGAGCTGGGCGAGGATGTCGGCCTTGAGCTCGTCGGTCTTGTCGTCGCGCTCCTGCTTGCCGGGGATCGTGAGGATCTCCGAGAGGCGCTCGGTCGCGGCGGCGGCGACGGCCTCGTAGACGTCGTCCTGGTACGGCGGGTACAGCGGGAACTCCCCGGTGTCCTTGGCAGCGGCTGCGGCCAGCGACTTCTGTGCCTCGCAGAGGCGGGCGATGAACGGCTTGGCGGCTTCGAGGCCCTCGGCGACGATCGCCTCGGTCGGCGCCTGAGCACCGCCGGCGATCAGGTCGATGACGTTGTCGGTGGCCTCGGCCTCGACCATCATGATCGCGACGTCGGCGGAATCGCCTTCACCGCTGACGATACGGCCCGCGACGACCATGTCGAACACGGCGCCCTCGAGCTGTTCGACGGTCGGGAACGCCACCCACTGGCCGGCCTTGTTCTCCTCGGTCGGGATGAGCGCGACACGCACGCCGCCCACCGGGCCGGAGAACGGCAGACCCGCGAGCTGGGTCGACGCCGACGCGGCGTTGATGGCCACGACGTCGTAGAGGTCGTTCGGGTCGAGCGACAGCACGGTCACGACGACCTGGATCTCGTTGCGGAGGCCGTCGACGAAGGACGGGCGCAGCGGGCGGTCGATCAGACGGCAGGTGAGGATCGCGTCGGTCGACGGACGGCCCTCACGACGGAAGAACGATCCGGGGATGCGGCCGGCGGCGTACATCCGCTCCTCGACGTCCACGGTCAGCGGGAAGAAGTCGAAGTGCTCCTTCGGGTGCTTCGACGCGGTGGTGGTCGAGAGCAGCATGTTCTCGTCGTCGAGGTACGCGGTCACCGAGCCGGCGGCCTGCAGGGCGAGGCGTCCGGTCTCGAAGCGGATCGTGCGGGTGCCGAAGCTCCCGTTGTCGATGATCGCGGTGGCCTCGGTGATGGCGTCGTCGTACTCGTCGGTGAATTCTTCGGTGGTGTTCACATCTGTCATGTGGGGTGGAATCCCTTCGTAGCGGCTGCCGTTAGCGGCCGTCGTGATGCGCGGCCACGCAGAGATGGCCGCTTGTGCGGTTGAGGGTGGTCATCGCGAGGTGCGCAGCGTGCACCGAATGCCGGTGCAGTCGTGCTGTGGAGCTCGTCGCACGCGCGGATCGGACCGACCCAGAACGCGCCGAGAAAATACGGCAGCGGGTGAATGGCGCGACGTTTCGCGCCCGGTTGAGTGCTCAGACGGCCTTCGATCGAAGCGGCCGGAACCATTGTTCCGGCGGCCACTACCGAGGACCGATCTGGCTCGTCACGCACTGCCATCAGTTCACGGCAACGATCCGTTGTCAGCCTATCACCGCGCCGTGTCAATACCTCAATATGACAAACCGGCCACCTCCCGTTCGGGAGATGGCCGGTGGTGAGTCTGTTGTCGCGGTCTGCGATCAGCGACGCAGGCCGAGGCGCTCGATGAGCGAACGGTAGCGGTTGATGTCGACCTTGGCGACGTACTTCAGCAGGCGACGACGACGGCCGACGAGCAGCAGCAGACCGCGGCGGCTGTGGTGGTCGTGCTTGTGCTGCTTGAGGTGCTCGGTGAGGTCGACGATGCGCTTGGTCAGCAGAGCGACCTGGGCCTCGGGCGAACCGGTGTCGGTCTCGTGCAGACCGTACTCGCTGAGGATTTCCTTCTTCTGCTCGACAGTCAAAGCCATGGAGATACTCCTGTTTCTCAGTGCCGCGTCTCAGATACATCCGGTGCGCCACTGCGGACTGCAGCAACACCGACTGATCAGGCTACCTGCCGGAGTGGGCCCGCCCCAAATCCGTGCGGGACCGGCCCGAGTCCATGGATGCTGATGGCCGCGTCACGGCCGAGCCACCACCACACCAGGGCGACGGCGACCACGCCGATGACCGCACCGACGACGATCGCGATGGCGAGCAGGCGTCGGGCCGGTTGACGCTCGGCGCCTCGCCCGGTCAGCGAGACGCCGATCAGTCCGAGAACAACGGAGGTCAGGGCCGCGGCGAGCATCAGGAACAAGCCGACGGTCGGTTCACCGACGTCGGCGGCCGCCGATGTCGCCCCGATCTGCCCCAGCGGCAGCGTCAGCCCGAGGGGCCGCACGGGTACCGCCCCGGCCATGACGACGACGCCGACACCTGCCCCGGCGACCGTGGCGAAACCCGGGTGGGGTGCACCCACCCGCCGCACGAGGCCGTAGAGGGCGGCGAGACCACCGACGATGATCAGCAGACCGAGGGGGACGGTGAACCACCCGAGCGTCAGCTGGGTTCCGAGCGTCTGCGCGTAGCGCCCGTCGTGGACGCCGAAACCGTTCGGGTTGAGCGGTGCGAGTCCCACCGCGGCGAGGTCCACCCATTGCATGAACGTCGCGGCCACGACCACCAGGCCGAGCACGACCGACGCGAGGGCCGCGGCGATCGCCGACGTCTGAGCGGGACTCTTGCCGAGAGCGCTCACGATGTCTCGGCCGCCGCCAGGATCTCCCTGGTCTTGGCGACGTCGTTCCCCATCTCGTCGATGAGGGCGTCGATCCCGTCGAACTGGACCATGCCGCGGATGCGGTGGACGAAATCGACGGCGACGTGCTGGCCGTAGAGGTCGGCGTTCTTGTCGAGGACGAAGGCCTCGACCGTGCGGGTGCGTCCGGAGAAGGTCGGGTTGGTGCCCACCGACACCGCGGCCTGATAGCGCTCCCCCGGGACGACCTCACCGACGGCCGGGCCGACGCCGAGGATCGTGAACCAGGCCGCGTACACGCCGTCGGCCGGGATCGCGGCGTACATCGGCGGCGCGACGTTGGCGGTCGGATAACCGAGATCGCGTCCGCGACCGTCACCGCGGACGACAACGCCCTCCACCCGATGCGGGCGACCCAGGGCCTCGGCGGCGCGGTCCATGTCGCCGGCGGCGACGCAGGACCGGATGTAGGTCGACGAGTAGGTCACCGCGTGTTCGCCGAACAGCGAGATGGCCTGCACCTCGAAGCCGAACTTGGCGCCGAGCTCGGTCAGTTTCGCGACATCGCCGGCGGCCTTGCGTCCGAAGGTGAAGTTGTCCCCCACCACCACGTCGGCGGCATGCAGTGTCTCCACGAGGATGTCGTGGGCGAAGTCCTTGGGCGAGCGGGCCGCGAGCTCCGGGGTGAACGGCATGACGCAGAAGACGTCGATCCCGAGCTCCTCGGCCAGTTCTGCCCGTCGCGTCAGCGTGGTCAGTTGCGGCGGATGGGATCCCGGCCGCACGACCTCCGACGGATGCGGGTCGAAGGTCATCAGCACGGAGGGCACCCCGTGTTCCTTCGCCGCCTTCGTGGCGGCATGGATCAGTTCGGCATGCCCACGGTGCACACCGTCGAAGACACCGATGGTGACCACGCACCGTCCCCAGTCCGCGGGGATGTCATCAAGACCTCGCCATCGCAACACGCGACCAGCCTACGGGGAGCACCAGTTCCAAACCACCACCGCCACACGCCTACGAGCGGACACGATGCCGACGACGAGGTGTCGGCGAGGCGACAAGGGGACGCTAAGCTCGATCCATGCCATGGCGATCAGACCGTCCGGTGACCGAGCTGTCACAGGTCACCCAGGACTATCTGAAGGTCATCTGGACCAGCCAGGAGTGGGAGGACGTCAAGGTCACCACCAAGCTGCTGGCCCAGTCCCTCGGAGTGTCCCCGTCCACCGCGTCGGAGGCCATCCGCAAGCTCGCCGACCAGGGTCTGGTCTCCCACGAGCCCTACGGCGCGGTGACACTCACCGATCACGGCCGCGAGGCCGCGATCCTCATGGTGCGGCGCCACCGTCTCATCGAGACCTTCCTCGTCCGTGAACTCGGCTACCGCTGGGACGAGGTGCACGACGAGGCCGAGATCCTCGAGCACGCGGTGTCCGACCGCCTGATGGCCCGGCTCGACGCCAAACTCGGCTTCCCCGACCGGGATCCGCACGGCGACCCGATCCCCGCACTCGACGGTTCGATCCCCACTCCCGCCGCGGCCCTGCTCGCCGACCTCGAGGTCGGGGCGTCGGGATGCATCGCACGCATCTCCGACACCGATCCGGAGATGCTGCGCTACTTCGACGAGGTGGGCGTGGCCCTCGACCGCGTGGTGACCGTCGCCGAGAAGCGGCCGTTCGCCGGCACCATCTCGGTGTCCCTCGACGACGCGGCGCCGATCGACCTGGGCGACATCGCCGCCCGCGCGATCTTCGTCGTCCCGCGCTAACGCAGGGTCGCGGGTCGTACCACCATCACCGAACTCGCCCGCTTGCCCTTCTCCTGGATCAGCGCGATGGCCTGCTCGTGCGGGTCGACGACCACGTAGACGCCCTTCATGCCGATCGGCTCGAGCCACCGTCCCTGGCTGATGGATTCGGCCTCGTCGTCGCTGATGTCGCGGCGCGGGAAGGACAGCTTCACGGCCTCGTCGATGTCGAGGCTGACGCGGCCGTCCTCGCGGACCTCGTCGAGCGTGCGGGCGTGTTCAAGGGTGAAGGGCCCGACCGCGGTGCGTCGGAGTGCGGTGAGGTGTCCCCCGACCCCCAGTGCGGCGCCGAGGTCACGGGCCAGGGACCGGATGTAGGTACCCGACGAACAGTCCACCGCGACATCGAGATCCACCACGCCCGGGGTGCCGTTGTCGGTGTCGCCGTCGCGCCGTATGGCGAGCACGTCGAATCGTGACACGGTGACCGGGCGGGCTTCGAGGTCGAAGTCGGCGCCGGTGCGGACCAGGGCGTGCGCTCGCCGGCCGTCGACCTTGATCGCCGACACCTTCGCCGGGACCTGCTGGATGTCGCCGGTGAGATCGGCGACGCCCGAGGCGATCTCGTCGTCGGTCACACCGGAGGCGTCCGCGGTGGTGAGGATCTCCCCCTCGCGGTCGTCGGTGGTGGTCGAGGCGCCCAGCCGGATGGTCGCCGTGTAGGACTTGGTGGTCAACGATAGCAGGCCGAGAAGCTTTGTCGCCCTCTCGATCCCGACGACGAGAACGCCGGTGGCCATCGGGTCCAGGGTGCCGGCGTGGCCGACCCGGCGGGTGTCGAAGATCTTGCGGCACCGCGACACGACGTCGTGGCTGGTGATCCCGGCCTGCTTGTCGACGATGAGCAGGCCGGCCTTCTCGATGGTTGCGTCGGCCATGTCAGACCATCGCGATCGTCGTGGTGATGATGCCCCGTTCGACGAGCCAGCGGCCGTGGAACTCGATCACCGGAGCACCGCCGTCGGAGGCGGCCGGGTCGATCAGGATGCGCGAGACGAACGTCCCGGACGTATCCACGGTCTGTTCGAAGGTGATGAGGGCGTCCTCGAATCCCAGCCACCGCTTGGTGATCGGGAACCAGGCCTTGTAGGTGGCCTCCTTGGCGCAGAACAGCAGGCGGTCCCAGTGCAGTCCGGCCGGCCGGGTCGCGAGGACCTCTCGCTCGGCGGGCAGGCTGGTGTGCTCGAGGACGCCGTCGGGCAGCGCGTCGTGCGGTTCGGCGTCCATGCCGAGGGATCGAACCCCCATCGCGTGGGCGACGATCGCGGCGCGGTATCCGTCGCAGTGGGTCAGGCTGCCGACGATGCCCGCGGGCCAGATGGGGGCGCCCTTGTCGCCCTTGAGGATCGGCACCGGGTCGTAACCCAGCTGACCCAGCGCCTGCCGGGCACAGTGCCGGACGGTGGTGAACTCGCGGCGACGCTTCTCCACGGCCTTGCCGATGAGCGCCTGCTCGGCGGGCATCGCGATCAGTCCGGGCGGATCGTCGAACGCCTCCGCCGAGGCGACCCCGGATGGGAGGAGTTGTTCGATCACTGCTCGCCCTTTCGTTCTTGCCGTTCCGCCTGTCGCGTCCGGCGCTCTGCCTGCCTCTGCTCCACCCGTGCCCGGAATTCCGCGGCACGCTCGGCGTAGTCGGGCGGCAGGTCGAACCGCACCCCGTGCTCGGGGAGGTCGGACTCGCCGAGGCCGTCACCCGGCACGATGTTGCGCATCAACGGGTTCGGCAGGCCGCGCCGCTTCCACTCGCGGGGATAGCCGACCGACACCTCCTCGAACCGGATGCCGTCGTACCAGGTGGTGCGCGGGATGTGCAGGTGCCCGTACACGCAACACGACGCATTGAACTCGGTGTGCCAGTGCGCGGTCAGCTCACTGCCGCACCACAGCGCGAACTCCGGGTAGATGAGCGCATCACACGGTTCGCGGCGCAACGGCCAGTGGTTGATCAGGACCGTCTTCTCCGACGGGTCGAGGGCCTGCAGCCGGCGACGCGTGATCTCGATCCGCGCACGACCCCAGGCGTCGCGGGTCGGGAACGGCTCGGGCGAGAGCAGGAACTCATCCGTGGCCACCACGTTGCGCTCGCGCGCGAGCGCCAGCGCGGTGAGTTTATTGGCGGTGCCCTCCGGCCGGAAGGTGTAGTCGTACAGCAGGAACATCGGGACGACGCGGACCGGATCGCTGCCGTCGCCCGGGTCGAACAGCGGGTAGATGTCCTCGGGGGTCACCACGCCGATGTCGCGGCACGCCTGCACGAGATAGTCGTAGCGTGCCACACCGAACACCTGCAGCGGGTCCTTGGCCGTGGTGTACAACTCGTGGTTGCCCGGGACCCAGATAACCGTGTGGAAACGGGTCCGGAGGCGGCGCAGGGTGTCGACGATGTCGTCGGTGCGTTCGGCGACGTCACCGGCCACGATGAGCCAGTCCGCCGACGACGTCGGCCGGATCTCGTCGATGATGTGCTCGTTGCCCCGATGGGCGACGTGCAGATCGCTGATCGCCCACAAAGTTGCCACGAGGATCCATCGTGCCAGAGGTCGTGATTCCACCGTGCCCGGGGCGGGTCGGCGTGGGACGATCGAGCGGTGTACGGCGCACCCGTCGCCCCGAGCGGATCACGCCTCCCGGGCAGTCGCGGACCCTGGTGGGTCCAGGTCGTCGTGAGCTCCCTGATCCTGCTCGCCTACCTCGTCGCGCAGGTGACGGCATTCGCCGTCGGCGACACCACCGAGCGGTGGACGCAGTACGGCCTGAGCGCGGGCGTCCTGGTGATCTTCGTGGTGATCACCGCGGCGTGGGCGCGGTCGGGATGGCGGGTCACCGTTGCAGTACTGCTCGGGTTGCTGTTCGTCGGGTTGGAGCGACTCGCGCTGCTCCCGTTCTACCTCGATCTCTCGGTCACCCAGGACTGGTCGTCGGAGGTGTTCCGGCTCGCCTCGATGGCCGCGACCGCGATGCTGCTCACCGGCCTGATCCTCGTGTGGTCGATCGCCCGGCGACAGACGGCCATGACCTGGGTGGGTCTGCTCCCGTCCGCCGGGCTGGTCGCCCTGGGGACCTGGGCCACCTACTATCACCAACCGGATTTCGGCGTCGACCTCACGGCCACCGAGGTCGCCCTGCCCCTGCATTACTGGATCGGCGTGATCGCGTTCGAGACCATGTTCGGCGTCGCGGCCGTCCTCGTCCTGTGGGCGTGCGACGCGATCGGCCTCGCCACCCGCCGATCGCCCGCGACGAGCACGCCGTCGACCACGCCGAACGTGGAGAGCTTCCGGACCACCCAGCTCTACCGGACGCAGGCCGGCCAGACGGATCTGCGGGAGACCGAGCGGTACCGGCCACCGCCGCCCCCGCTCGCCCAGCCGCAACGGCGACCCGACGACCCGAGCTTCCGGACGACGCAGATCCGACGGCCCCGCGGCGACGGAACCCCCGGCGACAACCGGGACGAGCGCTGAGGGTCAGGCGGGTACGGCTCCCGTCTGCCGCCAGCGGCCGGAGCGGATGCGCCACACGACGGTCGCGAGGCGGACGACCATGAAGACCACCAGGCCCGACCACACCCCGGCCAGTCCCCAGTCGAAGATCAGCGACAGCCAGATCAGCGGCAGGAACCCGACGAGCGCGCCGGTCAGGGTCGCAGTGCGGAGGAAGGCGGCATCGCCGCTGCCGAGCAGCACGCCGTCGAGGGCGAAGACCACGCCGGCGATCGGCAGCATGCCGACGAAGAACCACCACGGCACACCGATGGCGTCGAGCACGGCGTCGTCGGAGGTGAAGACGCGCGGGATGAGCGTCGCGCCGGCCGCGAAGACCGCGGCCATCGCGGTCGCGGCGACCACCGACACCCCGGTCACGCGGCGCGCCACGGTGTCGGCGACCTTGAGGCGGCCGCCCCCGAGCGCGGCGCCGACGAGCGCCTGCGCGGCGATCGCCACCGAGTCGAGGAACAGCGCCATGAACTCCCAGAGCTGCAGTACGAGCTGATGCGCCGCGACCTGCGCGACGCCGAATCGGGCGGCCACCGCGGCGGCCGAGACGAAGCAGATCTGGAACGACAGGCTGCGCACGATGAGATCGCGTGCCATCGCCAGCTGCGCGACGATGATCGTCCGGTCGGGGCGGAACCCCTTCGATTCCGGTGACGAGCCCGCCTCGCGGATCACCCGCACCGCGAACAGCACGCCCGTGACGCCTTGGCCGATCACGTTCGCGACGGCGCTGCCCGGGAGGCCGAGCCGCGGAAACGGCCCGATGCCGTGCACGAGGCCGACCACGAGAACGGCCGCGAGGGACAGCCCGATCACCACGTAGACCACGGGCCGGCGCGTCTCCTGCACACCGCGCATCCAGCCGTTGCCGGCCATCGACAGCAGGATCAGCGGCACCCCGAACATCGCGATGCGCATCCAGTGCGCGGCATCGGCGGCCACCGCGGCCGACTCCGGCGACGACGCCCCGACGAGGAGCCGCATGACCATCGGCGCGAGCGGATAGGAGACCGCCACGATCACCACGCCGACGGCGACCGCGATCCAGCTGGCCTGCACGCCCTCGCGCACCGCGCCGGCACGGTCACCCGCACCGAACCTGCGCGCCGAGCGGGCCGTCGTGCCGTACGACAGGAAGGTGAGCTGGGTGCTGACGATCGAGAGCACCAGCGTGCCGACACCGAGCGCGGCGAGCTGCTCGCCACCGAGGCGGCCGACGACCGCGAGGTCGAGGAGCAGGTAGAGGGGTGGAGCGATGAGGACCGCGAGCGCCGAGACGGTCAGCGTCGCGATACGGGCGACACCTGTCTCGTCAGATGTCGCGGCCTCGTCGCGGGTGTCGCTCAGAGCGACTCCAGCAACCTCGCGACCACCTCGTCGGCGGTGCCGGTGTCGCTGTAGCCGGAGGCCTGACGATGCCCGCCGCCTCCATGGGCGCGGGCGATCGGGACGAGGTCGACGACCTCCTTGGACCGCAGCGACACCGTCCACACCTGCGGTTCGCTCTCCTTGAACACCGCCGCCACCTCGGCGTCGCGGGCGGTCCGGATGGTGTCGACGACGCTCTCGGACTCCTCCCAGCTCATGCCGGCGAGGGCCTTCTGGTCGACGATCGCGTAGACGAGTCCCTCGCCGTTGCACGCCGACGGGACCAGCTTCGCCGAGGCGAGGACGCCGGACATCATGGCGAACCACTCGAACGGGTGGGAGTCGAAGAGGATGCGGCTCCACCGGCGTGCGTCGACGCCGGTCTCCAGCAGGCGCGCCGCGATCCGGAAGGACTGCGGCCGGGCCCAGCGGAAGGAACCGGTGTCGGTGGTCAGCCCGGCGTAGATGCAGGTGGCGATGTCGGCGTCGAGTTCGACCCCGAGCTCGTCGAGTACGTCGAGCACCAGGACCGACGTGCAGTCGGCAGCGGGATCGATCAGGTCGAGGTCACCGAAACCGGGATTCGACGCATGATGGTCGATGGTGATCGACGTGTCGGCCGCAGTGAAGACCTCGCCCAGCGAGTCGAGGCGCTCGAGGTTCGCGGCGTCGACCGACACCACCAGTGGGTGCCCGACCACCTGGTTCGGGGAACACAGGAGTTTGCTGCCGGGCAACCCGCCGAGGGAGGCCGGCAGCTGCTCGGAACCGGGATAGGACACCTCGACGTCGACGCCGCGCCGGTCGAGGGCCAGTCCCAGTGCGAGACCGCTGCCGATGGTGTCCGCATCCGGTCGGATGTGACAGCAGATGGTCACCGCCGACGCGGACGCCAGCTCTGCGGCGATCGCCGCACTCGCCGAAGCGTTCACTCGTCGTCGCCGGCGTCGTCTGCCGAGCGGTAGGGATCGGCGTCACCGGCCGGTGATGCCTCGGCCGCCCGCCGCGCGACGAGCTCGTCGTTGGCGCGGGCGCGCGCGACGAGCTCCTCCATCTGACGGGCCGCGTCTGGGACCGTGTCGAGCATGAAGCGCAGGGTCGGGGTGAAGCGGACGCCGGTGCCGGCGCCGACCTTGGACCGGAGCACGCCGGTCGCCTTGGCCAGTCCCGCGGCCGCCGCCTCGTAGTCGGGGTCGGCGTCGATGGATTCGCCCATCACCGTGTAGTAGACGGTCGCGTCGTGCAGATCGTTGGTCACGCGGGTGTCGGTGACCGTCACGTAGGCCAGGCGCGGGTCCTTGATCTCGGTGGCGATCGCCGACGCGACGATCGTCGAGATCCGCTTGGCCAGACGTTGTGCCCGTGCTGGATCAGCCATCGGGAGTCCTTCCGTGAGCGGTGCCGTGCGCGCCGGCCCGGTGTCGGGCCGACGCGCACGGACGTGGGTCGAGAGAGCTCAGAAGCTGACGCGCATCAGTCGCGCGGCTTCTCCCGCAGCTCGTAGGTCTCGATCACGTCGTCCACCTTGATGTCCGAGTAGGTCAGCGTGAGACCACATTCGTAGCCTTCGCGAACCTCGGTGGCATCGTCCTTCTCGCGCTTGAGCGACGACACGGTGAGGTTCTCGGCGACCACGACGTTGTCACGCAGCAGGCGCGCCTTGGCGTTGCGGCGCATGATGCCCGACTGGACGAGGCAACCGGCGATGTTGCCGATCTTCGACGACTTGAAGATGGCGCGGATCTCGGCGCGGCCGAGCTCCACCTCTTCGTAGATCGGCTTGAGCATGCCCTTGAGCGCGCTCTCGATCTCGTCGATGGCCTGGTAGATCACCGAGTAGTACCGGATGTCGACGCCCTCGCGGTTGGCCAGCTCGGTGGCCTTGCCCTCCGCACGGACGTTGAAGCCGATGATGATCGCATCCGAGGCCGCCGCCAGGTTGACGTTGGTCTCGGTGACGCCACCGACACCGCGGTCGATGATGCGCAGCGACACCTCGTCGCCCATCTCGATGCCCAGCAGGGCCTCTTCGAGGGCTTCGACCGTGCCCGAGTTGTCACCCTTGAGGATGAGGTTGAGCTGGCTGGTCTCCTTGAGAGCCGAATCCAGGTCTTCCAGGCTGATCCGCTTGCGGCTGCGCGCGGCCAGCGCGTTGCGCTTGCGCGCATTGCGGCGGTCGGCGATCTGCCGGGCGATGCGGTCCTCCTCGACCACGAGCAGGTTGTCGCCTGCGCCGGGGACCGAGGTGAAACCGATGACCTGGACCGGTCGCGACGGCAGCGCCTCGGGGACGTCCTCGCCGTGCTCGTCGACCATGCGACGGACACGACCGTAGGCGTCACCGGCGACGATCGAGTCGCCGACGCGGAGCGTGCCGCGCTGTACCAGCACGGTCGCCACCGGGCCACGGCCGCGGTCGAGGTGCGCCTCGATGGCGACACCCTGGGCGTCCATGTCCGGGTTGGCACGCAGGTCGAGCGATGCGTCCGCGGTGAGCAGCACGGCTTCGAGCAGTGCGTCGATGTTCTCGCCCTGCTTGGCCGAGATGTCGACGAACATGGCGTCGCCGCCGTACTCCTCGGGCACCAGACCGTATTCGGTCAGCTGTCCGCGGATCTTCTGCGGATCGGCGCCTTCCTTGTCGATCTTGTTCACCGCGACCACGATCGGCACATCTGCCGCCTGGGCGTGGTTGACCGCCTCCACCGTCTGCGGCATGACACCGTCGTCGGCCGCGACCACGAGGATCGCGATGTCGGTGGCCTTCGCACCGCGGGCACGCATGGCGGTGAACGCCTCGTGACCCGGGGTGTCGATGAAGGTGATCAGGCGATCCTCACCGTTGAGGTGGGTGTTCACCTGGTAGGCACCGATGTGCTGCGTGATGCCGCCGGCCTCGCCCTCGCGGACGTTGGCCTTACGGATCGTGTCGAGCAATCGGGTCTTACCGTGATCGACGTGGCCCATGACGGTGACCACCGGCGGACGCTGTGCGAGGTCGTCCTCGCCGCCCTCGTCCTCGCCGTAGGTGAGGTCGAAGCTGTCGAGCAGCTCGCGGTCCTCGTCCTCCGGGCTGACGACCTGGACACGGTAGTTCATCTCCGAGCCGAGCAGCTCGAGCGTCTCGTCGTTGACCGACTCGGTCGCCGTCACCATCTCGCCGAGGTTGAACAGCGCCTGGACCAGCGATGCCGGGTTGGCGTCGATCTTGTCGGCGAAGTCGGACAGCGAGGCACCACGGGCGAGACGGATTGTCTCGCCGTTGCCGCGCGGCAGACGGACGCCACCGACGGACGGAGCTTGCATGCTCTCGTACTCGGCGCGTTTTGCCCGCTTCGACTTGCGACCCTTGCGGGGAGCGCCACCGGGACGACCGAACGCACCGGCTGCACCGCCGCGGCCACGACCGCCGCCGCCACCGGGACGACCGCGGAAGCCACCACCGGCGGGTGCGCCGGGAGCGCCGCCGCCACCGCCGGGTCCGCCGCGGTAACCGCCGCCGCCTCCGCCACGGCCACCACCGGCACCGCCGCCGCGACCACCCGGTCGGGCGTCAGGACGTGCCGCACGCGAGGGCATCGCGCCGGGGCTGGGACGAGGGGGCATGTTGCCCGGGTTGGGACGCGGACCGCCCTGACCGGGAGCGGGCCGACCGCCACCGGGGCGGGGGCCACCCTGACCGGCAGGTCCGGGACGGCCGCCACCGGGACGCGGACCGCCCTGGCCGGGGCCGGGACGAGCCGCCGGGCGCGGCGCGGGAGCCGGGGCCGACGAGTACGGGTTGTTGCCGACACGCGGAGCACGCGGGCCGGGCTTGGGGCCGGGACGAGGACCCGGCGCCTTGGTCGGCGGCGTGGGTGCTGCCGAGGCGGCGGGCGCCTGAGCTGCCGCAGGCGCCGGCGCCTCAGGTGCCGGTGCCGCGGGCTTGGGTGCACCGGGGGTCGGGGCCGTGCTCAGACGCTCGGCCGCCGCCGGTGCGGGTGTCTCGACCGGGGCGGGACCCGGCTTCGGGCCGCCCGGCTTGGGTGCGCCCGACTGGGGCGCGCTGGTCTGGGGTCCCGGGGCGGGACGCTCGGCCGGCGCTGCCGGGGCGGCACCGGGCTTCGGCGCACCGGACGGCTTGGGTCCGGGCTTGGCCGACTGACGAGGACTGGGTGCCGACGACGAACCGCCGTCCTTGGCTCCCCCGTCCGTGCCGGGGAATGATTCACGCAGTCGACGGGCCACTGGGGCCTCTACCGTCGACGACGCCGATTTGACGAACTCGCCCTGTTCCTTCAGGCGCTCGAGCACCTGCTTGCTCGTAACACCGAGCTCTTTGGCCAGTTCGTGCACGCGGGCTTTGCCTGCCACTGCTCTCCTTTGCTGGAGGCCAAGCGGCTAACCCGCTACGGCCTCGATTTATGTCCGGTACATGCTCATCGTGGGGACTTCACGGTGTGCTCATGTCTTCTGCAACCTGTTCCGGCTCCGAGGAGCCATCTTTAGTGGGTGATCACGCCGAGCTGTTCGGCGAGATCGTCCGGGTCCGCGGTCAGACCGGGAGTCCGGAGTGCCGCGGCGAAGGCCCTGCGTCGCGTCGCGACGGAGATGCACTCCGCCCTCGCATGCAACCAAGCGCCACGTCCCGGCACGGTCTTCGCGGGATCGGCCACGAGCACGGTGGCGTCCTCGCGCTGTTGCGCGACGACACGAACCAACTCGGCGGCCTGTGCCCGTTGCCGGCAACCGACACACATCCGTACCGGCCTGTGATTGGTTGACGTGCGGGGGGCGGATCGCTGAACCATCGATCAGTCTAGCGCGACCGGGCGGGTTGCGAACAATCGGCTGTCACCCGTGTCACTCGGCTCCCTCCTCGGCCGCGGGGGCGGCGTCGGAGCGGATGTCGATCCGCCAACCGGTCAGCCGGGCGGCGAGACGGGCGTTCTGTCCTTCCTTGCCGATGGCGAGGGAGAGCTGATAGTCCGGCACGACGACCCGGGCCGCCTTCGCGGCCTCGTCGACCACGGTGACCGATACAACCTTCGCCGGAGACAGCGCATTCCCGACGAACACACCGGGATCGGAGTCGAAGTCGATGATGTCGATCTTCTCGCCGGCAAGTTCGCTCATCACGTTGCGCACGCGCTGGCCCATCGGGCCGATGCAGGCGCCCTTGGCGTTGAGCCCGGCGACACCGGTGTGCACGGCGATCTTGGAGCGGTGACCGGCCTCGCGGGCGACCGCGACGATCTCGACCGAACCGTCCTCGATCTCGGGCACCTCCAGCGAGAACAGCTTGCGGACCAGGTTCGGGTGGGTGCGCGACAGCGTGATCTGCGGTCCGCGGGGGCCGCGGCTGACGCCGACGACATAGCACTTGATGCGGTCGCCGTGGGTGTAGACCTCGCCGGGCACCTGCTCGGCGGGCGGGATGACGCCCTCGGTGCTGTTGGCGTCGCTGCCGATCTGCACCACGACCATGCCTCGGGCGTTGGCGCGGGAGTCCTGCTGGACCACGCCGCCGACGATCTCGCCCTCATGGGCCACGAGGTCGCCGAAGTTCTTCTCGTTCTCGGCGTCGCGGAGGCGCTGCAGGATGACCTGACGCGCCGTGGTGGCCGCGATCCGGCCGAAGCCCTCGGGGGTGTCATCCCACTCGTGGACGACGTCGCCGTTCTGGTCGAGTTCCTGTGCCATCACGCGGACGGCACCGGACTTGCGATTGATGTCGACACGCGCATGCGGCGCGAAGCCGTCGGTGTGACGGTAGGCGGTCAGCAGGGCGGTCTCGATGGCGGTGATGACCGTCTCGATCGAGATGCCCTTGTCGGCCTCGATCATGCGCAGTGCGCCGATGTCGATGTTCATGGGGTCTGGCTCCTATTCACTTGTCGCCGCTCTTCACTTGTCACTTGTTCGGTTCTTCGGTCTTCAGTCGTTCAGTTGCGTGCGGTCCCGCGCCCGCCGACGCTCGATCTCCTCGGCGTCGAGTCCGCAGAGTTCGAGTTCGGCGACGCTCGGCTGCGAGAAGTCGACCTGCACGACGGCTCTCGTCACGGCCTCGAGCGGGATGGTCTCCACCGCGATCCGTCCGCGGAGGTTCATCACGATCTCGACGTTCGTCTCGTCGAGCTTGCCGATGCGACCGGTGAGAGACCGCTCCTCGCTCCCCTCGAGCGGGGCCACGTCGACGGCGACGCGGCGTCCGGTGTTGCGACGCCAGTGCCGCGGAAGGGTCAGGGGACGGTCGACGCCGGGCGAGGTCACCTCGAGGACGTAGGCATCCTCGTCGGTGAGTTCGGGAACCGCGTCGAGGAGCTCGGAGATCCGGTTGGACAGGTCGGCGAGGACGTCGAGATCGCCACCGCCGTCGCGGTCGACGACGATCGTCAGTTCGTCCTGGCCGTCGCGTCGGTTGACGATGACGTCTTCGAGGTCGAAACCTTGCTCTACGACAAGCTTTTCGACGAGTTCACTCACCTGCGGCGGGCTGATCGGCATGCCACTCCCCTCGTCTTCAGTTGTCGGGCCGTGCCAGGTCTCGCACGAAGTTGCTTCGACACATCCTAGTGGATCGCCGGGCATGCCCCGACCACCTTCGTTTCGCGGCTGGCATCATGTGTCGCGTGACCACATTGGATCGGCGCACCGTGTTGCGCGGAGGACTCGTGGCAGGGGTCGCGGTGGCCGGCCTGGGAGCCGTCGGCGTGTCGGGCTGCAGCACGGGACCGTCGGAGGAAACCATCACCGCCGAGCGGTTGGTACCCCTCGTGCGCAGCGCCCTCGCCGACGAGAAGAGCGCTCGATCGCTCGCCGGCGCCGAGCCCAGATATGCCGCAGCCCTCGCGGTCGTCGCAGATCAGCGCGCCGAGCACGCACGGGCGCTGCGTGAGGAGATCATCCGCCTGGACCAGGACGTCGCGACCACCGTCGACGAGCCGGGCCCCTCGACGACACCCACTCCGGCCGAACCGCCGACCCTGGTGGGCCTGCGCGCCGGACTCGAGCAGTCCTCGGGTGAAGCGCGCGATGTGGCGATCTCCCTGCCCGGATACCCGGCCGGTCTGGCCGGATCGGTCGCGGCCGCCGTGACCTCGATGCGAGAGGTGCAACTGGCATGACCAGCCCCGTCCCCTCCCCGGTGGCCGACACCGGCGACCCGCTCGTCGTCGCCGCGGACGCCGAGAACGCCGCGATCTTCACCTACGGGGTGATCACCGCGTTCGTCACGGCCGCGCGCCGTCGCATGGTCGGCGACTACGCCGCCGAGCACCGCGCCCGCCGGGACGAGATCGACCGGGCCATCACCGCCGCCGGCGGCACATCGCCGCTGGCCGCAGCCGGTTACACGCTGCCGGTGCAGGTCACCGACCCCGAGACCGCCGCTCGGGCGGCACTCGCGGCCGAGATCGACTGCACGACCGCATACCGGGCCCTGCTCGAACAGGCCGACGACGAAGCCGGCCGCCGGATCGGGGTCGACGGCCTGTCGGACTGTGCGGTCCGCGCCGCCACGTGGCGAGCGCTGCTGCAGGAAACCCCGGTCACGGTGGCGTTCCCGGGGTCTCCCGTCTCAGGCTAGGCGCGTGCCGCCGCGACGACCGCGTCCACCGCACCGTCGACGGCCACCTCCGCGGCCTCACCGGTGAACCGGTCGCGGATCTCGATGGTGCCGTTGGCATAGCCGCGTCCGACCACCACGACCGTCGGCATGCCGAGGAGCTCGGCATCCTTGAACTTCACACCGGGCGAGGCCTTGCGGTCGTCGAGGAGCACCTCGAGCCCGGCGGCGTCGAGGTCCGCGGCGAGCTGCTCGGCACCGGCGATCGCGGCCTCGTCCTTGTTGGCGATGACGAGGTGAACGGCGAACGGCGCCACGGTCTTCGGCCAGCGCAGACCCTTGTCGTCGTGCGACTGTTCGGCGATGACCGCCACCAGGCGCGACACACCGACACCGTAGGAACCCTGGGTCAGCCGGACCGGCTTGCCGTTCTCGCCGAGCACGTCGACCTCGAAGGCGTCGGTGTACTTCTGGCCGAGCTGGAAGATGTGCCCGATCTCGATGCCCTTGGCGCTCACCAGCACCCCGGCGCCGTCCGGCGACGGGTCGCCGTCGCGGACCTCGGCGGCCTCGACCGTGCCGTCGGGCGTGAAGTCGCGGCCGGCGACGAGACCGACGTAGTGGCGTCCGGGCTCGTCGGCACCGGTCATCCACGACGTCCCGTCGACCACGCGCGGGTCGACGAGGTAGCGGATACCGTTGGCCTGCAACGCCTTCGGACCGATGTAACCCTTGACGAGGAACGGGTTGGCGGTGAAGTCGGCCTCGGTGAGCAGCTCGACCTCGGCCGGCGACACGGATGCCTCGAGACGCTTGAGATCGACCTCGCGGTCGCCGGGGACGCCGACACCGATGATCTCCGGATCCTTGCCCGGCGCATGCAGTTTCACCATCACGTTCTTCAGTGTGTCGGCACCGGTGTACTCACCGTCGAGGGTCTCGTTGGCCCACGCCACGAGCGTGTCGATGGTCGAGGTGTCCGGGGTGTCGTGGACGACTGCCTCGGGCAGACCGTCGATCGGCTTCGGGGCGGGCGCATGCGTGACGACCGCCTCCACATTCGCCGCGTACCCCGACTCCAGGCATCGCACGAAGGTGTCCTCGCCGACCTCGGACTCGGCCAGGAACTCCTCGGAGGCACTGCCGCCCATCGCGCCGGAGGTGGCGGAGACGATGACGTACTTGATCTGCAGGCGTTCGAAGATCTTCTGGTACGCCTCGCGATGGGCGTTGTAGGCCTTCTTGAGGCCGGCGTCGTCGAGGTCGAAGGAGTAGGCGTCCTTCATCACGAACTCGCGACCGCGGAGGATGCCCGCGCGCGGACGCTCCTCGTCGCGGTACTTGGTCTGGATCTGGTACAGGATGACCGGCATGTCCTTGTAGGACGAGTACTCGCCCTTGACCAGCGTCGCGAAGAGTTCCTCGTGCGTGGGTCCGAGGAGCATGTCGGCGCCCTTGCGGTCCTTGAGACGGAACAGCGCGTCGCCGTACTCGGTCCATCGGTTGGTGGCCTCGTAGGGTTCGCGCGGCAGGAGCGCCGGCAGCAGGATCTCCTGACCGCCGATCGCGTTCATCTCCTCGCGCACGACGTTCTCGATGGCCTTGAGCACGCGCAGACCCAGGGGGAGCCAGGAGTAGACGCCGGGCGCGACGCGGCGGACGTAGCCCGCTCTCACCAGCAGCTTGTGGCTGGGCACCTCGGCATCGGCCGGGTCGTCGCGCAGGGTCCGCAGGAACAGGGTCGACATGCGTGTGATCACGACAAACCAGCTTAGTTATGGTGTTCCGGTGCTCGTCATCCTCCCTCCCTCCGAGACCAAATCCGACGGTGGGCGCGGGGCTCCCCTCGATCTGGACACCCTGTCGTTTTCCGAGCTGAACCCCGTCCGCAAACGGATCGGTGAGGCCATCGTCGACCTCGCCGGCGACCTCGACGCGAGCCGCACGGCGCTCGGCCTCGGCGCCACCCAGCTCTCCGAGGTGGACCGCAACGCCGACCTGTGGCTCTCCCCCACCCGCCCGGCGATCGAGCGCTACACCGGCGTGCTCTACGACGCCCTCGACCACGCCGCGCTGACCAAGGCCGGCAAGACCAAGGCAGCCGAACGACTGGCCATCGGCTCGGCACTGTTCGGTGTGGTGCGCGCTGCCGACCCGATTCCCGCCTACCGGCTGTCGGGTGGATCCAAGCTCCCCGGCATGCCGACGCTGGCGTCGATCTGGAAGCCGGAGCTGTCCCCCACGCTCGACGCCGTCGACGACTTCGTGGTGGATCTGCGTTCCGGCGTCTACCAGCAGCTCGGGCCCGTCAAGGGTGCGGTCACCGCGACGGTGATGACCGAACAGCCCGATGGATCACGCAAGGTCGTGAGCCACTTCAACAAGCACTACAAGGGCCTGATGGCGCGCGAACTGGTCCGCACACGACGCAACGTGCGCGACATCAACGGCCTTGCCGCGGTCCTGTCCGACGCCGGTCAGCGCGTCGAGATCCCCGCACCCGACCAGATCGTGGTGCTGACGGACTGACTATTCGACGCCCGCGTCGGCTGCTTCCTGGGCGGCCTGGCCCTCGGCGACCTGTTCCGGGGTGAACCGCATGAACAGGACGACGATCGCGGCGATGACCGCGATGCCGGCACACGCCGCGAAGGCGAGGCCGTAGCCCTCGGCCTGAGCGGCCAGCTGAGTCGGGTTCATGGTCTCGACGGGCTCGGTGGTGCCGCCCTTGGACAGTGCCCGCGACGTCACCATCGCCCCCACCACGACGAGGCCGACCGCTCCGCCGAGGTTCTGCGCGACCTGCGCGAGGGCGGTCAGCGGACCGATCTCGTTCGGTCCGACGCCGGCGACCACCGACAGGGTGAGCGGGATGACGGCGAGGCCCACGCCGAAGCCGATCACGATGACCGGCAGGAAGATGCTCGGGAAGTAGTCGGGGGCATCGGTGGCGATCGACGAGGCGTAGAAGCAGCCGGCGAGGATCACCGCGCCGCCGACCAGGACCAGCCAGCGCGGCTGGGTCATCAGCGAGAGCTTCGACGCGATCGCCGCGGCGATGCCGAGGCCGAAGGCGAAGGGCACGACGGCCAGACCACTCTGGATCGGCGAGTACTTCAGAATCCCCTGCAGATACAGCGAGATGAACACCGCCATGCACATCATGATCATGCTGGCGAACAGGATCGCCCCGAGTGCCGCGACGCGTGAGGTGTTGTCGAACAGCGAGAACGGCAGGATCGGGTTGGCGGCGCGTCGCTCGACCACCACGAAGGCGATCAGCGCCAGCACGCCGAGCACGAACGAGCCGATCACGACGGGCGAACCCCAGCCGTTGGGACCCTCGTTGACGCCGAGGACCAGCAAGGTGCAGCCGAGGGTGCCGAGCACCGCGCCGGGAACGTCGAGCGGCAGACGCTCGCCCTGCGATTCGCGCAGCGCGATGATCGCGCCGATCACGACGACCAGGCCGATCGGCACGTTGATGAGGAACACGAGTCGCCACGACACCTCGGTCAGCACGCCGCCCACTATCAGGCCGGCGACCGAACCGACGCCGGTCATCGCCGCATAGACGGCGAAGGCCTGGCTGCGGGGTTTGCCCGGCGCGAAGGTGGTCGCGACCAGGGCCATCGCGGTCGGGGCGGCGATGGCGGCCGACGCCCCCTGCAGTGCGCGGCCGACGATCAGGCTGGCCTCGTTCCACGCGAGACCGCACAGAAGTGAGGTCAGGGTGAAGGCCACGACGCCGACGATGAACATCCGCTTGCGGCCGAAGGTGTCACCGAGGCGGCCGCCGAGCAGCATCAGGCCACCGAAGGCCAGGACGTAGCTGGAGATGACCCAGTTGGCGCTCGACTCGGAGAGGCTGAGGGCGTCGCGGATCCGTGGGAGGGCCAGCGCCGCGACGGTGCCATCGAGCACCATGAGCAGCTGCATTCCGGACAGCACCAGGATCGGCAGTCCGAAGACCGGACGGAACTGGGCGGTGTCCACAGTTCCAGCGTGCACTGATCCGGGATTCGACATAAGGCACGACGGTACCGGCCGAGCGCGCCGATGTGCCAATCCCTGTTGGTTCGATGTCCCGAACTGCCCGGTTCAGGCGCCTTCGGTGAAAGCGGCCACCTGGCCGATGACGACGATGGCCGGCGGGCGCAACCCCTCGGCCTCGGCGACCTCGGCGGCATGCGCGAGGTCGGTGCGCAGCAGGCGCTGCGTCGGCAGCGATCCGTTCTCGATCATGGCCACCGGGGTGTCGGCGGGCCGGCCGCCCTCGAGCAGGGCGTCGGCGAAGACGTCGACCCGTTCGACGGCCATCATCAGCACGAGCGTGCCGCGCAGCTTGCCCATCGCCGACCAGTCGATCAGCGAGTCGGGGTGGCCGGGCGGGACGTGACCGGAGGCGATGACCACCTCATGGGTGACGCCGCGGTGGGTCACCGGGATGCCGGCCGACGCGGGTGCGGCGATCGAGCTGCTGATGCCGGGCACCACGGTCACCGGTACACCGGCGGCGACGCAGGCCTGCAGCTCCTCGAAGCCGCGACCGTAGACATAGGGGTCGCCGCCCTTGAGCCGGACGACGAATTTGCCCTCCTTGGCGCGCGCCACGAGGACGTCGTTGATGGCCTCCTGCTTCATCGCGCGGCCGTAGGGAACCTTCGCGGCGTCGATGATCTCCACCTGTGGGCCGAGGGATTCGAGCAGTTCGGCCGGCGCGAGACGGTCGGCGACGACGACGTCGGCCTCGGCGAGGAGGCGCTGGCCACGCACCGTGATGAGGTCGGGATCGCCGGGACCGCCGCCGACCAGCGCGACACCCGGGGCGTGCGGTTCGACGTCGTCCACGGACAGCGAGCCCTCCGCCAACGCACGGCTGATCGCGGCACGCAACGCGGCCGACAGCTTGTGGTCGCCACCGGCGAGGACACCGAACTGGACGTCGCGGTGCCGGGCGGACGCCGGGGTGACCGCGGTTCCGTACTGTGCGTCGTCGGCGCGCACACAGAAGGTGTGGCGGCGTTCGGCCTCGGCGACGACCGCCGCATTGACCGCCGGATCATCGGTGCAGGCCATCGCGTACCAGGCGCCTTCGAGGTCGCCGTCGGCGTACGCGCGGCGGGTCACGGTGATGCCCTGGAACGACTCGACGGCCGGCGTCGGGTCGATGGCGATGACGTGCACGTCGGCTCCGGCCGCGATGAGGTTCGGCAGCCGACGCTGTGCGACGGAACCGCCGCCGACGACGACCACCCTGCGGCCCGCGAGATCGAGGCCGACGAGGTAGTGACCAGACATGGCACGGAACACTACCGGGCGGTCGCCCCGTCCCCGGCGCCCGCCGGTGTGATCTACAGCTGCCCGTCCGGTGTGATCTGCAGCGGCAGTTCGCCGGTCCGGCGGATGTGGGCCCAGATGTCGGCGGATGGCACACCGAGCCGGTGCGCGGCCGACTGCAGCAGCGCGCCGAGCAGCTTGGAACTGCAGTAGGCGGCGTCGAGCGCGTCGTCGGCGCCCGTCCGGATCTCGTTCCACCATGCCGGGTTCCGGTCGGCGGCCGCCTCGGCCATCGAGATCGCCGTGGCGAACCCGGACTCGCACCCGCACGCGAGCTCGTCCACCTCCATCGGCTGTGTGAGCGTCATGCCCGGCTCCGTGCCCGCTCGCGCTGCAGGGCGCGCTCACGCGAGGCCTCGAACTTCTCGACCTTGACGTTCATCTCATCGAGGAAGGCCGCGAGCTGTTCGCGGTAGTGCTCACCGAGCGGCCCGAAGTCCTCGCGCTCGAAGATGCGCCACTTGCGCAGCACCGGCATGACCACCTCGGACATGTGCTGCGGCAGGTCGTAGATGCCGCCCTTGGCGATCAGCACCGCGTTGCGCCGGAAGTTCGGCATGGTGGCGCCGGGCATCTGGAAGTTGGAGACGATCGCGTAGATTGCGGCCATCGTCTGGTCGGGAACCAGGTCGAGGGCGCCGGCGACGATGTTGCGGTAGAAGAGCATGTGCAGGTTCTCGTCGGCCGCCACGCGCTGCAGCATACGGTCGGCGATGGGGTCGCCACAGGCCTTGCCGGTGTTGCGGTGCGAGACGCGGGTGGCGAGCTCCTGGAAGCTGACATAGGCGACGGCATAGAGCATGTCGAAGCTGTGGTCGCGCTGTCCGTCATCTTCGGGCAGCGGGTTGAAGCCGGACGTCATGTGGGCCATCCGGATCTCTTCGAGTTCGACCGGGTCGACGCCGCGGGTGACGACGAGGTAGTCGCGCATGACCACCGAGTGGCGGTTCTCCTCGGCGGTCCAACGGCCGACCCACCAGCCCCACGCGTCGTCGAGGCTGAAGTTCTCGGCGATGACCCGGTGGTACGACGGCAGGTTGTCCTCGGTGAGCAGGTTGGTGATCATCGCGGCCTTGGCGGTCTCCGACAGCTGCGACTGTTCCGGGTCCCAGTCGATGCCGCCGAGCATCGCGAAGTTGCGGCCGGAGTCCCACGGCACGTAGTCGTGCGGATGCCAGTCCTTGGTCATCCGCATGTGACGCTCCACCTCGGTCTCGCACACGGGTAGCAGTTCGCGCAGCAGGTCCGATCCGGTCATCCCGCTGTTGGTCAGTTCGGGGGGTCCGATGAGGGTGGTCACGTGCTCTCCTGGTCCGAAGGTCGGGTGGGACAGGCGGATCGAGAATCCGTCGACAACCACTCTGCGCGCCGGGACGGGTGCTGCTCGTGGGGAGAAAGTCCCGCTTCCATGGGGGCGGACGTCGCGAATCCGGCCGGGACCCTCCTCTCCGCCGACACAACGCCGGCTGTGAGTTCTCGCAGCTGAGAAGGTCCGGTACGTTCAGACCATGGCTGACGATTCGACCCCCACCCCGGTTCGCGTCTACCTCGTCGACGACCACGAACTCGTCCGACGCGGACTCCGCGACCTCCTCGGCACCGCAGGCGACATCGAGGTCGTCGGCGAGGCCGCATCCGTCGGTGAGGCGCTGGTCGGCATCCTCGCGACCAAGCCCGACGTGGCCGTGCTCGACGTCCGGCTGCCCGACGGCAACGGTGTCGAACTCTGCCGCGACGTCCGTGCGGCCGAACCGGACGTGAAGTGCCTGATGCTGACCAGCTACGCCGACGACGACGCCCTGCTCGCCGCGGTCCTCGCCGGCGCGTCGGGCTTCGTGCTCAAGCAGATCCTCGGCCACAACCTGGTGGCCGCGGTCCGCACCGTCGGACAGGGCGGTTCGCTGCTCGACGACCGGTCGACCGCCGCCCTGCTGGCAAAGCTGCGCGACGGCAAGCAGCAGGAGAAGGACCCGCTCGCCGATCTCACCCACCAGGAGCGCGAGGTGTTCAACCTCATCGGCGAGGGTCTGACCAACCGGCAGATCGCCGGACGGATGTTCTTGGCGGAGAAGACGATCAAGAACTACGTGTCCCGTATCCTCGGCAAGCTGGACATGCAGCGCCGCACCCAGGTCGCGGTGATGGCGACCAAACTGCGCGACGGCAAGGACTAACCGATCAGGGGTACCGACCAGGTGAGGGTCGTCCCGCCCTCGTCGCGGTTACCGCGCGGGCGGGTCATCACGCTGAACGTCCCGTCGCAGTCCTCGGCGCGACGGGTGAGGTTCTCCAGCCCGCGGTAGGTGACGTCGGTGCCGATACCGACACCGTCGTCGGTGATCTCGACCGTCAGCACGTCGTCGGCGCGGACCGCGACGGCGATGTGTTCGGCCTGCGCGTGCCGCAACGCGTTGCTCAGCCCCTCACGCAGCACCGCGTCGATGTGGGGTCCCAGCGTGTCGGGCACCACGGTGTCGACGGGGCCGTCGAACTGGACGCTCGGTGAGATCGACGCGTGTCCGGACAGTTCGGAGACGATGTCGAGTACTCGACGCCGCAGGGTAGACCCGTCGGCGTCGGCGGTCACCGTCTGCAGGTCGAAGATCGACGTCCGGATCTGCGCGATCGTGCGATCGAGGTCGGTCATGATCTGTTCGAGTCGCGCGGTGGCGGCGGCGGGATCGGTCGACCCGGCCAGCAGCGTCTGCACCGACATACCCACCGCGAACAGACGTTGGATCACGTGGTCGTGCAGGTCACGGGCGATGCGGTGACGGTCCTCGAGCACCTCGAGGTCGCGGGCGATCTGCTGCTGTTCGGCGTAGACGACGGCCAGCGAGGCGATCTCGGCGACGCCCGCCAGTCCGGCGATCTCCTCGTCGTCCCAGTACGGACGATTGCGGTGGGTGATGAGCATCCAGCCGAAGGCACCTGATGCCCGCTGCAGCGGTTGCACCGTCGTCCAGCGGGCGCCCCGGCGCACCAGAGACGGCGGGATGGTGCCGGCGCGCAGGACGGTGGGCGCGTTCGCGTGCGGCGCGGTGAAGCTGTCGATCTCGATCCGCTCCCCGGTGTGACCGCGCAACTCCACCTCGCCGTCGAGTTCGGTGAGGAGGAAGACGTCGACCGCATCCACCAGGTCGGCGACGTCGACACACATCCGGGACATGGTGTCCGACAAAGCGATTCCGGCGAGCGGCTCCGATCCGCGGCGGGCCAGAACCTGCATCCAGCGGTGCCGGGTACGCGCACGTTCGAAGAGTCCGGCGTTGTCGATGGCGATACCGGCGGCCACCGCGAGCACCGCCACGACCGTCTCGTCGACCTCGGAGAAGTCGTCGGCCGACCGTTTCTCGGTGAGGTAGATACTGCCGAAGACCTCACCGCGCACCAGGATCGGCGCACCGAGGAAGGTGCGCATGGGCGGGTGATTCGGCGGAAACCCGACCGAGGTCGGATGCGACCCGAGGTCGTGGATGCGGTGCAGTCGCGGGTCGTCGATCAGCAGACCCAGCACGCCGCGGCCGACCGGCAGGTGCCCCATCGTCGCCCGTTGGGCCTCGGTGATCCCGATGTGCACGAACTCGCTCAGACCGCCATCGGGACCGCGCACGCCCAGCGCACCGTACTGCGCGTCCACCAGACCGGCGGCCACCTCGACGATGCGCTGCAGCGCCCGGTCGAGTTCGACACCCTGTCCGACGACGAGCACCGCCTCGAGCAACTGACGCAGCAGTTCGGGGTCGTCGGCGCCGTGGGTCGCCAGCGCGTCGAGGGTCTCGCGGAGCCGTTGTGCCGTCATCGGTGAGCCTGCGTCGAGGAGTTTGTCGGCATCGTCCACGACGAGGAGCCTACTCGGGACACGAAGCGGTTCAGCGCCTCCGGGATGGCCGCCGGATGCACGTGCAGATACGAGGCGTGGACAGCATCGGTGACGACGCCGTCGGTGGCCGGCCGGCCCTCGACGTCACGCCAGGCCCACGCGGGCGTCGACGCGTCTCCCACGTGCACGGTGCTGCGGTGGAACTCGTGCCCGGTGACGCGCTCGCCGGCACGGAACAGGACCGAGTCGCCGAGGGCCACCGCGTCGCGGTAGCCGAGCGTCAGTGTGGGCCCGAAGCTGCCGGCGATGTCGAGGACGCCGCTCATCGGGCGATTGTCGAGGCGGTCGGCCAGGTAGACCAGGCCGGCGCACTCGGCGTGGATGGGCCTGCCCGCGGCCGCGTGTGCACGCAGGTCGGCCCGCAGTTCGTGATTGGCGCCGAGTTCCTCGGCATGTTCCTCCGGGAAACCGCCGCCGATGACGACACCGGCGGTGTCCGGCGGAAGCCGGTCGCACAGCGGGTCGAACGCCACGACCTCGGCACCCGCGGCCCGCAGCATCTCGGTATGTTCCGCGTAGCCGAACGTGAACGCCGCGCCCCCGGCCACCGCAATGACGGGCCGCGAGGACGGGGCCGGAGCGCCGTCGACGTAGGGCGCGAGTGCGTCGGTCGCCGACCACGGCGCGGCGTCGGGAATCCGACGCTGCCGGGCCGCGGCCACGATCGCGGGAAGGTCGAGTGCGTCGCGCAGGTGATCGGTCATCGACGCGACGGCGGCGACCGCGTCGGCGCTGCGTTCGGCCGCGGGGATGAGTCCGAGATGGCGGGACGGCACGGTCAGCGACGGGTCGCGACGCAGCACGCCGAAGACCGGGACACCCACGCGGGCGCACGCCTGTCGCAGCACCATCTCGTGGCGCGGCGAGCCGACCCGGTTGAGGATGACGCCGGCGATGTGGACCGAGGTGTCGTAGGACAGGAACCCGTGCAGCACCGCGGCGAGCGACTGACTGTGCCCACCCGCGTCGACGACCAGCACGACGGGCGCACCGATGATCGACGCCACGTGCGCGGTCGAGCCGATGCCCAGCGCGTCGGTGTCGGCGGCGTCGGGGTCGTCGCTGGTGATACGGCCGTCGAACAGCCCCATCACGCCCTCGACGACGGCGATGTCGGCACCGGCCGAACCGTGGGCGAACAGCGGTGCGATCAGCTTCTCGCCCACCAGGTTGGGGTCCAGGTTGCGACCGGGACGCCCGGCGGCGACGGCGTGATACCCGGGGTCGATGTAGTCGGGACCGACCTTGAACGGTGCAACCCGGTGACCGGCTGCACGCAACGCGCCGATGAGTCCGGTCGTCACCGTCGTCTTGCCGCTGCCCGAGGACGGCGCGGCGATCACGACCGCCGGTGTCGCGCGGGACACGGTCACCACTCGATGCCCTTCTGGCCTTTGCGGCCGGCATCCATCGGGTGGGCGATCTTGCGCATCTCGGTCACGAGGTCCGCGGCGTCGACCAGCGCCTGCGGTGCACGGCGGCCGGTGATGACGACGTGCTGACGTCCGGGGCGCCGGGCGAGCGTCTCGATGACCTCGTCGGTGTCGACCCAGCCCCAGTCGAGCGGATAGGTGAACTCGTCGAGCACGTAGAAGTCGTGTTCGCCGGCATCGAGCCGCCGGGCGATCTCGGCCCAACCGGCGCGCGCGGCGGCGGCGTGGTTGTCGGCGTGCTCGGTGTTGGCTCGCAACCACGACCATCCCTGGCCCATCTTGTGCCACTCCACCGGACCACCCGCACCGGTGTCGGTGTGGCACTGCCCGAGAGCCAGCAACGCCGACTCCTCCCCGACCTTCCACTTCGCGCTCTTCACGAACTGGAAGACGGCGACCCGCAGACCGGCGTTCCACGCGCGCATGGCCATGCCGAAGGCAGCGGTGGATTTCCCCTTCCCGTCACCGGTGTGGACTGCCAGCACGGGCTGGTTCCGGCGCTGGCGGGTGGTCAGGCCGTCGTCGGGAACCGAGGCGGGAACCCCTTGGGGCACTGGATGTCTCCTTCAGTAACCGGTATCAGGCCGCACCGCGGGTCAGCGCGGTCGCGGACAGCTCGTCCATGGTCAGCAACTCGGCGCCGAGGTGGGAGGCGAGGTCGGCGGCGAGGCCGAGCCGCACCAGCCCCTGCTCGCAGTCGACGACCACCGACTCGATCCCCCGGCGCCGGATCGCCGACGCCGCGAGCCGCGCCCGTGCCGGGGCATCCCGGCCGGAGGTGGCGCGACCGTCGGTGAGGACGACGACGAGCGGCCGACGATTCGGTTCGGTGCGGCGACAGCGTTCGACGACGTCGCCGGCCAGGGTCAGCCCCTCGGCCAGTGGCGTCCGGCCACCGGTACGGATCTCGGCGAGGCGGCGCACCGCGATGTCCACCGACTTGGTGGGCGGCACGGCCAGCGTCGCGGTACCGCCGCGGGCGACGACCACGGCCACCCGGTCACGACGCGTGTAGGAGTCCCGCAGCATCTCGACGCACAGTTCTGCGACCGCGGTGAGCCGGCGGCGGGCGGTCATCGATCCGCTCAGGTCCACCACGAAGACGACGAGATTGGATTCCTGGCCGATGCGTTCGGCTGCGCGCAAATCGGGTGCCGCGATGCGGACCGACGACTGCGGCGCCCGGCCCGCCGCGGCGAGGACGGTGGCGAACAGGTGCACCGGCCGGCCGTCGGCGAAGTCGACGGCGTGGGTCGTGTGCCCGCGCCGGCTGCGCGCCTTCGACCGGCGGCCGGGGTCTCCGTCTCCGACCCCGGTCACGCGGAGCGCACGCACCCGGCGCCCCGTCGGCGTCGGGGCGGCACCGAAAGCGGGCCCGGGGGCCCGCTGCGACCCGGGCTCCGAGTCTTCGTGCGTATTGGCCTCTTCCGAGGCCCCGGAGGATTCCGAGGACTCCCCCGGCTCCGGGGCACCGCCGCCCGGTCCACCCTCCGGCGGTGTCGGATCGTCGTCCGGGGAATCGGGAGAGCCGGGGCCGGCGGCGTCCTGGCCGGCCGACATGGCGTCGTCGAGCTGGTCGTTCGAGAGACCGGACTCGTCGAAGGGGTTGCGGCGCCTGCGGTGCGGCAGGGCGAGTTCGACGGCGGCCCGCACGTCCTCCTCGTCCACCGTCGGAGCCCCGCGCCAAGCCGCGTGTGCGGCGGCGGTGCGCGCGACGACGATGTCGCCGCGGAGTCCGTCGACGTCGAGGTGGGCGCAGATGCCGGCGATGCGGCGCAGTTCGCGCGTCGGGATCTCGACTCCGCTCACCGCTTCCCGGGCCGCATGAATCCGTTGTGCCAGTTCATGTTCGGTTTCGAGGTACTCGGCCGCGAACCCGTCCGGGTCGGCGTCGAACGCCATCCGCCGCCGGATGACCTCGACACGTTCGTCGAGATCCTTTCCCGCGGCGACGTCGACCGCCAGCCCGAAACGGTCGAGGAGCTGCGGGCGCAACTCCCCCTCTTCCGGGTTCATGGTGCCGACGAGCACGAAATCTGCTTCCTGCGTGTGGGATACGCCGTCACGCTCGATGGTGACGCGCCCGCTCGCGGCGGCATCGAGGAGGACATCGACGAGATGGTCGGCGAGCAGGTTGACCTCGTCGATGTAGAGAACACCCCGATGGGCGCGGGCGAGGAGCCCGGGGGTGAACTCCGCGCGACCGTCGCGCAGCACGGAGGTCAGGTCGAGTGAACCGATCACCCGGTCCTCGGTCGCGCCGATCGGCAGTTCGACGACGCGCCCGGATCGGTCGTCTCCGCCGATCAGCGGGCCGAGCCCGCGCACGATGGTCGACTTGGCCGTGCCCTTCTCGCCGCGGATGAGGACGCCGCCGATGCCCGGCGAGATGGCGGACAGGACGAGGGCCAGCTTGAGCTGTTCCTGTCCGACGACCGCGCTGAACGGATAGCGGACCGGGGCCGAATCCTGGACGTCGGTCATCGGGAACCGGATCGGAGCATCGACACGTGCGGGATCCCATCTTCGAGGTACTCGTCGCCCTCGGCGACGAAACCGAACTTGCCGTACATCTCGGTGAGGTAGGCCTGCGCCTCGATCCGGCAGGGTCGGTCCCCGACCTCGTCGAGCGCAACCGTCAGGAGCCGGGCGACCAGCCCATGGCCGCGATGCGCCCGTGCCGTGCAGGCACGCCCGATCCGGTAGACGGTCCCACCGTCCGGCCCCGGCGGCTCTTCGAGGAGTCGCAGGGTCGCCAGCACGGCGTCGTCGTCGGGTTCGCCGCTCTCGGTGATCCAGAACTGACGCGTCGTCGGCTCGAGGTCACGGCCGTCGATCTCCGGGTACGGACAGGCCTGCTCCACGACGAACACGTCGACCCGGAGCCGCAGGAGCCGGTACAGCGTGGCCGCGTCGATCTCGGCAGACGTACTGCGGTGTACCTGCGGGCGCCGGTCGTGCTGCGGTTCAGGACTCATGTGTCGTGGTTAGCACAGTTGACCGCCCGGGATCACCCCGCGGTGGCGGGGGCGAGCGCGTCGGTCTGGACGGTGCTCGCATCGCGACCGGTCAGCCGCAGGGACTTGTTGGTCCAATCCCACACCTGTCGGTACAGGTCACGGTTGTCGTTGAGCGTCTGACCGAACGACGGGATGATCTCGGTGAGCTTCGGCGACCAGCCGGCGTATTCGGCCGGGAAGCACTTCTCGAGCACCGAGAGCATCGCCGGAACCGCGGTCGAGGCACCCGGGGACGCACCGAGCAGGCCGGACATGGTGCCGTCCTCGGAGGTCACCACGGCCGTACCGAACTCGAGTTTGCCGCCGACACCCGTCTTGCGAATGACCTGGACGCGCTGACCTGCGGTGATGAGCTCCCAGTCGGCTCCGAGCGCACGCGGCACGAACTCCGACAGCGTGTTGACGCGGTCGGCCTTGTTCGCGGCGAGCTCGCTGATGAGGTACTTGAGCAGGCCGAACTCCTGCGGCGCGATCGAGACCATCGGCAGCAGGTTGCCGGGCTTGATCGAGGCGGGCAGGTCGGTGATCTTTCCCGACTTGAGGAACTTGGGCGACCAGCCGGCGTACGGGCCGAACAGCAGGCCCGGCTTGTGGTTGATCACACGGGTGTCGAGGTGCGGCACCGACATCGGCGGTGCGCCGACGGCGGCCTGGCCGTAGACCTTGGCCTGGTGCTCACCGATGAGGTCGGGGTTGGTGCAGCGGAAGAACTCGCCCGAGACCGGGAAGCCACCGAAGCCCTTGGCCTCCTTGATGCCCGACTTCTGCAGCAGGTGCAGCGCACCGCCGCCGGCGCCGACGAAGACGAACTTCGCATGGACTTTCAGGACGTCGCCGGTGCGGCCGTTGCGGACCTTGACGATCCAGCTGCCGTCGGACTGCTTGGACAGGTTGGTCACCGAGTGACCGAAGTAGATGTCGGCGCCCTGCGCGACATAGTTGAGCAGCTGCTGGGTCAGCGCGCCGAAGTCTACGTCGGTGCCCTGGTCGAACCAGTTCAGCGCGACCGGGTCGGAGAAGTCGCGACCGGCCGACATCAGCGGGAGACGCTTGGTGAACTCGGCGGGATCGTCGATGAACTCCATGCCCTCGAACAGGGTCTGTCCTGCGAGGTTGTCGTAGCGCTTGCGCAGGTACTTCACGCCGGCGTCGCCGTGGGTGAAGGCGACGTGCGGGATCGGGTTGATGAACTCCGAGGGATCGCCGAGGATGCCCTTGTCGACCGCATGTGCCCAGAACTGACGCGACACCTGGAACTGCTCGTTGATGTTGAGCGCCTTGGTGATGTCGACGTCGCCGTCGGCGGTCTTGGGCGTGTAGTTGAGCTCACACAGCGCCGAGTGCCCGGTGCCCGCGTTGTTCCACGGGTCGCTGCTCTCCGCCGCAGCGGCGTCGAGCCGTTCGAACAGGCTGATGGACCAATCGGGCTGCAGCTGACGGAGCAGCGCTCCCAGGGTGGCACTCATGATGCCTGCACCCACCAACGCCACGTCGGTCTTGATCACCGTTTTCGACACCTGGACTCCACTTCAACCTGATCAACGATCTCTACATCGGCCATTGTCCAGCATGGCACGTCCTGTCACAGAATCGACCTGCTCAACTGTGGCATCCGTGACACTTCCGCGGCGTCCCCTGCCCGAGCAGACGGGTCACTAAGCTGGCTGCTGTGAGCGTATCCGCAGGCACCGGCTGGCAACCCGACCGCTTCCTGGACCACTACCAACTCCGCACCATCCCGCTGGGCGACGATCCGGACGGGGAATCACCCGTCACCGCGACCCTGATCCGCCGCGCCGAGGCGGGTGCGCGGATCGCCGGTCCGCGGCCCGTGGCCGGCGCGGTGCTCTATGTCCACGGCTTCACCGACTACTTCTTCCACGAGCCGCTGGCCGATTTCTTCACCGCCCGCGGCTACGCGTTCTACGCGATCGACCTGCGTAAGTGCGGACGGTCGCGGGAGAGCCACCACACCGCCCACTTCACGACGGACCTCGCTCGATACGACGAGGAACTCGGCCTCGCGCTCGAGCTGATCGCCGAGGAGGTGGGTGCGGACACCCGCACGATCATCGCCGGACATTCGACGGGTGGCCTGATCACCGCGCTGTGGCTCGACCGGCTGCGCGAGCAGGACCCGGCCCGGCACGGGCTCGTCGACGGCCTGCTGCTCAACTCGCCGTGGCTGGATCTCCAGGGCGACGCCGTCCTGCGGACGCTGCCGGTGACGATGCTGATCAAGGCGGTGGCCGCGGTGCAACCCACCCGCGTGATCCCGCAGGAACTCTCCTCGGCCTACGGCGAGAGTCTTCACGAGAGTGCGCACGGCGAGTGGAGTTACGACCTCGCCCTCAAACCGATGGGCGGTTTTCCGGTCACCTTCGGGTTCCTGAACGCCGTCCGCAGCGGGCAACGGCGGCTGCACCGCGGCATCGACGTCGGCACGCCGGCACTCGTGTTGCGGTCGGACAAGACCCATTTCGCGAAAAGCTACTCGGCGTCGACCGATCGCGCCGACGTCGTCCTCGACGTCCGCCAGATCGCCCGCTGGAGCGGCTGCCTCGGCGGACGCGTGTCGACCGTCCCCATCCCCGATGCCCGCCACGACGTCTTCCTCTCCGTGCCACATGCGCGTGAGCAGGCCTATCGCGAGGTCGACGACTGGCTCACCCACACCATCCGGCCCGCCACCGAATCCTCGGAAACCAGTAGGAAAGAGAGCACCCTATGACCGCCACGCAGGTCGTCGACCTGGCCATCATCGGCTCCGGCAGCGGCAACTCCATCCCCGACGAGCGCTACGTCGACAAGACGATCGCCATCTTCGAGGAAGGCGTGTACGGCGGCACCTGCCTCAACGTCGGCTGCATCCCGACCAAGATGTTCGTCTACGCGGCGGAGGTCGCCGAGATCGCCACGCAGGGAGCACGTCTCGGTGTGCACGCCAAGGTGGACTCGGTGGACTGGCCCGGCATCGTCGAGCGCGTGTTCGGACGGATCGACCCGATCTCCGAGGGCGGCAAGGAATATCGCGTCGACCGGTGCGAGAACATCACCGTGTACAGCTCCCATGTCGAGTTCGACGGCCGGGACGATGACGGCCTCTACCGTCTCGTCACCGCCGACGGTGCAACGGTTCTCGCGCGCGAGGTCGTCCTGGCCGCCGGCTCCCGCGCGGTCATCCCACCGGTCATCGCCGATTCCGGCGTCACGTACTACACCAACAACGACGTGATGCGGCTGCCGGAACTGCCGGAGCGACTCGTCATCGTCGGCAGCGGTTACATCGCAGCCGAATTCGCGCATGTCTTCGGTGCCCTCGGTTCCAAGGTGTCGATCATCGCCCGCGGCCCCGCGCTGCTGCGGAAACAGGACGCCGACATCTCCAACCGCTTCACCCAGGTGGCGAAGGAGAAGTGGGACGTCCACCTCGACACCGGGATCACCGGTGCGGAGGATCTGCCCGACGGCGGGGTACGCCTGCAGTTCGACGACGGGACCCAACTGGAGGCCGATGTCCTGCTCGTCGCCACCGGCCGGAAACCCAACGGCGACCGCCTCAATCTGTCCTCGGTCGGCATCGAACTCGACGAGGAGGGCCGGGTGCGCTGCGACACTCGCGGCCGCACCGCCGCGCGCGGGGTGTGGACGCTCGGCGACGTCAGCTCGCCCTACCAGCTCAAGCACGTCGCCAACCACGAGGAGCGGGTGGTGCAGGCCAACCTGCTCAAAGGTTGGGACGCAGACGATCTCGTCGAATTCGACCACCGGTTCGTCCCCGCGGCCGTTTTCACGCACCCGCAGATCGCCTCGGTCGGGATGACCGAGGACGAGGCCCGCGACGCCGGGTACGACATCACGGTCAAGGTCCAGGCCTACGGTGACGTCGCCTACGGCTGGGCGATGGAGGACACCACCGGCTTCTGCAAGGTGATCGCCGAACGCGGCACCGGCAAGATCCTCGGCACGCACATCATCGGCCCGCAGGCCCCGACCGTGATCCAGCCGGTCATCCAGGCGATGTCCTTCGGCCAGACCGCCCTCGAGGTCGCCAAGGGGCAGTACTGGATCCACCCGGCGATGCCCGAGGTGCTCGAGAACGCGCTGTTGGGTCTGGAGATCTAGTGGCGATCTAGAACACCGTCGACCGCAGGGCGATCTCGCTGGCCAGTTCGGCGGGAGCGTTCTGCGGAATCCAGTGGTCGACGCCGGCCAGTTCGCAGAACCGGAAGTCGGAGTAGGCGTACCGGCCGCTGCCCTGCGCCTGCTCACGGCCGAGCGCGGCGTCGGCGTCGCTCCAGACGAGCGTCGTCGGGATCTCCACCGGCGGGCACGCCATGGTGCCCTTGATGTCGCCGACGAAGTTGGCCCGGTACCAGTTCAATGCAGCCCGCAGGGCGCCCGGTTCGCGCAGCGGGGCGAGCTCATCGGCGGTGACCCCGGCCGCGCGCAGCTTGGCGCCGTCGTCGGCGAGGAGTGTCTCCTCGGCGCCGTCGGCGACGAAATCGAGGATGTAGGACGATCGTTCGCGCTGATCGCTCGCCGCGAGTGCATCCCGCATCGCCGACGGGTGGCCGGTGCTGGCGACCACCAGACCGGTGAACCGGTCGGGGTACTTGCCCGCGAGATGCCACGCGACGATGCCGCCCCAGTCGTGCCCGACGAGGATCGCGTACCCGACCTTCAGTTCGTCGAGCACGGCGATCACATCCGACACCAGGTGGCTGAGGTGATAGTCCTCGACGGCCTCGGGTCGTGCGCCGGGGCTGTAGCCGCGCTGGTTCAGGACCAACGTCCGCAGGCCCGATTCGTGGAGTCGCGGGAGCACCGCGTCGTAGCAGGATCCGTCCACCGGGAATCCGTGAAGCAGCAGGACCCACGGGCCCCGTTCCGGTCCCCCGATCCGGACGTCGAAGGTGAGGCCGTTGACGGTCACCTGACGCTGATCTTCAGTCATTGGGCCACGATAGCGTCTGCGCCGAACCGGTGTCGGGGTCCAGGTGATGGCGGATGACGGACGCCGACACGGGCGGACCGTCCTCGATGAGATGCATCACCGCGTCCATGTCGAGATGCTCGCTGACCAGGTCGGCCATCGTGTCGACCTGTCGCCGCCGGATCGCCTCCACCTCGGTGTCGCCCGCGACCCGGAAGTCCGGCACACCGGCCTCGGCGGCCACCTCGGTGAGCAGCCGACGCCGAAAGGCGTCGTTGGCCAGCAGTCCGTGCCAGTGCGTCCCACGGATCGCGCCTCGCACCGCACCTTCGGGACCCGCGGCGTCGTCGACGATCCAGGTGTCCTCCCGCGACCCGACGACCCGCCCGTGGTGGATCTCGTAACCGCTGATCACCTCTCCACCGCGGCTGGTGCCGCTGACCTGACGCAACGTCTTGTCGGTGGCGAAGGAGATGTCGAGATCGAACACACCGAGGCCGTCGACGCGGCCACGACCGGATTCGATCGCGTCGTCGATGGTGCGGGCCAGCATCTGGAAACCCCCGCAGATGGCGACGACCGGGGCGCCCCGGGCCGCGCGGGCGGTGACCACGTCGGCGATCCCGCGGTCGCGCATCCAGGCGAGGTCGGAGACCGTGGCACGGGTTCCCGGGATCACCACCAGGTCGGCGGCGGCGACACTGCCCGGGTCGTCGACCCAGGTCACGTCGACGCCCGGTTCGCAGGCGAGCGCCTCGACGTCGGTGGAGTTGGAGATGCGGGGCAACCGGATCGCGGCGACGCGGAGCCGCGCGCCCGGACCGGCCGGGTTCAGCGGCGGTCCGACCCGCCGGCCGACGGGCGCCGCCAGGGAGTCCTCGGCGTCGAGCCACAGGTCGTCGGCGAACGGCAGGACACCGAGGGTCGGGCGGCCGGTGATCTCCTCGACCTGCCGGAGCCCGGGTTCGAGGATGCTCGGGTCGCCCCGGAACTTGTTGACGACGTAGCCCGCGATCAGCGCCTGGTCTGCGGGTTCGAGGATCGCGGTGGTGCCGAACAGCGACGCCAACGAGCCACCGCGGTCGATGTCGGTGACCAGCAGCACCGGGAGCCGTGCGGCCTGCGCGAGCCCCATGTTGGCGATGTCGTTGCGGCGGAGGTTGATCTCGGCGACCGAACCCGCTCCCTCACAGAGCACGACGTCGAAGTCGCGGCGGAGCGCGGCGAGCTCCTCGGTGACGACCTCCCTCAGCCGGGACCGCCAGGCCATGTAGTCCCGGGCACCGACGTCCCCGGCCGGGCGCCCTCGCAGCACGACATGGGAGCGCCGGTCGCTGCCGGGTTTCAGCAGAACAGGATTGAACCGCGTCGAGGGTTCGAGCCCGCAGGCGAAGGCCTGCAGGGCCTGGGCGCGGCCGATCTCACCGCCGTCGAGCGTCACCACCGAGTTGTTGGACATGTTCTGCGCCTTGAACGGCGCGACCCGGACGCCGTCGCGCGCGAGAGCACGACAGAGACCTGCGACGAGGAGACTCTTACCGGCGTCACTACTGGTCCCGCCCACGAGCAACGCACCACCGAGATCGGCCACCACGACAGCGTAGTGGTGGGGTCGTTCACACGACGCACCACTTGCCTCGCCGGCCGCTCCGGCTGGTTACAGTGACGGCAACGCCTGCGAGGGCGTGGCCGGGAGGGCCTGTGCGAGCAGGTCGGGACAGGGGGGTCGTCGGGCGTGGAGATCGTGGAACCCGGATCGGTGTTCGCCGGGTATCGCGTGGTCTCCCTGCTCGGGCGCGGCGGGATGGGCCAGGTCTGGCTCGTCGAACACCCGACACTGGGCCGTCGCGAGGCCCTGAAGATCATCTCGCCGAATCCTGCGGACCCCAGCTTCCACGAGCGGTTCCGCAACGAGGCCCGGACAGCGGCGGCCCTCGATCACCCGGGCATCGTCACCGTCTTCACCCACGGCGTCGAGCACGGCAGCCCGTGGTTCTCGATGACCTACCTCGACGGCAAAGACCTCACCGGCGCCGGCCCGATGCCCGTCGACGAGGTCGTCACCATCGCCGGTCGCGTCGCCGACGCTCTCGACTACGCGCATGGTCAGCGGGTCATCCACCGCGACATCAAGCCGGCGAACATCGTCGTCGCCCGCGGACCGGACGGCCGCATCACCCGCGTCACGGTTCTCGACTTCGGTATCGCCCGACTGGTCGACGGCAACAAGATGACCGCGACCAACCTGTTCGTCGGCACCCTGGCCTACGCCGCCCCCGAGCTGCTCACCGGCGAGGCCGCGATCCCCGCCTCGGACCAGTACGCCCTGGCCTGCACCGTCTTCCAGCTGCTCACCGGCCGTCAGCCGTTCCCGGGCACGACGCCGATGGCACTCATCTCGGGTCACGTGAACTCCCCCGTGCCCCGGCCGTCGGACCACGATCCGGCTCTGCCGCATCTCGATCCGGTCTTCGCCCGGGCGCTGGCCAAGCAGCCCGGCGACCGGTTCGCCTCGTGCACGGACTTCGCGCGGGCACTCGAGCAGGCGGCGGCCGCGGGCCCGCGTCGTGCGGCGCCCACCACGCCGGCCCCGGCGTTTCCGCCACGCGTCGGCCATCACCCTCCGGCTCGGCAACACCCGCCTACCCGGCAGCGCCCCCCGCTCCCGCCACCGGGCTACCACCCGCACCGGCCACACACCTCGGCCCCGGTCTTCGCCGGCGGCTTCACCCCGGCACCGTCCGAGAAGCGCACCGGACTCCTCGTCGGCGTCGGCGCCGGTGTCTTCGTCCTCGTCCTGGCGCTCGTGATCACCGCGATCGTCCTGGTCGGCTCCGACGACGCCCCGGCGACCACGACCTCAGGGACCTCGACGCCTTCGCGTTCGTCCGCCGGATCGACCAGTGCCACAACGGGTTCGGGCGACTTCGAGTCCATCGCCTCGAGCGGCGACAGCACCTGCGCGGTGCGTGGCGGCGAGCTGTTCTGCTGGGGCGGAAACCTGTACGGCACCCTCGGCGACGGTTCGACGACGGACCGGGCGCGCCCGGAGAAGGTGTCCGGTCTCGAGGACGTGTCGGCGGTCGGCATGGGCGGCTCGGTAGAACCTGCGCGATCGCCTCGGGCGACCTCTACTGCTGGGGCCAGGGTGCCGGGCCGACCGCCCAGAACGTCACGCTGCCGACCAAGGTGTCCGGCCTGACCGACGTGAGAGCGGTGGCCGTCGGCCTCACCACCTGCGCGATCAGCTCCGGCGACCTCTACTGCTGGGGCAACAATCTCAACGGGCAGACCGGTGCGGGCACCGACCCCACCATCCCCACCCCGACGCGGGTCTCGGGTCTGTCCGATGTCACGGCGGTCTCGACCTCGCACACGACGACCTGTGCCATCGCCGCAGGCTCCGCCTACTGCTGGGGCAACAACGCCGACGGGCAGGTCGGCGATGGCACCACCACCAACCGGCCCACCCCGACCAGGCTCGACCTGGACTCCCCCTCCTCGATCAGCACGAGTCTCTATTCGACGTGCGCGGTGGCGAACGGTTCCGGCGGCTCGGGGACCGTGTTCTGCTGGGGCGAGAACGGTTCCGGTCAACTCGGCGACGGCACCGAGGTCAGCCGACAGCGACCGACCCCGATCGATGTGCGGGGCGCGACACAGGTCTCCACCGCGGGTTACGCCGCCTGCGCCGCGGCGAGCGGTTCCGCCTACTGCTGGGGTTCGCGGAGCACGCTCCCCGACCACGCCCCGAGCCGGATCAACGGGCTGTCGGGCGTCACCCAGGTGACCACCGGCTCGGCCAACGTCTGCGCGGTCGCGGGCGCCGAGATGTACTGCTGGGGACTCAACGGCAAGGGACAGCTCGGCAACGGGACCACGACGACCAGCAACGAGCCGCAGCCCGTGCGCTTCCCGGCCTAGTCAGGGGAATGCCGATCAGGCGTCCGGCAGGGTCAGGATCTCTGCGCCGTCCTCGGTGACCACGAGGGTGTGTTCGAACTGCGCGGTCCACTTCCGGTCGGCGGTCACCACGGTCCAGCCGTCGTCCCACATCTCCCAGGCGAGGCCGCCGAGGTTGATCATCGGCTCGATGGTGAACACCATGCCGGGTTCGAGGACGGTGTCGACGTTGGGCTCGTCGTAGTGCAGCACCACGAGCCCGTTGTGGAAGGTCTCGCCGATGCCGTGCCCGGTGAAGTCGCGGACGACGCTGTAGCCGAAGCGATTCGCGTACGCCTCGATGACGCGACCGACGACGTTGAGTTCGCGTCCCGGCTTGACCGCCTTGATCGCCCGCTCGGTGGCGGTACGGGTGCGCTCGACGAGATCCACGACCTCCTGCTCGACGTCCCCGGCGAGGAAGGTCGCGTTGGTGTCGCCGTGCACGCCGTCGATGTAGGCGGTGACGTCGATGTTGACGATGTCGCCGTCGGCGATGACGGTCGAGTCCGGGATGCCGTGACAGATCACCTCGTTGAGCGAGGTGCAGCAGGACTTCGGGAAGTCCTTGTAGCCCAGCGTCGACGGGTAGGCGCCGTGGTCGACCATGTACTCGTGCGCGATCCGGTCCAGTTCATCGGTCGTCACGCCGGGTGCGACGGCCTTGCCGGCCTCGGCGAGCGCATTCGCGGCGATCTTGCCGGCGAGGCGCATCTTCTCGATGGTCTCCGGCGTCTGCACCCAGGGTTCGTGGCCCTCGTTCACGGTGGGTTTCCACACGTATTCCGGCCGCTCGATGAAGTCGGGCACGGTCCGGATCGGCGTCGGGGTACCGGGGGTCAGGACACTGCGAACTGGCATGCGAACCACTTTATCCGCCCGTCCGAGGAGGACCGGCGCGCGGACGGCAAGCTCGCGACAACTAAGCTCGCCCTAAGACTTCCACGCCACTGGGCGTCGGAAACCGATTCGAAGGTGGTGACGGTGGGCGCGTCGATCAGATCGGTGCGGGCCTTGCTGGTGGTGGTCCTCACCATGGTGACCGTCTCGGCGTGCTTCGTCACCCCGATCGAACAGGACCGGCACTCCCCCGGTGCGCACCTTCGCAACGGGCCGCAGACGGCCGCCCTCGACGGAAACGACGTGACACCCGTCGCCGACGATCCGAGATCGGCACTGCCGGTCACCGTCGATTCCGTTCGCTACGGACCGGTGACCGTGACCGACACCAGCCGGATCATCGCCGTCGACGTCAGCGGCACCCTCGGCAGCATCGTCTTCGCTCTCGGCATGGGCTCGCGGGTCGTCGGCCGCGACACCTCGACGGCCTTCCCGTCCGCGATCGGACTCCCGGTGGTGACGAACCGCGGGCACAGCCTCAACGCCGAATCCGTTCTGGCCCTTGCACCGACGGTCCTGCTGGTCAGCGAGTCGACGGTACCGGTGACCGCGGTGGACCAGATCCGCGACTCCGGGGTCACCGTCGTGGTGTTCCCCGCCACTCGCGACCTCGCGTCCAACGACACGTTGATGCGGTCGGTCGCCAAGGCACTCGGCGTTCCCGAGGCGGGTGAGAAGCTCGTCGACCGCACCGATGCGCAGATCGAGGCGGCCCGCGATCTCGTCCCCGACCCCTCCGGCGACCCGACGATGGCCTTCCTCTACATCCGCGGCCGCAATCTCCTGCTCCTCGCCGGTCCCGGTTCGGGCGCCGACGATCTGATCGCCGAACTCGGCGGCCGGGACGCCGGTGAGGCGGCCCGGCTCACCGGTGCGTTCACCGCCGTCACCGCCGAGTCGATGATCACCGCCGACCCCGACGTCCTCATCGTCATGACCCAGGGCGCCGACACCGTCGGCGGACCCGACGGGGTGCTGACGCTTCCCGGGATCGCCGACACCGAGGCGGGCCGCAACCGCCGCGTCGTGCAGATGGACGAGAGCAAGATCCTGGCCTTCGGCCCCGATGTCGGACTCGTCCTCTCGGCGCTGGCGAAGGCGATCTACACGTGAGCATCCCGACCGCCGAGACCAGGACCGACGCCGCGGCACCAGTCGCCGCCCGCTCGCACCGGATGCGCAACACCGTCGTCGTCGCCGTGATGCTTCTCGCGACCGCGACGCTCGCGATCGTCTCCGCCGGGATCGGTCAGGTGGAGATCCCACCGTTGGAGGTGCTCGGCAGCATCGCGCACCACTTCCACCTCGAGATCGGGCCGCTGCCCTCACATCCCAACGGCGAAGGGGCGCTCTGGAACGTCCGGTTCCCGCGCATCGTGCTCGGACTGTTCGTCGGTGCCGCACTCGGCGCCGCGGGGTGCCTGCTGCAGGGCGTCCTCGCCAATCCGCTCGCCGAGCCGAGCATCATCGGGGTGTCCTCCGGGTCGGCCATCGGCGCCTGCCTGGTGATCGTCCTCGCGGGTGGATCGGCGGGAGCCGGTGGGGCCGCCGGGAACTGGGCGCTGGCCGGCGCGGCCTTCCTCTTCGGACTCGTCACCGCCGCCGCGGTCTACCTGCTCTCGCTGCGCGACGGATCGTCGTCGGCGATCATGCTGGTGCTGACCGGTATCGCGGTGAACGCGTTCGCCGCGGGCGTCATTGCCTTCCTGACCTTCGTCGCCTCCACCGCCGCCCGCGAGCAGATCATCTTCTGGCAGCTCGGTTCGCTGGCCGGCCGCACCTGGAGCGAGATCTGGGTGGTGGCGCCACTCGTGGTCGTGGGCGTCGCCGCCTGCGTACTGCTGGTCCACAAACTCGACCTGCTCGCCCTCGGTGAGATCCAGGCGGCGTCGCTCGGCGTCAACGTGGAATCGGTTCGACGTCAGGCGATCGTGCTGACCGCGATCCTCACCGCCGCGGCCGTCGCCTTCGCCGGGATCATCGCCTTCGTCGGCCTCGTGGTCCCGCACGTGATGCGACTCATCGTCGGCCCCAAACACTCGATCCTGCTGCCCACCAGCGTGATCGGTGGCGCGCTGGTCATCACCGGCGCCGACCTCGCGGCCCGCACGATACTCGGCGACGCCGACCTCCCCCTCGGCATGTTCACCGCACTGATCGGCGGGCCGGTCTTCTTCATTCTGCTGCGCCGCAGCCGTCGTGCGGGAGCGGGCTGGTGACCGCCGTCGTGCAACCCCCGGGTACGCCGGGCATCGCCGCCGAGAGCGTCCGGGTCGAGCTCGGCGGCCGTGAGGTCGTCCGCGGTGTGTCCCTGGAGGTCCATGCCGGCGAACTCGTCGCGCTGGTCGGCCCCAACGGATGCGGCAAATCGACGCTGCTGTCGGTGTTGTCGGGCACGCGTCCCCCGAAGAGCGGTCGCGTGACCATCGACGGACGGGACGTGTCGACCACCTCGCTGCGCGAGCTCGCACGACACCGCAGCGTGGTCACCCAGCAGAACCGCGTGGACACCCCGTTCACCGTTGCCGAGGTCGTCGCCATGGGCCGCTATCCCTGGTTGCGGACCCCGCGGGCCGCCGACTCCCCCGCGGTCATCGCCGACGCCGTCGACCTGTGCGAACTCTCCGACATCGTCGACCGCCCCTTCGCCCAGCTGTCCGGCGGACAGCAGGCCCGGGTGTCGCTGGCGCGGGCGCTGGCCCAGGACACCCCGGTGATGATGCTCGACGAGCCGACCGCCGCCCTCGACATCCACCACCAGGAACAGGTCCTCGAGATCCTGCGCATCCACCGCGATGCCGGAAACGCCGTGCTGCTCGTCGTGCACGACCTGACCCTCGCCGCGGCTTACGCCGACCGCATCGCGGTGATGAAACACGGTGAGCTGCTCGCCATCGGTTCCACCGACGAGGTGATGACGGCCGAACTGCTGAGCCGCACCTACGACCATCCGGTCGAGGTCATCGACCACGGCGGGCGCCGGGTGATCCTGCCCGAACGCAGCTAGGGCGTACGGATCGCGTACCCCGGGCCCAGCCCGTCGAAGAAGTCGCGGGTGACGGCGACCGCGTTGTTCGAGTCGCCACCGCGGACGACGAGCGTCGCGAAGGCGATGTCGCCGCGGTAGCCGGCGAACCAGGCGTGTGATCCGCCGGCGAATTCGGCCTCACCGGTCTTGCCGAACACCGCTCCGCGACCGTCGATGACCGACGCGGTACCGCTGGTGATGACCGCGCGCATCATCGGCCGCAGTTGCTGGTAGACCTCCGGCGGCATCGTCGGGGTCGGCCCCTCGATTTCGGTGGGCTTGTCCAGGATCAGTTGCGGCACCGGGGCTTTGGAACCGTTGGCGACGGTTGCGGCGACGAGCGCCAGGCCGAGGGGTGACACCAGCACCTTGCCCTGGCCGAAGCCGTCCTCGCTGCGTGCGACCAGTTCGTTCTCGATGGGCACCGACCCGGACACCGCGTCGAGGCCGGCGATCGAGTACCGCTGACCGATCCCCATCGCCGCGGCGGCGTGGGCGAGGTCCGACGGACCCATCTGGCTGGCGAGCTTGGCGAACGTGGTGTTGCAGGACGCGGCGAACGCCTGCAGCATCGACACCGTGCCGAGCGAGAAGCCGTTGTAGTTCGGGATCAGGCGCGGACCGATCTGGATCTCCCCCGGGCAGCCGACGGTGGTGTCGGGTCCGGCCATCTTGCGGTTGATGGCGGCAGCCGCGGTGACCATCTTGAAGGTCGAACCGGGCGGGTACAGGCCGGTCGTCGCGATCGGACCCTGCCGGTCGGCGTTGGGGTTCTGTGCGACGGCGAGGATTCGGCCGGTGGACGGCTGCACGACGACCATCGCGACCTGGAACCTGTTGGCGGCGTTGACCGCTCGCTGAGCGGCGTTCTGCACGGTCCGCGACAGGCTGAGCGACACGGCGGGCGACGGGTCGGCGTCGTGGTCGGCCAGCACGTCGGCGTCGAGTCCGTTGGGGTTCACCGAGACCACCCGCCAGCCGGCACGTCCGGCGACCTCGCCGTCGACGACCTTCTTGACCTCGGTCAGCAGCGCCGGCGCGAACTTCGGGTCCTTGGGGACCAGCTCGGCCTGTTCGTTGGTGACGACGCCGGGGATCGCGAGCTGGTCGCGCAGCCGGTCGAACTGGGCGTGGGTGAGGCGGGCCAGTGGATACTGCTGACCGTTCGAGGTGACCTGTTCGGTGATCAGCTGCTCGTCGAGGTCGCGGTTGAACCGACGCAGCACGGCGACCGCGCTCGTGACCGAGGACGCGACCGAGGCCCCCAGTTCGGTGGCCTTCTCCGGGTCGAAGTTCACGCCGACGACAGTGCCGTTGACCATGACCTCCGAACCGTCGGCCTCGTTCACCGTCGCCCGGGGCGCCTCGATGATCTGCAGCGAGAGTCGTTGGTCGGCGCCGAGTTTCGGATGGACCGCGGTCGACGCCCAGCGCACCGCCCAGCCGGAGTCGGATCGGCCCAGGCGCAGCGTCGCGTCGTACGACCAGTCACGACCGCGCGGCAGCGCCCAGGTGTAGTCGACCTGCACCTCGGCGGTGTCACCGGTGACGCGGACCCGGCCGGCTTTCGCCTCGAGCTCTTCCGCGGCGAGTCCCGACCACGCCGACTCCATCGCCGAGCGGGAGGTCTGCGGCACGTCGGTGAGGGCGGCCGCGGCGTCGAGTTCCTGTTGCGAGTACGCCTCGAGGAATCGTTCTGCGGCCCGGCGCGGGCCGTCGTCCTCCGCGGACGAGCAGGCGGCGGTCGCGGTGATCACGACAGCACAGACCGCGACGATCACCGCCGGGGTCCATCGAGTTCGCGTGCGCCACATCGCGGTCGAGTCTAGGGCCGCGACGGGCCGATCCCGGGAAGCCACGCGGGAGGCCACGGTGTGACGTCGCCCGGAGATCCGTTCAGTCGACGAGGACGGTCGCGAAGGTACCGACCTCGGTGAACCCGATACGGTCGTACACCGCACGGGCGGTCTCGTTGAAGCTGTTGACGTACAGGCTCGGAAGTCGTCCGTGGGCGGCGACCGCCTCGGCGACGGCCGCGGTGCCACCCAGGCCCAGACCCTCACCGCGTCGGTCCGGCGACACCCACACACCCTGGATCTGGCCGACGCGCCGGGACAGCGACCCGATCTCCGCCTTGAACACGACATCGGGACCGTCGAAACGCGCGAAGACACGTTGCGCCGAGATCAGCGACGCCAGCCGTCTGCGATACGAACGTCCGCCGTCGCCGGCCGTCGGGTCGACGCCGACCTCACCGATGAACATGTCGACCGCGGCCGGCATGTAGGCGTCGAGATCGTCGAGGGTCACCAGCCGCACGGCCGGATCCGACGGGACCGCCGGATTCCCGGACAGGACCAGCAGCGGCTGGACCGGACGTACCTCTCGCGCCGGACCCCAAACGGGCTCGATCTGCTGCCACATCGGCAACACCAGGTCGGCGCGGCCGACGATCGACGAGCAGGCGCGGGGTGCGGCGACCGCGCGATCGGAGAAGTAGTCGAGGTCGTCGGCGGACCCGATCAGCGGGATCAGGTTGGCGCCGGAGAAGCACAGCGACGTCGACGGATCGTGCGCGGTCCAGAGTTCACCGCCGAGCAGGCGCGGGTTGATGCCGTGGGTTTCGAACCTCGCGGCGACCATGCACATCGCCACCGGGTCGGACATGAGGACGCGTTCGACGGCCGCCGAGTCACGCGCGCCGAGCGGTTTGTCGCCCAGTAGCTTCAGCACCACCGCTCCTCACTTCCCCATGGGGACTCGCGACAGCGCCCGTTCGGTTCGGGTCGCGGACCCTAGGAGACGGTGACCACCGGCGGGCCGACGTGCGTGCCGTCTCCAGTTTCCCCTGATTCCTCGGCAATCCGCAGCGCTTCTTCGATCAATGTCTCCACGATCTGCGCCTCCGGCACGGTCTTGATGACCTCGCCCTTGACGAAGATCTGACCCTTGCCGTTTCCGGAGGCGACGCCGAGGTCGGCCTCGCGGGCCTCACCCGGTCCGTTGACCACGCAGCCCATGACGGCGACACGCAGCGGGACCTCCATGCCCTCGAGGCCGGCGGTCACCTCGTCGGCCAGCTTGTAGACGTCGACCTGGGCACGGCCACACGACGGGCACGACACGATCTCGAGCTTGCGGGGACGCAGGTTGAGCGACTGCAGGATCTGGTCGCCGACCTTGATCTCCTCGGCCGGCGGCGCCGACAGCGACACGCGGATGGTGTCGCCGATGCCCTCGCTCAGCAGTGCACCGAAGGCCACGGCCGACTTGATGGTGCCCTGGAACGCCGGACCGGCCTCGGTGACGCCGAGATGCAGCGGGTAGTCGCACTGGGCGGCCAGCTGGCGGTAGGCCTCGACCATGATCACCGGGTCGTTGTGCTTGACCGAGATCTTGATGTCCCCGAAGCCGTGCTCCTCGAACAGACCCGCCTCCCACAGCGCCGACTCGACGAGCGCCTCGGGCGTCGCCTTGCCGTATTTCTGCAGGATGCGCTTGTCCAGGGAGCCCGCGTTCACGCCGATGCGGATCGGGATGCCCGCGTCCCCGGCGGCTTTCGCGACCTCTTTCACGCGGCCGTCGAATTCCTTGATGTTGCCCGGGTTCACGCGCACCGCCGCACACCCCGCGTCGATCGCGGCGAAGATGTACTTCGGCTGGAAGTGGATGTCGGCGATGACCGGGATCTTGGACTTCTTCGCGATGATCGGCAGCGCCTCGGCGTCCTCGGGTCGCGGGCAGGCCACGCGCACGATGTCGCAGCCCGACGCGGTGAGTTCCGCGATCTGCTGCAGGGTCGCGTTGATGTCGTGGGTCTTGGTGGTCGTCATCGACTGCACCGAGATGGGGTGGTCACTGCCGACGCCGACCGAGCCGACGAACAGCTGCCGGGTCTTGCGGCGCGGGGCCAGCACCGGCGGGGGTCCGGCCGGCATGCCGAGCCCGATCGGCACGGCGTTGGCAGGAGTCGGGGCGTTCATCGCATTCACCTCTGGGATTCGGGTGTGGGTGTGTCGGGTGTCGGGTGTCGGGTGTCGGGTGGGAATTCGTTGTGGGAGGTCACCACGGATTGATCGGGTTGATGATGTCGGCGGTGAGGGTGAGCACCATGAAGCCGGCCATCACCACCACCGCGGCGTAGGTGATCGGGAGCAGCTTGTAGTAGTCGACTGCCGCGCCGGGGGCCCGGCCGAACCAGCGACGGACGGTGTCGCGGCCCTTCTCATAGCCGACGATCGCCATGTGTCCGCCGTCCAGCGGCAGCAGCGGGACCAGGTTGAACAGGCCGAGGAAGAAGTTGATGCTGATCAGCAGCATCCAGAACATGTCCCACAGGCCGCGTTCGACCGCCTGGCCGCCGAGCACCGAGGCACCGTAGACGCTGACCGGGGTGTCGAGCGCGCGCTCGCCACCGGTCACCGCGGTCCACAGTGCACCGATCTTGGTGGGCAGCGACAGGAGCGCGTTCCAGGTCTCCTTGATCAGGTCGCCGGTGAAGACGAAAGCACCCGGGATCACGTCGAGGCCGCTGAAGTCCTTGATCGCCGGCGGGGCGTCGTAGGCGATGCCGACCATGTTGTAGGACACGCTCTCGGTGGTGCCGTCGGCGCGCTTGGCGGTGACGGTGACCGGCTCGGGCGTCATCGTCAGGTCGAGGCGTTCACCGGCGCGGTCGACGGTGAGGACCACCGGGCCCGTGGACTCACGGATGACCGGGGTCAGGTCCGCGGCCTTGCCGACGGGTGTCCCGTTGATGGCCACGATCTCGTCGCCCGGGCGCAGACCCGCGGCGGCCGCAGGTCCGCCGCCGGTGCAGGGCGAGTTGGTCTGCTCGCCGTCGGCGATGGTGATCGTCGACGACACGCACTGGGTCTCGGCGACCTTCGCCGGGGTCGGCGGCGGGCTGAGATCGGGCAGCCCGAAGGTGAGGCCGACGATGATGATCAGGACGAAGCCGAGGATGAAGTTCTGCGCGGGACCGGCGAACAGCACGACGAGGCGTTTCCAGGCCTTCTGCTTGTACATCGCCCGGTCCTGCTCGTCGGCGGTGAGCTCCTCGTGCGGGGTCATGCCCGCGATGTCGCAGAAGCCGCCGAGCGGGATCGCCTTGAGTCCGTACTCGGTCTCGCCGCGGCGCGTCGACCAGATCGTCGGCCCGAAGCCAACGAAGTAGCGACGGACCTTCATGCCGGTTGCCTGTGCGGCCCACATGTGACCGCACTCATGCCAGGCGACCGACAGCAACAGCGCCACCGCGAAGAGCGTGACACCGATCGCGAAACTCACGTACTCACTCCATCCAGATCACGATGCGCACCGATCACGACGAGGCGGCGACCAGCTGTGCGGCGCGCTCCCGGGCCCACCGATCGGCGGCGAAGACCTCCTCCACAGTACCTGGCTCGACTCGCCACTGATCCGCCTCGCCGAGCACCTCACCGATGATCTCGACGATCCGCGGAAAACGGATCGTACCTGCGAAGAAGCCCGCGGCGGCCGCCTCGTTCGCGGCGTTGTACACCGCGGTGAGACTCCCGCCACCCCGTCCCGCCTCCCGGGCGAGCTCGATCGCCGGGAAGACCTTGTCGTCGACGGGCTCGAACGTCCACGCCGAGGCGGTGGAGAAGTCGCACGCGGTCGACGATCCGGGGACACGATCCGGCCAGCCCAGTGCCAGCGCGATGGGCAGCTTCATCGACGGCGGCGACGCCTTGGCGACGGTCGCGCCGTCGACGAAGGTCACCATCGAGTGCACGATCGACTGCGGATGGACGGTGACGTCGATGTGGTCGTAGTCGACGTCGAAGAGCAGGTGCGCCTCGATGACCTCGAGGGCCTTGTTGACCAGGGTCGCCGAGTTGAGGGTGATCATCGGGCCCATCGACCAGGTGGGATGGCGCCCGGCCTGCTCGGGGGTGACGTTGTGGAGCTGTTCGGCCGACCAGCCGCGGAACGGTCCGCCCGACGCGGTGAGGACCAAGCGGTCCACCTCGGCGGCGGTTCCGGCGCGCAGACACTGGGCAATGGCCGAATGCTCGGAGTCGACGGGGACGATCTGGTCGGGAGCCGCCGCATCGAGGACGAGCGACCCGCCGGCGACGAGGGACTCCTTGTTCGCGAGCGCGAGACGCGCACCCGTCCGCAGCGCGGCGAGCGAGGGCGCCAGGCCGATCGAACCGACCACGGCGTTCAGCACCACATCGGTTCCGCCGTCGGCGGCGACCGCATCGATCAGGTCGCACATGGCTTCGGTGCCACCGAGAACCGGCGCTCCGAGTCGTTCGGCGAGCTCGGCGGCGCGAGCCTCGTCGGCGACGGCCAGCCGAGATGCGGGGACCCCGAAGGCCGCGGCCTGATCGGCCAGCCGGTCGAGGTTCCCGCCACCCGCGCCGAGACCGGCGACCTCGAAGCGGTCGGGATGTTCGGCGATCACCTCGAGCGCCTGAACGCCGATGGAGCCGGTCGAACCGAGGATCAAGACACGTGTGGGCACGTTGTCCATTGTGTCAGCCGGCCGGGTGCACCTTCCGCCAGTGTTCGGCGATGTCGATCCGGCGGGTGATCCACACGTCGTCGTGGGACCCGATGTGGTCGAGGAACCGCTCGAGAGCCGCCAGCCGTGCCGGCCGGCCCACGAGCCGGCAGTGCAGTCCGACAGACAGCATCTTCGGCGCACCCTCGACGCCCTCGCGGTAGAGCACGTCGAAGGCATCGCGCAGATGCGCGAAGAACTGCTCCCCCGACGGAAAGCCGCCGGGCGAGGAGAACCGCATGTCGTTGGTGTCGAGGGTGTAGGGCACGACCAGGTGATCGACGAGTTCGTCGCCGCGCGGGACCTTCACCCAATACGGCAGATCGTCGGCGTAACTGTCGGAGTCGTAGGTGAATCCGCCCTGTTCGACGACGAGGCGCCGCGTGTTGGGTGAGTCCCGGCCGGTGTACCAGCCGCGTGGGCGTTCACCGGTGATCTCGGTGAGCAGTTCGATGCCTGCGCGCATGTGATCACGTTCGACCTCGGGGTCGATCAGCTGATAGTTGAGCCACCGGTAGCCGTGGCACGCGATCTCGTGGCCGCGATCGACGAAGGCCGCCGCCACCTCGGGGTTACGGGCCATCGCCTGGGAGACCGCGAAGATCGTCAGCGGCAACCCGCGGCGGTCGAAGGCGCGCAGGACCCGCCACACCCCGGCCCGCGAGCCGTACTCGTACATGCTCTCCATGCTCATGTGCCGGTTCGGGAAAGGCTGGGCGCCGACCATCTCCGACAGGAAGGTCTCACTGCCGCGGTCGTTCTCGAGCACGTTGTTCTCGCCGCCCTCCTCGTAGTTGAGAACGAACTGGACGGCGATCTTCGCGTCGCCGGGCCACTGCGGATTCGGTGGCGTGGCACCGTATCCGACCATGTCGCGGGGATAGGCCTCGGCGCGGTAGTCGGCCAGGGAACGGCCCGCACCCGGGCCGGCGCGGAACTCGGACGAAGACATGTGCCGCATTCTGTCACCGAATCACCCACCGGGCTCGGTCGGCGAGATCACCGTGCCGCTATGCTGATCGAGAACTACTACCGTTCGTCAGACTTCTGACGACCCGCGCTGTGAGGAGTGGCTGTGGCAAGCACCGATGTGGAGCACACTGGCGGACACGCCGACGTCATCGACACCGGCTGGCGTCGTGAGCCCGCCGATGCACCGTCGGCTCGTTTCGGCTGGTTCGGATCGGCGACGAAGACCTTCTACGGTGCCGCCATCTTCTTCGCGGCCTTCCTGCTGCTCATGATGATCGGCAACCACACCGGCCACGTCGAGGACCTCTGGCTCATCGCCTTCGCGGTCGGAGTCCTGTACTTCGTGGTGCGCGGCTGGTGGATGAACCGCGGCAAGTGGTCCTGACGCACCCCTGACCCAGACATTCGAAAAACGCTGAACGGCTTTGCCGTTCAGCGTTTGTTGTGTCCACAGCCTCCAGCGGGCTAGCGCTCTTCGGCGGCGAGCTGGCCGCAGGCCGCGGCGATCTCCTGCCCGCGGGTGTCGCGCACCGTGCAGGACACGCCCTGTTCGCGGACGCGGCGCACGAACTCCCGTTCCACCGGCTTGGGACTGGCATCCCACTCCGAGCCCGGTGTGGGGTTGAGCGGGATGAGGTTCACGTGCACGAGGGAGCCGAGCGCCTTGTGCAGCTTCTGTCCCAGCATGTCGGCCCGCCAGGCTGGTCGTTGACGTCGCGGATCAGCGCGTACTCGATGGAGACGCGGCGTCCGGTGGTGTCGGCGTAGTAGCGCGCGGCCTCCAGCACCTCGGCCACCGACCAACGGTTGTTGACCGGCACGAGGGTGTCGCGCAGTTCGTCGTCGGGGGTGTGCAGGGACAGCGCGAGCGTGACCGCGAGACCCTCATCGGCGAGACGCCGGATCGACGGGGCGAGACCGACGGTCGAGACGGTCACCGATCGCGCCGAGATCCCGAGCCCGTCGGGTGCCGGCGAGGTGATCTGGCGGACGGCACTGACGACGCGCTTGTAGTTCGCGAGCGGCTCGCCCATGCCCATGAACACGACGTTCGACAGGCGTCCCGGCTCGCCGAGTTCCCCGTCGCGCAGGGCACGCGCCGCGGCCCGCACCTGGTCGACGATCTCGGCGGTCGACAGGTTGCGGTCGAGGCCACCCTGTCCGGTGGCGCAGAACGGGCAGGCCATGCCGCAGCCGGCCTGACTGGAGATGCACAGCGTGTTGCGCTCGGTGTAGCGCATCAGCACGCTCTCGAGGAGAGTGCCGTCGTGCAGGCGCCACAGGGTCTTGCGGGTCGAGTCGCCGTCGCACGAGATGTGCCGCACCGGCGTGAGGAGCTGCGGGAAGAGCTTTTCTCGCACGGCGTCGCGGGAGGCCGCGGGCAGATCGGTCATCTCCTCGACGTCGCCGTTGAGGCGCGCGTAGTACTGCCGGGCCAGCTGATCGGCCCGGAACTTCGGGAGACCCAATTCGGCCAGCGCCGCGACGCGGCCGGCGGCGTCGAGGTCGGCGAAGTGTGTCGGCGGCAGCCCACGTTTGGGCGCGTCGAACACCAGCGGTAATGAGGTCATCGGGCCATTGTCGCATGTCATGATGAACCCATGACCACACCCGATCGCCGACGAACCGGGAATCCGGTCCCCCAGTGGGGTTCGCAGGGCGAGCCCCACCCTGCTCATGACACCGTGCCCGTCCCCGAGCCCGCAGCCGTGACCCCGGTGCCGACCGCGGATGATCACGACGCCGTGCTGGCCGAGCGCGACCGTCTGCGCCAGACCGTCGCCGACGTCGAGCACACCCGCACCCGCGCGACCTGGTTCGGCGTCGTCATCGGCGCGATCATCCTGGTCCTGCTGCTGGTGTTCATCGTGCAGAACCTGGAGAGTCAGCGGATCGAGCTGATCTTCTGGGAGGTCAACCTCCCGCTCGGGGTGAGCCTGCTGATCGCCGCGATCGCGGGTGCGTTGATCGTCGCCATCATCGGCGGTCTGCGCATGTTGCAGCTGCGTCGGGCGCTGAAGAGGGCCGCCGGGTAGGTCGGGCTCCTTACAGCAGAGCCGTCAGCACCGCCCACACCACGAACGCCGAGGGCAGCAGGCTGTCGAGGCGATCCATGATGCCGCCGTGGCCCGGCAGCAGCGTGCCCATGTCCTTGATGCCGAGATCACGCTTGACCTGCGACTCCACCAGGTCGCCGAGCGTTGCGCACACGACCAGCACGGGTCCGAGGATCAGACCGATCCACCAGTGGCTGCCGATCAGGAACGTGATGCAGCCGACCGCGCCGATCGTGCCGACGAGCAGCGAACCGACGAGACCCTCCCAGGACTTCTTGGGGCTGATCGCCGGCGCCATCGGGTGCCTGCCGAACATGACACCGGCGGCGTATCCGCCGACGTCGGAGCAGACGACGACCACCATGAGGGTCGCGACCCGGGCGGCGCCGTCCTCCTGCGTGACGAGGTGGACGCCGAAAGACGCCAGGAGCGGTAGCCAGGCCAGCACGAACACCGTGAGGGCGAGGTCCTTGAGGTAGTTCTCCGGTGCGTTCGAGATGCCCTGGGCGAGCAGTTTCCACACCATCGACACCAGCACGGTCGCGACGAACGCGACCAGCACGCCGGTGGGCCCGTACGGCCAGCTGACCCAGATGATGGCCTGACCGCCGATGAGCAGCGGCCAGAACGCGACGTTGTACCCCGCGGTCTGCAGCCGCTTGGTGACCTCCCAGGTCGCGATCGCGAAGGCGACCGCGACGAGGACGTACCAGAGCATCGGCGCGAACAGCAGGATCAGGATGATGCTGACGCCGAGAGTGCCTCCGACCGCGATGGCGGCCGGCAGGTCACGACCTGCCCGTGACTTCTTCTCGGGGCCGGTCTTGTTCTCGGGGTCGGATGCCTTCTCGCTCACACCTCGAGCAATTCGTCTTCTTTGTGCTTCACCAATTCGTCGACCTGATGCACATACGTGGCCGTGGTCTTGTCGAGTTCCTTCTCAGCACGGGTGACCTCGTCCTCGCCCGCCTCGCCGTCCTTCTGGATGCGCTTGAGCTCGTCGGCGGCCTTGCGGCGCACGTTGCGGATGGCGACCTTCGCGTCCTCACCCTTGCCCTTGGCCTGCTTCACCAGGTCGCGGCGACGCTCCTCGGTGAGCTGCGGGATGGCGACGCGGATGATCGTGCCGTCGTTGGTCGGGTTCACGCCGAGATCGGAGTTGCGGATCGCGGTCTCGATGTCACGGAGCGTCGACGCCTCGTACGGCTTGATGACGACCAGGCGCGGCTCGGGCGTGTTGATCGACGCGACCTGCGTCACCGGGGTCATGGAGCCGTAGTACTCGATGTTGATCCTGTTGAACATGGCCGGGTTCGCACGTCCGGTGCGGATGGAGCCCATGTCCTCCTTGGCGACGTTGACCGCCTTCTCCATCTTCTCCTCGGCGTCGAGCAGCGCGTCGTCGATCATCTTCGTCCTTGTTCCGTTCCGTAGGGCCTGGCAGGCCGGTTCTCGTGCGGGCCGTGTTCTCGTGGGGTCGCGGGCTGCTAGGTGCTGACCAGCGTGCCGATCCGGTCACCGGCCACCGCCCTGGCGATGTTGCCCTGTTGGAGCAAATTGAACACCAAGATCGGCATCTTGTTGTCCATACACAGACTGAAGGCGGTCGCGTCGGCGACCTTGAGTTCCTTGTCGAGGACCTCGCGGTGGGTGATCTCGGTGAACAGCCTGGCGTTCGGATCGGTCCGCGGGTCGGCGTCGTAGACACCGTCGACGGCCTTGGCCATGAGGACCACCTCCGCCTTGATCTCCAGCGCACGCTGGGCCGCGGTGGTGTCGGTGGAGAAGTACGGCATGCCCATGCCGGCGCCGAAGATGACCACGCGCCCCTTCTCGAGGTGGCGCTGGGCGCGCAGCGGCAGGTACGGCTCGGCGACCTGGCCCATGGTGATGGCGGTCTGCACGCGGGTGCTGATGCCGCGCTTCTCCAGGAAGTCTTGCAGAGCAAGGCAATTCATCACGGTGCCGAGCATGCCCATGTAATCCGAGCGGCTGCGGTCGAGGCCGCGCTGCTGCAGTTCGGCCCCGCGGAAGAAGTTGCCGCCGCCGATGACGACGGCCACCTGGACGCCGGAGTTCACGACGTCGGCGATCTGATCGGCCACGGTCGCCACGACGTCCGGGTCCAGACCGACCTCTCCCCCGCCGAACATCTCACCGCCCAGCTTCAACAGGACTCGTTTGAATCCGGAACGCTCGGCCTTCTTGAGATCGGATGGGGTGGGATCGGGCGCTTCGCTCATTCGCTTCCTCACTCGTCGGTTCGGTGGACTATGTTACGTCCTCACCGAATGCGACTCGCGACACGCGTACTCCTCGGCCCGGGCCGGCATCGGAAACGTCCGCACACACCGATACCCGTCGCCGTCGGGCAGAAACTGTGCCAGGGGGGCCTGCGAGTCCTCGATCCCGAGCCGTTCGAGCAGGGTGGCGACGATCTGGCGCGCCACCGGGCCGAGCTCCACCAGCGGGCGACTCCGCGATTCCCGGACGCCCAGATCGACCTGACCGACGGCATCTGTCCCGAACTCCGCGACGGTGTCGAGGAGGATGCCGATGTCGACGCCGTGGCCGGGCGCGAACGGGATCGACGTCAGCAGGTCGCGTGTCCCGGCGAGGTCACCGCCGATCGGTTGGATGATCCCCGCCAGCTCGGGACACAGCGACGCGACCAGGGGCCGCACCAGTAACTCCGTGACACGACCGCCACCGGCCGGATCCCGGCGGTACCCCTTGACCAGCTGCAGGCCCGGGGTGGTGAGCAGCGGGCCGAGCATCCGGGAGACATCCTCCGGTTCAGGGTCGACGACGTCGGCATCGACGAAGACGACGAGGTCGTCGGGGGTCACCCGGCGAGTGCCGCGCGGAACTGGGGCCAGGCGCGGTGCAGTTCGTCCTGCCAGTACGGCCACGAGTGGGTGCCGCCCTCGTACAGATGGAAGGTCGCCGGCACCCCGAGCTCCCGCATCCGACGCTGCAGATTGCGGGTGCACTCCGCCGTGGCGGTCTCGATCACCGCGCCCACGGCGAGCTGGTCGAACAGCTTGGAACCGTTGCCGTCGATGCCCGGCCCGTCGATCGTGTCGTAACGCCCCGGCGCACCGGAACCGTTGGACACGTAGATCGACTTGCCGCGGAACGACTCCGCATGCACGAAGGGATCGTTGGCGCGCCACGCCGGACTCGTCGGCGGCCCCCACATGTTGAGGGTGTTGCCGTGGCCGCGCCCCTCGACGACCATGCGCACCACGGCCTGCCCCAGCGGATCGCTCGTCTGCGCGCACCCGCTGAACGAACCGAGCGCCTCGTACAGTTCGGGCGCGTGCAGCGAGAGCTGGAACACCGAGGTGCCGGCCATCGAGATCCCGGCGACCGCGTTGCGCGGGATTCTTCTTCACCGTGTCGATTTCCGCGCAGTTCGGTCTCGGGTACTCGGCACTGGACACCGGACTTCTCGCATTGCCGTTCGCCGGCGGGGCGGCCGTGGGGTCGGTCGCGTCGCCGTGGGCCGTCGCCCGGATGGGCGCGCCCCGGGTGCTGCTCGGCGGTGTGGTCACCGTCGGGGTGGCGTTCGCATGGATCGCGATGACCCTCGACCCGGCGTCGGAAATCCTTCCGGTGGGCGCGATCCTGGCTCCCCTGGTACTCGGCGGGGTGGGCACGGGATTGTTCGTCGCACCCCTTCAGGCGGTCATCCTCTCCGACACCTCGCCGGAAACGGTCGGGTCGGCCAGCGGCACGATCCCCACCGTGCAGCAGATAGGGGCGTCGATCGGCCTGGCGCTGGTGACGATGTTCTTCTTCGGCCAGGTGGCCGGGCAGACCGACACCAGTGTGCCCGCGGTACGCGCCGAACTCGCCGTCGCCCTGGAGGATTCGCCGGTCGACCCGATGTTCCGGCCGACCGTCGCCGACCGGTTCGCCTGGTGTGCGACGCAACAGCTCACCTCACCGCATCCGGAGCGACCGGTCCCGGGATGCGCCGACACCCCGGCGAACAGCGCCGTCGCGGCGATCGCCGCCGACGCGCAGCCGTACACGCAGGAGGCGGCGCGGGCCGTCACCGCGCGCACCTTCCTGGGTGCGTTCCGCACGACGCTGTGGGTGCTGGCCGCACTCGCCATCGGCGTCGGCGGTCTGACATTCGTGTTGCGGCGCAACGACAACCGCCCCGCCTCCACGATGGGAGACGGGGCGGTCGAGTCGTCGTCCGGGGAGACCCCGGAGGCGATCAGGCCTGTCCGACCTCGAAGCGGGTGAAGCCGTTGACGGTCACACCGGCCTCGTCGAGCAGAGCCTTGACGGTCTTCTTCGAATCCTGGACCGACGGCTGGTCGAGCAGCACGACGTCCTTGTAGAAGCCGTTGACCCGACCCTCCACGATCTTGGGCAGAGCCTGCTCCGGCTTGCCCTCCTCCTTGGCGGTCTGCTCGGCGATACGACGCTCGTTCTCGACGACGTCCGCGGGGACCTCTTCGCGAGTGGCGTACTTGGCCTTGAGAGCTGCGACCTGCATGGCGGCGCCGCGAGCGGCCTCTTCGGCACCCTCGCCCTCACCGGTGTAGGACACCAGCACGCCGACGGCGGGCGGGAGGTCCGAAGCACGCTTGTGCAGGTACACGGCGACCGGGCCGTCGTAGAAGACGACGCGACGGAGCTCGAGCTTCTCGCCGATCTTGGCCGAGAGCGCGGCGATGGCCTCGTCGACCGTGCCGCTGCCGAGAGCAGCCTTCTTCAGCTCCTCGACATCGTTGGTCTTGGCCTCGGCGGCGGCGGTGACGATGTCATCGGCGAGCTTCTGGAACTCGTCGTTCTTGGCGACGAAGTCGGTCTCGGAGTTGATCTCGATCAGCGCACCGCCCTTGGCGGCGACCAGGCCCTCGGCGGTGGAGCGCTCAGCGCGCTTGCCCACGTCCTTGGCGCCCTTGATGCGCAGCTCCTCGACGGCCTTGTCGAAATCACCGTCGTTGTTGGCCAGCGCGTTCTTGCAGTCCAGCATTCCAGAACCGGTGAGTTCGCGAAGTCGCTTCACGTCGGCTGCGGTGTAGTTCGCCATCGTTGGCGAGCCTCCTTCGAAAGAGTGTGGTGGGACCGAATTGCTGCGGCAGGTGTTACTGGGCAGCCGGCGCGTCGGTGGCTGCTTCGCCACCGGCCGGAGCGGCGGCCTGGGTCAGCAGCTCCTGCTCCCACTCGGCGAGCGGCTCGCCTGCGGCTGCCTCCGGCTTGGCGTCGCCACCGGCAGCACCGGCGCGGGCCTGCAGGCCCTCGGCGACGGCCGAGGCCACGACGCGGGTCAGCAGAGCAGCCGAACGGATGGCGTCGTCGTTGCCCGGGATCGGGTAGTCGACGAGGTCGGGGTCGCAGTTGGTGTCCAGGATCGCGATGACCGGGATGTTCAGCTTGCGAGCCTCACCGACGGCGATGTGCTCCTTGTTGGTGTCGACGACCCACACGGCCGAGGGAACCTTGGCCATGTCGCGGATACCGCCGAGCGTGCGCTCGAGCTTGTTCTTCTCGCGGGTCAGCATCAAGATCTCCTTCTTGGTGCGACCCTCGAAGCCACCGGTCTGCTCCATGGTCTCCAGCTCCTTCATGCGCTGGAGACGCTTGTGCACGGTGTTGAAGTTGGTGAGCATTCCGCCGAGCCAACGCTGGTTGACGTAAGGCATCCCGACGCGGGTGGCCTCAGCGGCGATGGACTCCTGAGCCTGCTTCTTGGTGCCGACGAAGAGGATGGTGCCGCCGTGGGCGACGGTCTCCTTGACGAACTCGTAGGCCTTGTCGATGTAGGTCAGCGTCTGCTGCAGATCGATGATGTAGATGCCGTTGCGGTCGGTGAAGATGAATCGCTTCATCTTCGGGTTCCAACGGCGGGTCTGGTGCCCGAAGTGTGCGCCGCTGTCAAGCAGCTGCTTCATGGTCACGACAGCCATGAGATTTCCTTTTGTCGCAGTTGTCTGTCGGCACCGGGTTGGTGTCGACCCTGGCGCCTGCCGGCGGATGTCACCCGATTTCGGTCGATGACCGGGTCGGGACTGCACATTCGGCGTGTTGTCGCAGGCGCGCGAAGTCACCCCATCAACAACCGATGAGGTGCGGACCAGAGTTTACGCGCGTCGACCAGCGAAAACCAAAACGCTCCGGTCCCCTGCCCGGGCGACGGATCCGGATCGCGTTCCGGTGCGTCCAACAGGAATGCAGACCTCGGGTTCCCGCACCGCGTTGGCGGCGTCCTTGTTCCTGGTCGTGCTGTACTCGACGCCGCCCCAGGTTACCGCCGCGCCTCGTCCCTATTCAGCGCCGCTGCCGCCCCGTCCCACCGTCGTGACCGGCTTCGATGCGCCGGAGAAACGGTGGCAGCCGGGGCACCGGGGCGTCGACCTGGCGGCCGTACCCGGTGTCGCGGTATCCACGGCGGGTGCCGGTCGTGTGCGGTTCGCCGGCCGGGTGGCGGGTCGGCCGGTGGTCTCGGTGCAGCATCCGGACGGGCTGATCACCACCTATGAGCCCGTCGAGGCCACCGTCGGCGAGGGCGACCCCGTGTCCCGGGGCGACACGATCGGCACACTCGTCGCTGGGCATCCCGGATGTCCGACGCTCACGTGCCTGCACTGGGGCGCTCGACGCGGGGTGGGGCGCGATGCCGAGTACCTGAATCCCCTGGGTCTGCTCGGGGCCGTGCGGGTGCGGCTCAAACCGCTGAACGCCGGAGAACCCTGATCAGGCCCGGGGATGCGCCTGACGGTGCACTGCGCGGAGGCGTTCGACGCTCACATGGGTGTAGATCTGCGTCGTCGCCAGCGAGGAGTGTCCGAGCAGTTCCTGTACGACCCGTAGGTCGGCGCCACCTTCGAGGAGATGCGTCGCGGCGCTGTGCCGGAGGCCGTGCGGCCCCATCGCCGGGCCACCGGCGGCCTGGACCGCGCCGGACACCACCGACCGTGCCATCCGCTGGTCGAGCCGGCCGCCACGTGCTCCCAGTAGCAGTGCAGCTCCCGAGGTGTCGGTGGCCAGTGCGGGACGCCCCTGTCGCAACCAGTCGTCGATGGCCTTGGCCGCGGGTTCGCCGTAGGGCACGGACCGTTCCTTGTCGCCCTTGCCGATCACGCGCAGGATTCGACGCCCCGTGTCGATGTCGTCGATGTCCAGCCCGCACAGTTCGCCGACGCGAATCCCGCTGGCGTACAACAACTCCAGGATCAACCTGTCCCGGAGTGAGATCGGGTCGTCGGGGTCACGATCCTGTGCGGTCGCACCGATCGCGGCGTCGGCCTGGCCGGGCGCGAGGACGGCCGGCAGTGTGCGATGGGCCTTCGGGGCCTTGAGTCGCTGTGAGGGGTCGGCGGCCATGATGCCCTCGCGAACCGCCCACGCGCAGAAGGTCTTCGCCGCGGAGACCTGCCGCGCGATCGTCGTGCGGGCGGCGCCGCGCCGCGTCAGTTCGGCCAGCCAGGCACGCAGGAGGGCGAGGTCGATGTCGGCCGCAGCGATTCCCCGGGCACCCGCGAACGACAGCAGCGCACGTGCACCACCGACATAGGCGCGGATGGTGTGTTCACTGCGACCCTTCTCCAGGCGCAGGTGATCGGCGAAGTCGTCGAGCATGCCCGTCAGCACAGCGCGCGACGGGAGCGGGTGCAACCCCACACGCGGTGCCGTGGCCGGATCGATGCCTACGTACTCGGCTGCCGGCCGGCCGGTGCTCCTTCCTCGGCGGCGCGCAGTTCGGCCTTCCATGTCCGGAAGCCCTCTTCCGTGCGGCCGCGGCGCCAGTACCCGGAGATCGAGGCGTTGGCCGGACTGACCTTGCGTTCCTTGCGGATGTAGCTGCGCAGGTTGTGCATGACGGCCTGCGCCTCACCGTGGATGAAGACGTGGGGTTCGCCGTCGAGCCATTCCGCGTTGCGGACGGCGACGATGAGGGGCGCGTTGTCGCCGGCGACCGAGTCGTCGACCTCGCCCGCCGGTCCACCGCGGTGGACCCAGACGATCTCCGCACCCGGGGGTGCGAGGAGGTCGAGTTCGTCCTCGGGTCCGGCGACCTCGATGAACACCTTGGCGATCGCGTCGGCGGGCAGCGCCTCGAGTGCCGCGGCCACGGCGGGCAGTCCGGCCTCGTCGGCCGCGAGGAGATGCCACGCGGCGTCGGACTTGGGCCGGTATCCGCTGCCCGGGCCGATGAACCGAACGGTCTCGCCCGGCTCCACCGATGCGGCCCACGGGCCGGCGATGCCCTCGTCGCCGTGGACGACGAAGTCGACGAGGATCTCACGAGCCTGCGGGTCGACGCGGCGAACCGTGTAGGTGCGCAGGACCGGTTGCTGTTCGGGCGGGAGTGTCGTCCGGACTTCCTGGAGGTCGAACGGCTCCGGGTAGGTCACGCCCTCCGGCGCGAAGACGAACTTCACGTACATGTCCGTGTCGGGGTCACCGGATGTACCGACCGCCGCCTGGAAGTCGTCGAAACCCTCGCCGCCGAGGTACAGGCGGACGAAGTGCGGGCTGATCTGCTCGCGACGGAGCACCGTCATCGTGTTCACACGCTTGGCCATGGGACCTCCTTGTCGCGTTCACCTTACGCCTTCAACTTAGGTGAGCCTAAGAGCCGATGCGGGTTTGTCCGGGGAAGGTACTGGCGGCCCTTTGTAAGGTTTTCTCACGATCAAGCGATGTGATCCGAGAGTTCGCAATTCTTGAGATCAGACGTCGCGAGACCCCGACCAGAGGCGATTCCATGCCGGACCAACCAGTGGAACCCCAGCCCGTAGAAGACAGCGTTCCCGTCCGCGGACCGCGTCTCGGGGCCGACGACTGGCTCGACGCGGCCGTGGAGGTCCTGCTCGAGGACGGCATCGGCGGGCTGAAGATCTCGCGGCTCAGCTCCCGGCTCGGGGTCACCAAGGGCAGCTTCTACTGGCACTTCACCGACATCGCGACGATGAAGTCCGAGCTCGCCGACCACTGCCGGAAGGTCCAGGCCGCGGCCGTCACCCGGCTCGCGAACCTCGAGGAGCTCCCTCCGGTCGAGCGGATAGAGGGTATGGCAGGGCTCATCTCCGATCCCCGGCGCTGGCGGATGGAAGCCGCGATGCGCCGGTGGGCAGAGACCGACGGGTCGATCGCCGACTCGATCGCCGAGCTCGACGGACAGATCTTCCAGATCTCCCATCAGGCGATGCGGGAACTCGGCTTCGACGAGGCCGAGGCCCACGCCCGCGCCACCACGCTGCTCTACGCAGGTATCGGCTTCGTGCACGCTCACGGACGGCTCGGCGAGGCAACGGCCGACGATCTGCGTATCTTCCTCGACATCCTGACGCGCAAGTGAGTCACCTGGTGGCCAGTCGCCACTGACCGCCGACGTTTTCCACCAGCCCGTCGATGTCCAGCCGTGCCAACGCCGCCCGGACGGCCGGCACCTCGAGCCCCGCCGCGAAGGCGATCTCCTGAATACCCACGCCACCCCTACCCGGAATCGCGTCGTGCACGCGCAACTGCTCGGCGCTGAGCCCGTCGGTCGGTTTCGCCCTCCCCCGACCGATGTCTCCCCCGCCGTCGGGCCGGACGAGGTTCACCGCCGACGCGACGTCGGAGACCAGCACCGCCAGTCCGTCGGCGATCATCCGATGACACCCGACCGACGTCGCCGACGTCACCGGCCCGGGCACCGCACCCAGCGGTCGGCCGAGTTTCCGCGCCCAGGCGGCCGTGTTCGCCGCGCCCGAACGTCTGCCGGCCTCTACGACGACGGTCGCACCCGACAGTGACGCGACCAGCCGGTTACGGGTGAGGAAGCGATGTTTGGCGGCGGTCGTGCCCGGCGGGTACTCGCTGATGATCGCGCCGGTCCGGGCGATCTCCGCCAACAGCGCGGAGTGCGCAGCCGGATAGTCGCGGTCGATACCACAGGCCATCACGGCCGCGGTCACCCCACCGGCCGCGACGACGGCGCGGTGCGCCACCCCGTCTATGCCGAAGGCGCCACCGGAGATCACCGCGAAGCCCTCGCCCGAGAGCCCCGATGCCAACATCTGCGTGACGTGCCCGCCGTACGGCGACGCCGCGCGGGACCCGATGAGCGCGACCGATGCGGTGGCGAGGTCGTCGAGCCGGGCGGGGCCACGCACCCAGAGCGCCAGTGGCTCGCCGCCGCGTGCGGCGGTGTCGGCCTGGCCGAGGGCGAGGAGCGCCCAGGCCGGCCACTCCGGATCGGATCTGGTGACCAGCCGTGCACCGATCGCGGCGGCCGCGTCGAGATCCTCGGTCGCACGGTCGGATTCGTGTCGGGCTGCCGTCGCGGCCAGGACCGGTTCGTGACCGTCCGGGACAGCCCGGTTGCGGATCGCCGATGCTGCGTCCACCGGACCGACCTGATCCACCAGCGCGATCACGTCCGCACACGGCGGCTCGGCCACGCGCGCCAGGTACGCCCATGCCGTCATCTCCGCCGGGTACTTGCCACTCACCACGTTGCTCCTCGGTCTCGGTACAGAAGTGCTTGCGCGACATCATCTTCGACGGGTTGATCAGTGCCGCGTAGATCGCTCAGGGTCCAGGCCAGTCGCAGCGCGCGGTCGGCGCCACGGGCCGTCACGCGCCCGTCGCGGAGAAACAACTCGATGGGCCGGAGAACATCGGGCGGGAGCCGGAACTTCTGCCGGAGTGCGGCTCCCGGCACCTCGGCGTTGGTTCGCCAGCCGAACTCGGACCATCGCTCGACCGCTGCCGCACGCGCCGCGGTGACCCGGGCACGGACCTCGGCACTCGACTCCCCCGTCCCGCTCATCAGCGCGGCGTTGCCCGGCGGATCCATGCGGACGCGGATGTCGACACGGTCGAGCAGCGGCCCCGACAGCTTGCCGAGGTACCGGCGTCGCACGACTGCGGTGCATACACAGTCGACATCGTGCGCGGGTGCGCATGGGCACGGATTCGCGGCGAGGATGAGCTGGAACCGCGCCGGGTACGACGCGACGCCGTCCCGCCGCGGCACCCGCACCTCGCCGTCTTCGAGGGGTTCCCGCAGGGATTCGAGGACTTTCGCGCTCATCTCGGCGCATTCGTCGCATATTCACAGACGCCCCCCAATGTGAGACAATGGTAGGTACACAATGAGAGCGTCAAATCACCAGCCTGACAACATAATTCGCAGCGCAGCGATCTATGCTCGCATCAGCTCAGACAAGACCGGGGCTGGACTCGGCGTCGAACGCCAAGAGGCCGACTGCCGCGAGTTGGCGGAGCGTCTTGGTTACCGCGTGACTCACGTTCTCAAGGACAACGACATCAGCGCCTACAGCGGCAAGCCCCGCCCTAGCTACCAGCGTCTCCTCGAATTGATGCAGAACGGCGAGATCGAAGTCGTCCTCGCCTGGCACACGGACCGCCTCCACCGCTCGATGGTCGAACTCGAGAACTACGTGACAGCTTCTGAGCGCGGCGGTGTCACCACCCACACCGTGAAGGCGGGTCCGGTTGATCTTTCGACGCCCTCCGGAAGGCTTGTGGCTCGCCAGCTCGGTGCAGTTGCGCGCTACGAAGTCGAGCACATGATCGAGCGACAACGCGCGGCGAAACTCGACGCTGCTCGCCAAGGCAAGTACCTCGGCGGTCAGCGGCCGTTCGGGTTCGAGCCACAGCGCGTCGGCATCCGTGAGGATGAAGCCGAGATCCTCCGGGACATGGCCCGCCGGGTAATCGACGGCTACTCGTTCCGAACTGTCGCGGTAGATCTCAATCGCCGAGGGATTACTACCCAGCACGGAAAGACCTGGACTGCGCTGAAGGTCCGCAACCTGCTGATCCGCCCGATCAACGCGGGGATCGTGCTGCACCAGGACGTGGAGTACGAGGCGCAAACGCCGGCCATACTGACGCGCGACGAGTGGACGCAACTGAACGCCGCGATCCGCGAAAACCGGCAGCGCTCGTCGCATCCCGGTACCTTCCGTGTGCACCTGCGGGGCTGGTGCACGAGTAGGTGACATCTGATCTGGCTTGCCCTGCCGGGCGGCCTGGAAGGATGCCAGCTGTGCCCAAGCCCTATCCCCAGGAGTTCCGCGACGACGTTGTCCGCGTCGCCCAGAAC